>NZ_GG774808.1:57052-79238 GCF_000163675.1 Bacteroides sp. D22 | reverse complement strand
TTACACACGCAAGAAGAAACATAAGCTATTCTGCAAGCGTGCAGGAATAGAGCCGACTATCGGGCATTTGAAATCAGACTTTCGTTTAGGACGCAACTTTTATAAAGGTGTGTTCGGGGATGTTGTCAATCTGCTCTTAGCCGCAGCAGCGTACAACTTCAAAAGAGCCATGAGGGTTCTTTGGCTACTTGTTGAAAAAATCTGCGGGACACTGTTTTCTTGCAATATCCCGCAGATGAGTACTTTTTAAGGGACGACTAAATAAGCACACCGGAAAGTAATACAAATCAATATAAGCTGTTTATCAGATAAACAGAACGGTGGACTTCCTCATAGGGCAATCCACCGTTTTTAATGCAGTTAAATTAAGAGAGAGAAGGAGTTTCACAACTCCTAATTTATTTTTATCTGCTGGCAGTCAACAGAGTTGCTTCATTCGTTGCCGGAGTAGCCACGTTCATAGCCCAGTTCACACTAGATTCTTCAATCCATTTATCATTCCATTTATAGTTCATATAAGCTACCGGCATATTAGCGTCGTTCAATTCGTACACGCTCTTTTCAACAGCCGCATCGTAAGCTCTGTGAGAATCATTCCAACGTGCGTATACCAAAGTGATTTCATTAGAAGAATAAGTATAATCAATCTTGAAGTACGGCAGCCATTTGTCAGTGGAAGCATCCCATTTGAAAGCCTCTTTGGTAGCCATTCTCTTTTGATCGTCATAGGTAAAATCATATTTCATGTGGCGATAAAGAGAGCCATCTAATCTGTAAATCACCTTCGATACTACAAGATCACCTACTGTTTCTTCATTAGTAATGAAGTTATTGTTTTGTGCCTTCACTGTTGCATTAGAGATACCTGCAAATACCATAGCAACTAAAACGATCATTCTGAATAATACTGTAGTTTTCATAATTGTATATTTTTTATTTGTTCAACATTCTGTTTTTTGTTCTTCTGTTTATTAGACGGATCAAGTGTCTCAAACGGTTGCAACATTCTGAACTTTTTTCATGTTTCTTCGTTGTCCGCTTGCGACTATAGATATGCAACGAGCGTGCCAAAAAGATAACAAGTTAATAATCAGAAAGATTGCAAAACAGAATGGTGTACGAAAATGAACAGTTGTACGCTTAGAATCGAACAACCAATTAAAAAACGAACAAATAAATAAATTACTGACTAATAATGCTATTGAAAGAATGTTCGAAAGGTTCGTCATACAGTGATTTATATTCCCTGCAGAAGTGTTCATAGGTAGTCTTAGCCATATATTGCTTACGCATGAATACGTATGTGGCACATTTGAGTCTAAGTGCCGCTTCGTTCACGGAGTCGAACCGGAAGATAATATCGGATATTAATAGTTTGGTATCAAAAGCTTCATGCTCATCCAGTAAAGTGGCGTACTTTAATAAAGACTCAATAAGATTGTCTGCTATCCGGCTTTTAAAAGCGTCAAGCCACAGATAGTCACATTCATTCAGCAAGCCCCCCTTAGCAGTCAGTGCTGCAATGATTTTGATTCGTTCAGTTGTCAGGCTATCGGGACGAATCCGCTCCGGAAGACATTCATAGTAATCCACAAAAGCGTTCTTCTCAAATTGCACCCGCCAGTTACCCGAGATCTTGGAAATCGTACACCCGCCAACAGATTCTACCAGCACCCGCAACTTGGAAAGATTAACCGCCCGATTGTTTTTGGCACTTACATCATCTTTATCAAACCACAACATGGTAGTGAGTTCTTCCGACGATATTCCATTCTCCGCCGACCGCAAGATCAGCAAAACAAACAACTCACGCAAAAGCGGAGAAAAACGTTGCGAGACTTCTTCACCATTACGGTCAAAAACCTGCAATCCACCAAACAGATAAACGGCATTATAGCGGGGCAACCTGACCTTTTCTCCTTCATCGCCAAATGAAGTGAGTATTTCAACCCGGTTGCTTGCCTTCAACCTCTTCTGGCGCCTACGCCGCCAATGCATCCCCAGAAATACAATCATGTCCACCACTATAATCAACAGAATCCAATACCAGGCGGACAGATGTTGTTCTTCCTTTCCAACCGACAACAATTCAGCGTGCCTCTCAAGTAACTTCAAATGAGAACGTTTATCGCCAAGAATATGGAACCGATACCCCCGGTCCGAACGGATACCATGCGACGAAAAGGCATAAGAATGTCCATTTGCGGATATATAAACGGAGTCTGCCGGAAAATAAACCGAAAAGCCAACCGACATGGTATCGGTTGAGATTGAATCTTCCGGAGAACTGACCTGCACTTTCTCCACCTCCGAATTGCACACCCATAATAATTCGGTACCGGCTTGAGGAGAACGGGAAAGAATCAGATTATATAACTCTTTATCTGTACTTTCAATGCGCATCAGCGACTCAAACACCACTTTATCCTGTCCGGGAAGCATGACTTGCAATGTGATGACACTTCCCTTATCCAAGTAATTAAACTGCTTGGTATCAAGTATCTGATCTGCCTTGACACTCTTAATCTCTTCTGCTGAACGCACAGCACGCAGGGATACAGTGAAAAGGAGGCAGAATATCAATAATATAATCTTTTGCCCTGAAGAATAGAAGCCTTGTATATACGATGCCGATAGAAACATTTTAAATACCTGTGTCTGATGAATAGGTCAACAAAAATAAGCTATTTAACTGATGACTCAAAATTTTGGTCTTACTTAATAGAGTATTTTTGCCCCGGCTGCCGCCATTTTAGCATACTCGTGCGCAACACCTGTCACCTCATACTTATCCCAGTTCAACGAATAACCGCCTTTGGCACTGATACGCTTTACCTCCGAAAAATAATACTTACCACGCTGATATCTGTTTGCGCCTTGTGCTTCGGCACCGGTTGAAGTGTTCAGTCCGTTACGATCCGTATCTGCCGTACCCAAATGAACAATCAGTTTACGGGCAAGCAACGATGCTACTTGGGAAGAAGTCGCGACATCCGTATTTTTCAGGCCATAAGGATAAGCAACATCCACATCAGGTAGTGTATACCAGCCCGCGTTGGCACTCACTGCCCTGTCGACACGAGTATCGGGCATAAACGTCACATACCGGTGCACAAACTGCGCTCCGGCAGAATGTCCCCACATATCATATTTAGTCCGCGAAGAACCGGTATCTTTCCGGACAGTATCAAAAACGGACTCGATAAGCGAGAATGTCCATTCCGAACGGTCGAGCAGTGTATTTCCCTGAAACATACCGCCTTCGATATACTGTGCAGTAGAGTAAGTCTCCGTAGGAAACTCAAACACAAATACCATCACATTCCTATTGGACGCTTCTGTACGCCATGCATTCAGATAATCAGCAGCATTCCTTTCCAGTCCGGGAAAAACAAACAACATCGGCATCTTTTTCATATCCCCGTTGGCAGGGATATGAAAATGTATGCGGACAGGACGGTCAGCCAAAGGCGCATATCCGGAATATGTCACGATACCGTCTCCCGGGAGAAACTTGGAGGTTTCTCCCAAAGATTCTGATTCGTCGTCTTTAAAACAACTCGTCATCAATACGGCAATAAGTAAAATCAATAAGTTTGCTACACGCATCATTATCAAAAGAGAATATGAAGATTCAACTTAACCTGAAATTCCTTGGAACCTGCACCCACTAACTGATTGTATGAGGTATATGAACCGGCCAGCTGCAACTTGAACGTATTATTATTGAAATATTTAGATGCGCCGAAAGTAATGTTATCCGCCTCACGCAAGACACTCTGCCCCGTCTCTTTCCATTCGGGGTTCACTTTACTATAAGCGACATCCAGTGCCCATAATTTACGGAAAAGATATCCGGCCTGTACATTGAGTCCATTTCCCAAAGCCAAGTAATTGGCTATCTGACGCGGTTTCAATTTTGCACCCTCATCCTTTTCTACATAAAGTCCGTTCAAGCCATTCGCCGTTGCATTGACATACTCTGCCAACAACGAGAAGCCATTCCACTTGAATAGTAAATCGGCCGACAGCTTACGATAGTCGGGATAATCCGCAGCACCTTCTTTATCATACATCTGAAAATCATTATGCCCTTCACCTACCATATTGCTGGCACCGACATTATAACTATATGCCGCACCGATAGCCAGTTTAGGAGATTTCTCACGAATAAAGTCATTAAAGACCAACTCATTACCGCTCGTAAAGAAACCCAACGGATAAACAGTGACACGTCCGCCATATTTCAATCCGCCCAAATCCGGATCAGTACTTGAGGAACCAAATGAATTGCGTCCGTCACCGGAAGTAACAGCAGCACCTAAATCGAATCCTAACTTGCCAAGTGACAAGCGGCTTTCAACAAATAATCCCAATTCACGCCCTGTGCGGGAGAATGTACGATCCATCAACGAATGTTCACCGAAAGCAAGTCCCTGATCGAGCATCATCATTTGCCGGGTATTAGTAAAGGTCTGTTTCTGTCCGGCACTGATTTTCAATTGTTTCCAGGGAGCATACGAAACCCATGCATCCAATAAAGGATAAGAATCGGCAAAATCAGCTTGCAAGAAGAAGCCCAGTTTCTCATTCAGGAACGAACCTTCCAGGCTCAAATAAGCATGATCGATATCAAATCCATATTCCGACTCTGCGTTCTTTATATCTGTATAGTAACCGGAACCCTGGAGATAACCGCCAAAACGCAGTTTCTGACCGGGTGCTCTCAAGTTCAAGTCAAGCAAACCATCTTTCAGTTGCGGAAATGCCTCGTTTCCAATTGTCTGCGCATACAGACCAGTAGCCAAAATCAAGGAGAAAACTCCTATTATTATCTTTTTCATATCTTGTATTCTATTTATCGTCATTAATTAATCTATTTCATTTTACGATAGACGCCCAGCGTATTATTTACTGCAGCATCAATCACGCGGTAGTTGACGAAACCATTGGCCGATTCCGGTTCCAGCAATACTGTCACAAGGGTAGCCAAAGGTTGGGACATGGAAATACGATAGCTACCGGCCGGAAGAGTAATCGTACGGTTACTGGTATTTGTTACCACGTTCAACGGCAAGATACCAGCCACTAAATCATGACTTTCTACCGCCTTGGTAACGGTATAGCACTCCAGTTCAATCGTTTCCGGAGATGCCAGCCGCTCCAGTTCAACTCCATATTGCTGCAATATTTCGACTGCACGATTTTGGTTCGCATCCAGATAATAGGCAACAGGACGTTGGCGGGTCAATACGACTTCCGATTCGGGAGCAATACGTGCCTCAACAGGCACAGTCACCTCTTTACAGGCAAGCATGTCGATAAAGGTCAATGGATAACCGGAAGCGGCCTTTGAACGGAATGTCACAGCAACATCACCATTATAATGAGCGGATTCGTCCACTGCTTTTCGTATTTGGCCTTCATGTTCAAAAGTAGTACGGGCAAATGACTCTGCCAATTTGTAAACAGTATATACCCTACGCTTATAGGAGGTACGCCCCAGACCGACACCACGTACTTCCATCAGCATGGAGATAGCTCCACGCAAGGCCATGATATTAGTGGAAGAACGGGGTGAGGAACCGCCAATATTGAATATAATTTCTCCACGATTACTTTTGGTAGTGAAATAGGTGTGATGTGTCAGCCCTTCCGCATCGGCCATGCGAATGGCTTCAGGCACATAAAATTCGTCTACAACAGTACGCAATGCCGGAGACACATTCGGGTTGCTGCTCCACAAAAACATAAAGTCGTTAGGGTTGGTAACCAGCAGTCCGTCGGTCACTTCTTCATAAGAAGCGCGGAGTGGTTTATACTCATGGAAGTCAATAAACAAATGAGGTTTGACTGTCAAAGCAACCCGTTGTAAGGTACGTGCTTCCGGAGTTGACAAAAGCGTCTGATCACGGTTCAGGTCTATACCATTGGCAGTGACCCGTTCTCCCTGTTCGCTTCCGTCAATATTTACCGAAGGCATAATATAGAAGTCCATTTTATCAAGCAGAGCAGACAGTTGAGAGTCACAAGTCAGTTGTTTCATAAAATACAGAAGACCTTCGGTGCCAGCAGGTTCATTTCCATGCACACACCCTGTATAGAGGACACGTAATTTATCATTTCCTCCCTTGCTCACTTTTATCATGGGTATTTCACGTCCACGCTGGGTGCGACCAACAATTTGAAGTTTCACTCGTTCCGGATACGTAGTAGCCAGGTCATGTAAGAACGTCATCATCTCACGATATGTGGTGAAGCCGTGTTTCTTGGCAAATGCCGGGGTATCAATATCGACCTGCGGATCCGGGAAAAACTTCACCGTCACCTTTCCGGTCTGTTGGGCATAGAATGGAAGACCGGACAATAAAAGACAGAGTATTAATAATATTCGTTTCATAGCTTCATCAGAATTTAAATTGGAACAATAGGTTACCTATCCACTCATTGCCATTATAGGTGTATGTACTATCAGGAGTACGGTTTTCACCATTGCTACGAGCCAGTCCGACAGTCAATTGTATCTTGGCAGCATAATTGCGTGTCAGATACTTGGAGACACTGAAATCATAAAAGTTATGCCTGTTGAAATACAGATTATTATTCATATACGAATATTCATCAGGCTTAAGGTATGTATAGCGCAAATCAAAACTCCAAAGACTACGGAGCATATATCCTGCCTGGATATTAAATCCTTGTCCCAACATCATTCGGTTTTTGATGTAAGCTTCTACATTCTGTTCTCCGTTCACGTCAAAGGTGGTAGCGGTGGAACCGTCGTTTCGTACCCGTTTCGTTATAGAAGAAGGAACATATCCCCATGTCTTTGCATATTCGCCCAACATCGAAAATCCGCGATACTTAAAAGCAAAGTCCGCCACCAGTTTAGCATAATCGGGAAGATCTATTTCATCACGGTCATTCATATAAAGAATATCTCCGTTACTGCGCCCGCCACGACGGTCGGATGTACCGTCCGCATAGCTATATGCAACACCGACACTCAACTTCGGAGTCAGTTCGTAAGCCATATCCCCTTCTCTGCTTCCTCCCATCGAACGGAAAGCTCCAAAAGGAAGGTAATTCAACCGGCCGCCATACTTCAATCCACCATAACGCTTTCCTTCCGAGATCGGACCGGAACCATCGGTGATAGCAATGGAAGGACGTAAAAGTCCTTTGCTGCCTAGCCGGAAAGAACTTTCGGCAAAAACACCCAATTCACGAATCGTGCTAAATGCAGAAGTTATTTTACTACGTTCACCAAACTGTAACGTGTGAGAACTCATCTGCAATTCATAGTTATCCGTAGGAGTGGAACGCTGCCCAAACGAAATGACAAGTTTAGAGCCCCAAGGGCGATAGGCAGCATAGGCATCCATCAATAACGACCCGGAGTCATCATCCGTCTCACTACCTTTCACCAAGTCGAGTCCCAACCGGAAACGCAATTTATCGTGATAGACACTTCCATCAAAACGTACACGGGCACGACGCACACGAAAACGGTTGTACATCTGATCCACATCTTCAAAGCGACGGCTTTCTACCGATGTTTGTACCATCCCGCTGACCGTCAGTTTATTGCCGCCTTGTGTTGTGAATCTTAAGCCATCCCCCATTTTATAGCGATGGAGGACTACTTTATTGTCGATATCTGATAAACTTTCATCGCTGGCTTCCACTATTTCGGCGTCATCACTACCTTCGTCTGTCTGTGCCATTACCGGAAGGAGCAAGAATAGCCCTATCAGGAATAATAGATATTTTTTCATATCCATGTTGTTTTAGTATTACATTTCAAAATTTCCCTTACGCATCACGACACCTTCGTGCATCATTTCCGCACCACGGGCATAGACACCTTGCAGTTTCCAATTGTCATCAAACAGCGTTATATCCGCATCCCATCCTTCCCGAAGTTCTCCTTTTCCTTTCAGCTTCATTGTACGGGCAGGGTTGGAAGTTATCAGGCGGAAAGCATCCGAAGGAGCAATGCCTCCGTCCACAATCAGCCGGATCACTTGCTCTAGGTTTCGATGTAACGGCGCCACAGTATAACTATCCTCACCGGTTATCGGATCCTTACGACGTACGCCGGCATTACCATCCGATGAGAAAGTCATACGGTCAATAGATACTCCGGCATTCAATCCCTCCAGTACACTTTCATAAGGTTCACAATATTTTGTTCCTCCTGTGGAAATATCAATCATTCCCCCCATACGGGCAAATTCAATTCCTTGCAAGAATAAATCGTGTGTACGTCCCATGTGAGTAGGAGAAATATAGCTGATTAATGAAGGATACTCCCGTGCTATCTCTAACAATAGCTCAATTCCTCCGGGCAAAGCTCCCAAATGCACATGCATCACTCCGCCTTTGGCAGAAGTAAAACCTCCCAAGCGTACTTGCTGAATGATACGCATCAATTCGGTTTTAGTAGGATAGGAACTACGGTCGTCACTGATTGCTATCTTACAGCCAATCACTTTATCAATGAAAATCAAATCGTTGGCAATGCTATCTGTCAATGTGGGAGTGGGCAGGCCATAGTAACCGGTAAGCATATAAGCGGATATACCGTCCATGCACAGTGCTTTCGTTTTGGCATACAGTGCCGGTAATTGTTTCACGAAACCATCGGTTCCCAACAGTCCGACTACCGTAGTCGTTCCACAAGCCAGTAAACGGCTTAACGGTACTTCAGGGGCCAAAGAAAAGTAGCCGGTTTGTCCGCCTCCGCCAATGATATGTACGTGCTGGTCTATACAGCCGGGAGCAGCATTCATGCCTGCCCCATCGATCACTTCCACCTCTAATCCCCGAATATCGATATGGGGTGCGATACAAGCAATCTTTTCACCACAAATAAGCAGGTCGTTCATCCCCCTGTCTTCAGGAGCATAAAGATGTATATTTTGAATCAGTTTGAACATCATAATCAGTATTACTTGTTAGATAAAAAAGTGAATAACTATCATTACAATCAGTGTAATTGTCAGCGGAATGATATTGCGTTTGGCCAAATCGGTAGCCGACACGCCGGCAATCTCCGAGATAGCAATAATGACACCGGCAATAGGTGATGCCGCCCGTCCCATGCTCGATGCTAATTGCATAGGTAATATCATATCTACGGGAGTCATACCGACTTTGGTAGCAATTGACGGAACCAGCGGACCAAACGAGAAGAACGAAGCATTTCCACTTCCCATCAGGATAGCAGCCAGGAAAAGAATCAGGATAATGACAATCGAAACCAAAATGCCAGAGAATCCCAGACTGGTACATCCTTCAACCAACGCATCAATAAAGCCAAGGCTAATTAACCCCTTAGAGAAGATTTCTGCCGCAACAATCAGTGTCACCACATTGGTAAATACCTTACCCATCCCTTCCCAGAATGATTTCATAGTCATAAAAACAGCTTTAAAAGAACGAAGACGTATCAACTCAAACAACATGGAAACTGCCAGAGAGACAAACATAGCCGTAGTGGTATCCAATTCAATCGGAGGGTCGAACAGGTGTACATATTTCGAAAAGATGATTAACAGGAATAACGGCAACACTGGCAGAATCGCATAAATCAATGGAATATCCACCTTGAAATCTTTTGTATCCATCATTTCTGGTTGCGTACGTCCTGACTGGCGATCCTTGCGGTCAAAATAACGATTGGTGAGATAGTAAACAATCATTAGCAAAATAGTAAGCGGAATGGCCAGCGGAAGCTGGTGTTCAACAAAGTACAGCATATTATTTTGACCGACAAGTTCCGCCGCCCGGGCGGTATTGGCCGAACCGGGACCCATATCAAAAATAGTGCAGGCAGAAATAACCGATACTGCCGTCAGACGACTCACTCCCAAACCTACCAAAATAGGAAAGATAGAAGCAACCAGCAACAAACCAAGTCCTGTTGCGCTCGGTGTACAAATGAAAAGCATCTGTCCGATAGGGATTACAATGGAAGCAGCGATATAGGGAAACTTCTTGAAAATAGCCAGCGGTTGCATAGACACATATACCAATGCATCACTAGCCTTGATCTTTTTCATGTAAGCTACATAACCTCCAATAGTCATAATCATCAAACCAACACGAAGCATGTTCGATGAAAAAGTTTCTTTTATAATCCGAAAGAGGTCGAAAACCGGCGTCCCCGTTGTTTCGGTCAGACTTAGCGAATGCATACCAAGCAACATGCTAAGTGCTAACATCAAAATCCCGGCTACCATCAATACTCCTTGCGGGTTATTCTTTTTCATTAGCCAATAAGCTACCAATACAATTACCTGTAAGGCTATAAATGCACCTATATATATCATCATAGTATTCTTTATTTGAATTATTCTGCTTCTACACCTTTGTTTTTAGTAGTAGTCAAATTATTAAATATTGCGCTCGGAATCTTGAAGTTTGCACCAGGATTGCCACTTAAGTCGAGTTCTGTCAATTTAACCAGATTCGAAACATTGATTTCTGTCAATTTATTATTTTTCAGATTAAGAGTTTCCAGATTGGGGGTATATGAGAGATTAATGGTCGAAAGCGTACCATATCCACTTTTCGTACTACCATTACAATTCAAAATACGCAACTTAGGGTTACCACTCAAATCCAATGAACCGACTCCTGCCGTATTCACTTGTAGGACCTCTAAATTACTAAGTCCAGTAAGCGGAAGTGCCTCGGTAAACTTATTTGAGGTGGCAGTAAATTCAACCAGTCCTGTAAAGAACTGCAAGCCATCTACAGAAGCTATAGGGGTCTCTGCCGTTTCAAGACCGGCTGTAACCAACTCACTGGTAGCGGCTGATGTTTTCGCTACATTTACCGCCGTAACAGTAGCCGCCATCGTCTTATCCAACTGATATTCATTGCCCTCTTTCACAACCAGCCCTTGTGGCAATTTACCAGCATCTGTTGAAAGATAATAAAGATACTCTCCAAAAGCCTTATCCGGGATTGTGAACAATTCACCGTCTTCACCTCCTCCACCTTCGGAATCAGCCACCACTCCGACAGCAGTAGTCAACTGGGTCATTAAATCCTCCGGAATAGCAAAAGGAGCAGCCGGGTTATTGCTCAAATCAAGTTCTTTCAATGCTGCATAGTTTGAAGGAAGAATAAAGCCATTCTCCTGAAGATTTTGGTTCTTTAAATAAATATGTTCTATCACATTATTATTTGCAAAGCTAATTGTAGAAAGTTTGGTAGATGTATCACCGGCCGAATTTCCACCATAGCGAAAGCGAATAAGTTTTGTATTCTGCGACAAGTCCAGTGCTGTAACAGAGTTATTATTCATCTCAACCGTTTCCAGCTCGGTCAATGCAGTCAGATCCATACGCTCCACCGAATTGGAAGTAATCTTCAATGTCTTTAGAGCGGTAAAGAACTGCAAACCGTCCATATCTACAATCTTCACTGCAGCTGTAGCCAATCCCGCATTCTCCAGTTTAGCTATCTGCGCATCGTTTTTTACCAGATAGAGATTTTCTACGGTAGCAGCCTTTTGGGTGTTCAGGTAGAATTTGCCATTTTCCGCAACAGCCATTTCATAAGGAAGCTTGTTTTCGTCTGTACGGCTACAGTTATAAACAAGGTATTCTCCCAACGCACGATCTTTAATTTCATAAAGGTCTTGCTCACCACCTCCCTGTATATCTTCCACATCATTAGTGGTACAAGATGAGAGTCCTCCAAGCAATAATGCCATGCAAAACATTGCAGTAGTCATCGGTTTGTTCATTCGCATCATAATTTCAAAAGTATTGGTTTTGAGCGTAAAAGTAACATTAACGAGTAAACGAAAAGATTAATACAGACCTTAACAAAAGATTAATATTGCAAATAAAGCGCCTTTTTTTGTATTTTCTTCTCTCTACTGATGAATATAACTCTAAAAATGGGAAAATACTCCGCTTGTTGCCCAAATTATTATCTACCTTTGCAGCGATTATCATATCAAAAAAAAGAAGATGGAAACGTCCAGCAAAAAAAGAATTATTATTCTATCCGCTACCGGCATCTTGCTTACCGGCCTCATTTGTCTCTTTATATCCCGCAATATTATTTTATGCCATATCGTTGACAAACGGACTACACGTATCGAACAGGCATACGGACTGCAGATTCATTATCAGAAGTTACAAATGGAAGGCTGCAATAAGGTGGTTTTACAAGGACTTTCTATTATTCCCAACCAACGGGATACCCTGCTGACATTGCAATCTGTCAACGTAAAACTAAGTTTTTGGAAGTTACTAAAAGGAGAAGTCGAAGTACGCAATGTCCATATGGATGGGCTGGCAATAAACTTTATCAAATATGATTCCCTAGCCAACTATGACTTCCTGTTCCTTAAACGACAACAAGAGACAGAGTCAAAGCCTGCCATAGAGAGCAACTATGCCAACCGCATCGACCGGGTATTGAACCTCATTTACGGCTTTCTGCCCGAAAACGGCCAACTCAACCAAATAAAAATAGCCGAACGCAAAGATAGTAACTTCGTTGCAGTCAACATCCCCTCCTTTGTTATTAAGGATAATCATTTTCAATCAACCATTCAGATAAAAGAAGATACACTGCCTCAACAACAATGGCAAGCATCGGGTGAACTGAACAGAAGAGACTATACATTAAAAGCAGCTCTCTTTGCTCCGGAGAAAAAGAAAATCTCACTACCTTATATTACCCGCCGTTTTGGAGCAGAAGTCACTTTCGACACATTATCTTATAGCATGACTAAAGATAAACGTGCGACCGCCCAACTGCTCCTCAAAGGAAAAGCAAGAGTGAACGGACTGGACGTATTTCATAAAGCCTTCTCTCCTGAAATCATTCATCTCGATCGCGGACAACTCTGTTACGAGATGAACATAAACGGACACTCATTTGAATTGGACAGTACCACCATTGTTGACTTCAACAAACTCCAGTTTCATCCTTATTTACGGGCCGAGAAGGAGAAAGGAAACTGGCATTTCACTGCAGCAGTCAACAAATCCTGGTTTCCGGCAGACGATCTGTTCAGTTCTCTGCCGAAAGGATTATTCAGTAATCTGGAAGGCATCAAGACAAGTGGTGAGCTGGCTTATCATTTTCTGTTAGACATTGATTTTGCGCAACTGGATAGTCTCAAACTGGAATCTGAATTGAAAGAAAAAGATTTCCATATCATAAGCTATGGAGCTACTTCACTCTCCAAAATGTCCGGTGAGTTCATTTACACAGCTTATGAGAATGGAGTGCCGGTACGAACCTTCCCTATCGGCCCTTCATGCAATCACTTTACACCCTTAGACAGCATTTCCCCCATTCTAAGAATGTCTGTCATGCAAAGCGAAGATGGAGCATTCTTTTATCATCGCGGTTTCCTGCCCGATGCCTTACGGGAAGCACTGATTTACGACCTGCAAGTGAAACGCTTTGCACGCGGAGGAAGTACGATCACCATGCAACTGGTAAAGAATGTATTCCTGAACCGTAACAAGAACTTTGCGCGTAAACTGGAAGAAGCATTGATTGTGTGGTTGATAGAGAATGAAAGATTGACTTCCAAAGAACGTATGTACGAAGTATATCTGAATATTGTAGAATGGGGACCACTCGTTTATGGTATTCAGGAAGCGTCTGCTTATTATTTCAAAAAACGCCCTTCGCAACTGACCACGGAAGAAAGTATTTTCCTGGCTTCCATTATCCCGAAACCCAAGCATTTCCGCAGTTCTTTTGCAGAAGGCGGACAATTAAAGGAGAATATGGAAGGTTACTACAAACTGATTGCAAAACGTCTTGCACAGCAAGGAGTAATAAGTGAAATCGAGGCGGATAGTATCCGCCCCGACATCCAAGTTACGGGCGACGCCCGGAATAGTCTAGCCGGTGAAAAACCGGAGTCTAGTTCTCCTACCGCTGAGGAGCAATGAGATTGATATAAATAATAAAGGAATAGGTTATCTTCTTGAACTGCTGTTTCTTTCAGAAGAACGGGAAGAGCTTTGAGTGCTATTACTTCTCGTACTTCCGGAAGAAGAGCGTCTTTCTGTTTGTCCGCTGGAAACATTGCTCCGGGTAGAGCTACCGCTGCTTCGAGTAGAACTCGAACTACCGCTACTACGGCTAGAGGTAGTACTACTGCGACGGCTGGTAGTATTTTCACTACTGCGACTGGAATTACTACGACTGGAGCTAGAACTGCCACGATTGGAACTAGAACTGCCACGATCGGAGCTACCACGACTGGAAGAACTATTGTTTCTATCAGAACTGTTATTTCTATTATAGGAACCACTACTATCGTTTCGCCTACTTGAACTTTCCCTTGAGCTGCTACTTGTTTTTCCACTTTCACGGTTGGAACCGCTACTTGTCGAACTTCCGCTTGTCGGCCTGCGATTAGAGCTTGAAGAACCGGAACTTGTTTCCGGACGGGGACGAGTAGACGTACCAGGTCGCGTTGTCGTTCCGGGACGAGACGTATCAGGACGAGTAGATGTGCTTGGACGAGACGTTCCGGGACGTGTTGTTGATGAACCCGGACGGGAAGAATTACCCGGACGTGTCGGTGCATTATGCGGACGAGTGGAAGTATTCGGACGGAACCGGACAGAACCGAAGTCCGAACGACGATAAGAGTGATATACTCTCTGATCTCTCACCCGGTGCGGTGCAGAGTAATGGTTGAAATTAGTATATCTTCCCCGATAGTAGCTTGTATGGTGAAAGTGCGGACGATAATGCGCTCCACAATAAGTACGGTAATGATAAGGCACACCAAAATAGAACAAGCTACGGTTCGGGTAATTGATGTAAACCCTGAAACTCCATTTCCCTCCGGTTACATAAATCGGCCGATAGAAATACTCGGCACCGAGAAACCGGCGATACTGCGCATCACTCAATACCCAGCGAAGATCGTCGTTACGGATATCCAAAGCTTCATAATAATCATCCAATGCCCATTCGTAACCACGTGCTACGTAATCCATTATATTACGGACAGAATAAATAAAGTCGTAATTAATCTCATACGCATCATTATATTGCTGTGTACTCAAACTCAATTCATACGCCATCTTATCGGTAAGAAAACGTGTCTCCTTACGTACCTTGCTGGTGCTCATTCCAGCCATTACGGTCATATTGGCAGTCAGACCGACCGCAAAGAGTAAAAACAGTATTCGTTTCATAATTCAATCTCCTATCATTTATTATTCCGATAATATTCCTCAATAACCATGCGTAACATATCTCTACAACCGTACAGTTAATAGTATCAACGCCGACCATACCCTATCACAAAATCATTCATCTTGTCCTTGCTGGAAGTAAATGTCAGGGTATTAATCACTGTAAAGAAAGCTTCTTTATCTACAATGCGGGGATACATTATCTTCATAATTTCCATCCGGTCATCGTCAAATGTATAAAGTTTGGTCAGTTGGAGACATTGGGCAGATGTAAAATCAGAACCGGCCAATGCAGCATTAAGCAACTTTATACGATCATCTTTAAAAGGCTCCTTCTTCATCTCATTATAAAACGTTTGAAAGAGCTGATCGTTCATTACCCTGTTGTAACCATATCCCGGGCGGTGTTCTCCTTGTCCCGGACGATGTCCCCCCTGTCCGGGGCGGTCGGGTCTTTCCGGATGCATGTTATCACGTCCGTCTACCCATATCTCTTTCACTCCCCTACCATCGAAATAAACATAGTCTTTATACAATTTTTCTCCTTTCCATACTCGCTCTCCCGGACGGGTAAAGCGGGTGGCATATACTTCAACAGTATAATGTCCGGGATTCAAATTGGCTATAAAGCAGGTAGTAGTAGGCAAACTGATTTGGTTTCCTCCCAAGTAAACAAGTATCGGAGTATTTCCGCCGTCGATACGGATTCCGTTAACAGACTGCGCTTGTAAGGAAAGGGCAGCGAACAGGATGCAGAAACTTATTATAATCTTACGCATAACTTATCTAGTTTTTATTATTTATATCTTTAATCTGATACCACAAAAATAGGGTGAGGAAACTCCCCACCCCAATGATTCTCTCTATTCGTATGTAGGGAAATCCCTATTCTGTTTAGGAATCCGCCAAAACAATGCCATCCTCGTGCAAGGTAATCAGACGTTTCTTATACAAGTCGCCCACTCCTTTCTTAAAGGTTTTCTTGCTGACACCAAACGTATCGTAGATATCTTCCGCAGGACTTTTATCATTCAAGTTAATTCGTCCCCCGTGCTCTTTGATATAGTCTAGCAGCGTTTTCGAAAAATCGTCAATCTTTTCAAAACCGGGTTTCTGAAGAATCAAATCTACTTTACCATCTTCACGCACCTGTTTCACAAAAGCTTTCATTTCCATCCCTGTCTCCAACGGACAGAATATTTCATTTTCATACAACAAACCGCTATACATATCATCTATAATTGCCTTAAAGCCTAAGTCCGTCTTCTGCCAGATAAGAATATTCACCTCTGCTCCCGGAGCATATTCCGGCTTTTCTTTCGACAGATAACGTTCCACTTTTGCTGAAGCCACAATACGGTAACTCTCTTCATCCACATGTGCATGAACCACGTATTTCCGTCCAACCTGCATTTTCATCTTCTGCTCACGGAACGGCACAAATAGGTCTTTCATCAATCCCCAGTTCAGGAAAGCTCCGTATTGATTTACCCAGGAGACTTCCAGACAAGCAAACTGTCCGACCTGCACTAACGGGGTCAGTGTCGTAGCAATCAGCCTCTCATCCATATCCAGGTAAAGAAACACATTCAAAAAATCTCCTATCTTACAATCCTCGGGCACATAGCGGGTAGGCAACAAAATCTCACCTTCTTCCCCACCATCGAGATATACGCCGAAATCGACTTCCTTCACGACTTCAAGCTGGTTGAACTTTCCTAATTCGATGCTCATATTCTTATCTATTATATTATATAAGCAGCAAAGATAATCTATTTTGAATAGATCCCTCAATCAGTCAGCTATAACTTTTCGTTATCGAGAAAAACTATTTGCAATGAACAATCTGCGTTCTAATATGTTAACTTTGTAGCGACAAAAAGAAAGAGTAAATTATTCACCTTTTTAAACATATAAAATTATGGAATTTCTAACCAACGAGAAACTTACGATTGTGGGAGCTGCCGGAATGATCGGCTCCAACATGGCACAAACAGCCATGATGATGAAACTCACTCCGAATATTTGTCTCTATGATCCATTCGCACCAGCTTTGGAAGGAGTAGCTGAAGAACTGTATCATTGCGGTTTTGAAGGTGTCAACCTTACCTATACTTCCGACATCAAAGAAGCGCTGACCGGAGCTTCTTATATTGTTTCTTCCGGTGGAGCAGCCCGTAAGGCAGGTATGACCCGCGAAGATCTGTTGAAAGGAAATGCAGAGATTGCCGCTCAATTCGGAAAAGACGTTCGTCAATATTGCCCGAACGTAAAACATATCGTTGTCATCTTTAATCCTGCAGACATCACCGGTCTGATTACTTTATTGTATGCAGGTTTGAAACCTTCACAAGTTTCTACATTGGCTGCGTTGGATAGCACCCGCCTGCAAAACGAACTGGTGAAATACTTCCATATCCCCGCTTCCGACATTCAGAATTGCCGTACGTATGGCGGTCATGGAGAACAAATGGCTGTATTTGCATCTACCACCAAAATAAAAGGAGAACCCCTGACCGATTTCATCGGTACTACCCGCCTTCCGTTGACGGAATGGGAAGCACTGAAAGTACGTGTCATCCAGGGTGGAAAACATATCATCGACCTGCGCGGCCGTTCTTCTTTCCAAAGCCCGGCTTATCTGTCTATCGAAATGATTGCTGCTGCTATGGGCGGACAGCCATTCCGCTGGCCTGCCGGAACGTATGTTTCCAATGGCAAATTCGACCATATCATGATGGCGATGGAAACTTCAATTACTAAAGACGGCGTTACTTATAAAGAAATAGCCGGAACTCCTGCCGAACAGGAAGAATTAGAAAAGAGCTACGAACACTTATGTAAACTTCGTGACGAAGTGATTGAAATGGGAATCATCCCAGCCATTAAGGACTGGCATGCTTTGAATCCCAATATTGACTAATCAAACAATATTAGCGAAAGCAGAAGGCCGAAACCTGACGATCTTTTTATCGTTCCGGATTTCGGCCTTTTTTATTTCATTGCCAATGTCATTCCCACGGAAGAACATTCCTGACAAATCCCTTTAAGGACATAATTAATGCTATGCAAAGTAAATCCTTCAGGCAAATCAATCACCGGGATATGGGTACCTTCCAGGCAGAATGTACGATGACATTTCTCACAATAAAAATGCGAATGTAAATCCTGTACCACACAATTGCAAGAGTTGTCGCAAACGGCATACTTCAACGAGCCGCTTCCATCGTCTATGCTATGTATGAGGTGATGAGACAAGAAGAGAGCGATGGTACGGGATATGGTCGATTTATCAACTGTGTCGAGCAATGTTTCGAGGTCAAGCAATGACACTGCACGCTCTGCCTGCATCATCTCTTTTATCACCAAGAGCCTTATTGCAGTTGGCTTAATGTCTCTTCTGACCAGCTTATCCAAATAAATATCTTCTTCCATCTTTCTCCTATTTTATCATTTTCTGTATTCTGACGGCGTTCATAATAGCAAGCAACGCAACGCCTACGTCTGCGAAGACAGCTTCCCAAAGAGTAGCGATTCCACCGGCTCCCAAAATCAATACAAGCAATTTCACTCCAAATGCCAGTGATACATTCTGCCAAATGATTCTTCGTGTCAACTTTCCTACTTTGATAGCTTCGGCTACTTTCGACGGCTGATCTGTCTGTATCACGACATCGGCTGTTTCAATGGCTGCATCACTGCCCAATCCTCCCATAGCAATACCGACATGACTCAAAGCAAGCACCGGTGCGTCATTCATTCCATCGCCGACAAATGCAATCCGGTTTGCCTCATCCTGACGCAATTCTTCCAGGTGTTTCACTTTCCCTTCCGGCAGCAAGTCGCCATAGGCTTTCGATATGCCGAGCTTCTCCGCAAAGTTAGTAACAATACTCTGTTTATCACCGGATAATATCTGTATGTTTTCAATATTTAAAGCTTTTAAGCGGTCAATAGCTACCTTTGCATCTTCTTTCAAGGCATCAGCCAACAACAGATAACCGGCATAACGGTTTCCAACAGCACAGACTACAATGGTATCTGTTATCTTCAACAATTCTTGCGGAAAGGATATATCAAACTTGGACAGTAACCGGCAATTACCAACCAGAACCGGTATTCCGCCTACCGTTGCTTCCAATCCGAAGCCGGCATATTCTTTCGTATCGGTAACGGTTACGCGTTCTATGTTTTGTTCTTTTGCGTAGTTTACAACAGCCTTGGCAATCGGATGTGTGCTATCACTTTCTACCGAAGCAATCAGTTTCACTAATTCTTCTTCCGAAATATCGCCTGCACTTTTACAGGCCTGCACGTCAAAGGTTCCTTTTGTCAGGGTTCCTGTTTTATCGAATACCACCGTATTGATCTTAGTGATAGCGTCCAGATAATTACCGCCCTTGAATAAAATACCCAATCGGGATGCCGCTCCGATACCACCAAAATAGCCTAATGGAATACTAACCACCAATGCGCATGGACATGAAATCACCAAAAAGACCAAAGCTCTGTATAACCAATCATTAAATGTGAATACAAATGCAGGATTGATAAGTGAATAGACAAATGGAGATAATACAATTAATACGGCCAGTATGATAACAATCGGTGTGTAAACACGGGCAAACTTGCGAATAAACAATTCTGCCGGGGCTTTGCGTTCGGCGGCATTCTGAACAAGTTCCAATATTCGGGCGAGTGCGCTCTTGTCAAAAGGTCTCGTCACTTCAAGTCGGATTACCTTGTCGGTTACAATCATTCCGGCAAGCACTTCCTCCCCTTTCCGAATATTACGAGGCACGCTTTCGCCCGTTAATGCAGCTGTATTAAAGGCGGCAACTTCATTCTGCATGATTCCATCCAATGGCACTCGCTCACCTGCCTTTATTTCTATGATTTCACCGACTTTTATCTTTTTAGGACTTTCAGTAACAAGATTACCCTCTCTAAGTACCAGTGCTTTTTCGGGTCTTACGTCTAATAAGGCTCCGATATTACGTTTGGCTTTATCTACCGCTTTACCCTGAAACAGTTCTCCTACTGTATAAAATAGCATCACGGCTACGCCTTCCGGATATTCGCCAATATAGAAAGCTCCCAAAGTAGCAATAACCATTAGGGTGAACTCACTGAAATAGTCTTTTTCCCTGATGCTTTCCCAGGCTTCTTTCATCACCGGAATTCCTACCGGAAGATAGGCTACGATATACCATATCAAAGAAACATATCCTTCACGGAAGAATGCTAAATCAAGAGCATTCATTATTATTCCACCTGCCAGAAGCAGGAGAGAGAATATCACTTTCCCATATTCATGGAAGTTCGAAACCTTTGCATCAACCTTTTTTTCTGCTGAGCATGAATGAGCGCCACAACTACAATGTCCCATAACATTCATCATTTAGTTGATGCAAAGGTAGCAAATGATTTATGCAACAAAGTTGCAAAATCGGTTTTAGAACATATATCCCAATGAGATCATCAGGTTTCTGTTCTTCATTCCTACTTCTTTGATTACCTCAACAAGTCCGAAATCATAGCTTATGGCAACCTGATATTTCTTACTGAACTCAACTCCGGCTTTCAGTCCAAGACCGAGGTCGAATCGTTTCAGACCATCGTCGCCAAATATATCTTCGGATGCAGAATTGCCTCCTATTTCATCAAAATCAAAATAATCACCGTCCACTTTCGCTTTTGCTTTTCCAAACAGTCCGACAGCAATATAAGGACCTACACTACCAAATAATGAGAAATCATCATTCACTGCATATTTATATCCTACACGTACTGGTACTTCCAGATAGTATGGATTAAATGTTATGCTTGCAAGTGATCCGCCATCAACTTTAGCACCTTTCAATGTCAACAATGCAGCGAAATCCATATAGGCACCACTACCATTCGCATCCTGCGACAATCCCACTTCTGCTTTAACTCCTGCGTGAAAACCTATCCTGCTGTCAAAACCTGTAATGGTGTATTTACTAACATTCATACCTGCCATCACACCCCATTTCAGGTTGTCTTGAGCATTGATACTCACTACGCTTATCGCTACTAGAGCGAACAATAACAAGGCCTTTTTCATACGAATAAATAATTTAATTATTGTTTAGAAATTATGTGAGGCAAAAATAGCAATAATTCGTATAACTCCGAGATGTTTAGTAAAAATATAAAAAATAAACGATATGAATCTTATGAGATATAGTCATAGCAAGGGAACCAGACTATTTCAAACGATTTTATGGAACATAGAACAAAAACACTCTGCATAGAGAAAAAAACAAAGAATGAAAGACTGTATAACTTAATTAATTGTTATCTTTGCACAATCAGTCGTAGCGCGACTGTATCGTTTGTTTTAAGAAAAAAAGCGTTTAGCTGATTTCTGTGCCGGAGAAAAGTCGAAAATTCCAAACACACAGAGAAGCAGATAGATGCTCCTTGCAATATGCGGGGAGTGTTTCCTGTTTGTGTGTTTAGGGCTTCGACTCCCTCTCTGGCGGATAGGCAAATGCTCTCCGCTTTTTTTGTGCCTATAAATTTGCGGTAGATGTAAAACAACAAGTTAATAATAACCACAAAGGCAAGTCAATTCGGATGGAGCGGCACCCGAACGACTGCAAAGTCGAAAACGTAACATTTAGATGTTGCTACTTGCCTTTGAAAATATAAGAGATAAAGGCTAGCAATACCCTCGAGGGGAACAAATGGATTCATCCAGGAGTTCCCCTCTATTTTTGTAAAGATGTGTACTATTGGAAAGACAGATATTAGGTCTACATATAAATGGTTCTTAATCAAATTCCGTGCTACTTATTTATGTTCAATAACCTTATTCATGGCTATTCCGGGGTACTTTAAGATGCATATAGCTTGGATAATTTATTTGCTATTTCTAATATGCCGATATCCCTTTATCCATCAACCTTTCAATGAGCTTTACTAGCACGGAATTTGAAGAAGAACCA
>NZ_GG774808.1:20727-57032 GCF_000163675.1 Bacteroides sp. D22 | reverse complement strand
ATACCCTCGAGGGGAACAAATGGATTCATCCAGGAGTTCCCCTCTATTTTTGTAAAGATGTGTACTATTGGAAAGACAGATATTAGGTCTACATATAAATGGTTCTTAATCAAATTCCGTGCTACTTATTTATGTTCAATAACCTTATTCATGGCTATTCCGGGGTACTTTAAGATGCATATAGCTTGGATAATTTATTTGCTATTTCTAATATGCCGATATCCCTTTATCCATCAACCTTTCAATGAGCTTTACTAGCACGGAATTTGAAGAAGAACCATATAAATTTGATGATTCTTATTGTCAACCAAAGTTTTTCCCCGATAGTATAATGATTATCATCGGTTTACATGCTGACAATAAGCTATGACAATAGGCTGACAATAAAAAATTAGAACTTTTATTGTCAGCCTGTTATTTGATTGCTTTGGGGCAGGATGCACCCAAAGGACATCATCGCCTGCAGTAACCATACCATCCACATAGAAAGCAGCCTTTTAAAATGAATCCCCCTATTAAATGAATGATATATAGCCGGTATCTTTCACTTAACAAGCAGGTATTGTTCCATTAAAGCATCAGTATTGTTAACTCTCCACGGCCGTGACGAGATCTTTCCACGGCCGTGGTAGGAACTCGTCACGGCTGTGGGAAGAAGTCACCACGGCCGTGACAAAGTAAAGATAGCGGTACTTCAGTAGAACTATACTGACACTCTAGGGCAACTACATAGGCACGTTAATGGAACTATATAGGTAGATATCACTTTGGGAGGCTGTTATTAAAATGCGACGTTACTTCAGAACATGCTTCTAAGACTATTATTTATCAAGTCATAAAAGGATCATAAGAAATAAAAATAAGGCTGACAGTAAAAGTAGATATATTTTATTGTCAGCCTATTATCAACATCTATCGTCAGGTGATATAACACTGCTATTCAAATACTTAAATATCATCCTGACAGTTTGACAATAAGACTGGTACAAATCAATAGAAACGATCATAAAATTTTTAATTGGAAAGGGTAAAGAATTTATAAAAGAAAGAAAAAGTTTGCTGTTCCCTTCAGAATAAACATCTTTGTAACCGTGGTTACAGTAACCACAGTTACTAATATAATTCACTGACTATGAGGTTTTATAATAGAGAAGAAGAACTAAAAGAGCTAAAACGAATTCAGCAATTGGCATTTGAGGAAAGTTCAAGAATGGCACTCGTTACCGGTCGCCGTAGAATCCTCATCATGAAAGTTAGGCACGGATGACAGGTTTTCTATGAGATCAGTCCC
The DNA here is from genome assembly GCF_000163675.1 of Bacteroides sp. D22. Lineage (NCBI taxonomy): Bacteria > Pseudomonadati > Bacteroidota > Bacteroidia > Bacteroidales > Bacteroidaceae > Bacteroides > Bacteroides sp. D22. The sequence continues at coordinate 55,741 of NZ_GG774808.1, read as the reverse complement.
CATCACCTGTATTCCGTGCCCAATTATCATTGTTGGTTTTCTTCCCGATCTGTCCGGATAAACTCCAGGAGTCGTTCTACCGCCTCTTCTTCAGGAATATTCTTTTCTACACACACCTTGCCTTTATAAAGACTGATTTTGCCCCGTCCTGCTCCTACATAACCGTAGTCAGCATCCGCCATCTCACCGGGACCATTCACGATACAGCCCATAATGCCGATCTTCAAGCCTTTCAAATGTGAAGTGGCTGCCTTGATACGGGCGATTGTTTTCTCCAAGTCGTAAAGCGTACGGCCGCAACCGGGACAGGATATGTATTCTGTCTTAGAGGTACGGGTACGTCCGGCCTGCAAGATTCCGAAAGCAGTGGCGTCGACAACGGCATGGCTCAAACTGCCCTGATTGAACAGGAAGATACCATCGCAAAGACCGTCAAAGATCAAGGCTCCCATATCGGCTGCGGATTTTATCTGCAAATTCTCCGCATCATCTTCCGCATAATGCTGGAAGAAGATAACCGGATTCTGCAAACCTTCCGTCATTAGCTGATGCACCAATGCACGGTGCTCACCCAAACGGTTCGGATGGTTGCTTTGAGAGATGATTACCACTTCCGGGTGGTACTTCAGACAGGCTATCACTTCATCTGTTTGGGCCATATAGGGTATAAACAGGAATTTAAGCGCTGCATCACATTCACCCATCAACGGTAATTGCGCATGATTGAAAGCAGGCCAGGTTCCGGCCTCTCCTTGCCATACGTCCGCATCAAGAATATATTCCACACCTTCTTCCCATTGTTCGGGCAAGGCTCTTCCGGCATAAATATAGTCCGGAGTGAATTGCGGATTTACTTCTGTCTTTCCGTCCATGCGGTCGGCAATGACTACGGGCACATGTTCGCCTCCGATATTACGGACCGCTTTTGTCTTACGGCGTTCAGGAGACAGATAGTTGAATTCAGGCGCCTCCAATCCCGGAATATAAGGATGATCCTGCCTCAACAGAACATAATCCACCAATTTACGGGCTACCGGAATTTCAGCTTCGGGTGCTTCACTCAAAGATACGCGGATGGTATCGCCCAACCCGTCGCTCAACAATGCTCCGATGCCGAGAGCCGATTTGATACGCCCGTCCTCTCCGTCTCCGGCTTCTGTCACTCCGAGGTGTAGCGGGAAAGCCATCCCCTCTTTTTCCATGACGTCCACCAACAGACGAACGGTTTTCACCATTACCACGGTATTGGAGGCTTTGATAGAAATCACCACATCTGTGAAGTTCTCCGCTACACAGATACGAAGGAATTCCATACAGGATTCCACCATTCCTTCGGGAGTATCACCATAGCGTGACATGATGCGATCGGACAAAGAACCATGATTCACACCAATCCGGATCGCAGTGTGATTCTCCTTACAGATATTCAGGAACGGGACAAACCGGTCATGGATTTTCTGTATTTCCTGCGCATACTCCTCGTCTGTATATTCCAGTTTCTTAAAAGTACGCGCAGCATCTACATAGTTTCCCGGATTGATGCGCACCTTTTCCGCATATTGAGCAGCTACATCCGCCACTTTCGGATTGAAATGCACATCGGCAACCAATGGAACCATATATCCCTGACTGCGTAGTCCGATATTGATATTCATCAGATTCTCCACTTCCTTGATACCCTGCGTTGTGAGGCGGACATACTCGCCACCTGCGTCAACAATACGTTTCGCCTGTTCCACACAAGCCTGCGTGTCCTGCGTAGACGTATTGGTCATCGACTGGACACGAATAGAATTGGGGCCGCCCAACGGTACAGCCCCAATATTTACTTCTGTGGTTTCTCTTCGAAAATAATTGAATAGATCAACCATTTTGATTTATGATTTTACGATTTACGATTAAAAATACTTTATGCACAATGTGAAAGACAAGATACCATGTACAAAGACAACATACGATTTACGAAGATATTTCAATCGTCAATCGTAAATTGTCAAATCGTAAATCACATTAGTTTGTTTTATATTCAAACTTAACTTCTTTCAGTTCTTCGTTTGCTTTTACGATTTTCTTTTTCAGTCCTTCTTTGTAAGCAGCAAAAGCTTCTGCCAATTTCTCGTCACTCAATGCCAACATCTGAATGGCAAGGATAGCGGCATTCATCGCTCCGTTTATAGCAACCGTTGCCACAGGAATGCCCGGAGGCATCTGGATGATAGAATAAAGTGCGTCTACACCATCGAGCACGGAACCTTTTACGGGTACTCCGATCACCGGCAGTGTAGTATTGGCTGCAATTACACCGGGAAGGGCGGCAGCCATTCCGGCAGCGGCGATAATAACTTTAATGCCACGGCTGCGGGCATTCTTTGCAAACTCTTCCACAGCTTCAGGCGTGCGGTGAGCAGAAAGCGCGTTCATTTCGAACGGTACATGCATATCATTCAGCAGTTGCGCAGCCTTCTCCATAACAGGAAGGTCAGACGTGCTACCCATGATAATACTTACAATTGGAGTCATAGGATAAAAATTAAAGAGCCACTTCTCAACCCTCTCCCCAAAAGAGAGGGTAAGGCTGGCTTCGGATTATAGTATCTTTTACATTATTCGATTGATGTAATGGAGAAAACCTTATCCATTCACCACTGCTTTGTATGCTTCGGCATCCAGCAGGTCTTCCACAGCTTTTATATCTGTCGGTTTCACTTTAATCAACCAACCTTCGCCATACGGATCTTTATTAACCAGTTCCGGATTTTCTTCCAATGCCTCGTTTTGTTCGAGCACCTCACCTGCTACAGGCAGGAAAAGATCGGAAATTGTTTTCACTACTTCGATGGTTCCGAATGTCTCACCGGCTTCCAACGTTTCACCAACAGTCGGTATATCTACGAACACAATATCACCCAATTGTTCTTGAGCATAATCAGTGATACCTACGTATGCAATGTCTCCTTCAACGCGAATCCATTCGTGTTCGTTCGTGTACTTCAAATTCTGTGGAAAGTTCATAATAATTAGTTTTTAGGATTTATACTGTTTTAAAATAAAAATACTCGAAATAAGATGTTGCTCACGGGATGAAGTACCAAAAGGGCACATATCAAGCCAACCGCAAAACCGGAAAGCACCTCACCCAACGTGTGATGTCCCAATACAATTCGTGCAGAACCTAATATACCGGCAATCAATATAAACAGGCATAACCATCCGACCGGATTGTAACCGAACAAAGCACTGAAAGAAACCAGTCCGCCGATCACTCCGCCTATTCCTGCCATGTGTTCACTCAATTTCCATTTCAAATTCACTGCAATGCAGATAATAGATACTACCAAAGAAACGAGGATGATCCCTGTCATATACCAAGGTATATTCAGCCGGCGCATCATCAACAGGCAGAACACATACGAGATGATAGTCAGCAGAATCGGTACATAACGTTTCTTGCGCTCACTTAACTCCTGACGGGCAAAGCCATTGATTTTACGAAACAGGAAAATGGTAATGGTAGGTGTCAGTATGGTAAAGCAGTAAACAATTCCCAACACGATCAACTTATATTGTATCGGCATGATACGAAGATAAGAAAACAGGAATAACACCAGAAACGATAAAAACGGAATAGAAAATGGAGTAAAGACCATCGAAGTAGCTCTCGCCACCTGCAACATTGTCTTATCCGCTATGATATGTTCTCTCTCTCTGTCCATCAGCACTAATACTTAATACTTTTTATACTTAATACTTTATATTCGTTCTCATTTTCGAAGTCGCGCAACCGGAATATTCAACTGCTGACGGTATTTGGCTACCGTTCTACGAGCAATGGGATAACCTTTCTCTTTCAAGATGTCCGCCAATTCATCATCTGTCAGCGGTTTCTTCTTGTCCTCCCCATCAATACACTCTTTCAGAATCTTGCGTATCTCACGGACAGACATTTCTTCACCGTCCTCCGTGGTATACCCATCACTGAAAAAGAATTTGAGCGGATAAATACCGTAATTTGTCTGCACATATTTACTGTTGCTCACGCGGGAGATCGTTGAAATGTCCAGTCCGGTACGTTCAGCCACATCTTTCAAAATCATCGGTTTCAACAGAGATTCGTCTCCTTCCAAGAAGAAAGGACGTTGTAAATCAATGATAGCCTGCATGGTAGTCATCAGGGTATTCTGACGCTGCCGCACAGCATCGATAAATCCTTGTGCCGCATCCATTTTCTGCTTCAGGAACATCATCGCTTCTTTGGATTCTTTTGATTGATTAGCCCTGTTTTTGGTATGCTCTTCCACCATTTCCGTAAAGTCGCGACTCATACGGAGTTCGGGGACATTACGGTTATTGAGGCTTATATTGATGGTTCCATCATCATACGTTTCCACGATAAAGTCGGGAACTATCTGTTGGAGATTCCTGCCGATCGCTTCTCCCAAAGAAGCACCCGGACGGGGATTCAGCTTGGTTATCTCATTAAGAGCTTCCTGGAAAGTCTCTTCATCAATGTCCAGTTTCTTTATAATCTTCTCCCAGTGTTTACGGGTGAATTCTTCATAGCACTCTCTAATGATACGTTCTTCCAACTCCAGTATCGGATTGGGCTTCTTCTCTTCATCCTTCTTCCGGCAAATCTGTATCAACAGACATTCCTGAAGGCTACGGGCACCGATACCAGCGGGATCAAAATCCTGCAAGATACAGAGTGCTTCTTCCAGTTCTTCTTCTGTCGATTCGATGCCGGCATAAATCACCAGTTCATCACAGATGCTCTCCAATGACTTACGGAGCAGTCCGTCATCGTCCAATGAACCGATCAGATATTCCACCAAGTCACGCTGATGTTCAGTCAGGTTGCGTTCACGCAGCTGTTCTTTCAGGATTTCATAAAAAGAGGTGGAATCGGAGAACGGAATATCCTCCGCCTGTTCGTCTTTCGAACGGTTGTTTTCTTGTAATTTATAATCGGGAATATCGTCTTCAGTCAGATAATCACTCAAAGAATCATAATCGTTGGCATCACTATCCATGCCATCTTCCGTAGTGTCGGAATCAGCATACTCATCCGCAGCGTTTTCTTCTTTACCTTCTTCAAGTGCCGGATTTTCAAGCAGTTCAGCATGGATACGGTCTTCCAGCTCTACTGCGGGAAGCTCCAACAGTTTCACGACCAGAATCTGCTGGGGCGAGAGCGTTTGTACCTGCTGTTGCGCCTGAGATTGTATTTGACGGGAACCTTGTGCCATATTCGTTTTTGCTTTCTACTATTTCTCGCTACAAAAGTAACTTTTTAACGAGAGATTACACAGATTAGGGAGATAATTTTTAATCCTATAACACAAAATTCGTTATCTTTGTTGCACGAACTTAAAAATTAGGACAATATGTTTGCCAAAGAAACGTATATGCAGCGAAGAGCCCTGCTAAAAAAGAATTTAGGCTCCGGGGTATTGTTATTTCTCGGAAATGACGAGTGCGGACTGAACTACGAGGATAACACCTTCCGTTATCGTCAGGATTCTACTTTCCTTTATTATTTCGGACTTTCATGCGCCGGCCTTTCGGCTATTATCGATATTGATGAAGACAAAGAAATCATTTTTGGAGATGAACTGTCTATCGACGCAATCGTATGGATGGGATCACAACCTACATTACACGAAAAATGTGAACGTGTGGGCGTAAAAAATCTGATGCCGTCTGCAGAAATTACAAGCTATCTCCACAAGTGCGTCCAGAAAGGGAAAGCGGTTCATTATCTGCCACCTTACCGTCCCGAGCATAAATTGAAACTGATGGATTGGTTGGGTATTCCCCCTACACGTCAGGAAGGTTCTGTTCCATTCATCCGTGCCGTTATCACCCAACGTAATTACAAATCTGCCGAAGAAATTTTAGAAATAGAGAAGGCTTGCGATGTAACTGCCGATATGCACATCACCGCCATGAAAGTGCTCCGTCCGGGCATGTATGAGTATGAAGTGGTAGCGGAAATGAACCGTGTAGCCGAATCTAACAACTGCCAGCTTTCTTTTGCCACCATTGCCACTATCAACGGACAGACTTTACACAACCACTATCATGGAAATAAAGTAAAACCGGGTGATTTATTCCTAATCGATGCAGGCGCAGAAGTAGAATCAGGTTATGCAGGCGATATGTCGTCTACTATTCCTGCCGACAAAAAGTTTACAGCCCGCCAGCGCGAAGTATACGAGATTCAGAATGCGATGCATCTGGAATCTGTAAAAGCCCTCCGTCCGGGTATTCCTTATATGGAGGTATACGAACTGTCTGCCCGTGTCATGGTAGACGGTATGAAGGCACTCGGATTGATGAAAGGAAATACGGAAGATGCGGTCCGCGAAGGTGCTCATGCATTATTTTATCCTCACGGATTAGGTCACATGATGGGATTGGATGTACACGACATGGAAAATCTGGGAGAGATATGGGTAGGATATAACGGCCAACCGAAGAGCACACAGTTCGGTCGCAAATCGCAACGTCTCGCCATTCCGTTGGAACCGGGATTTGTACACACGGTAGAACCGGGTATTTATTTTATCCCGGAACTGATTGACATGTGGAAAGGAGAAAAGAAATTTACCGATTTCATCAATTATGATGTAGTGGAAACTTATAAGGACTTCGGTGGTATCCGCAATGAGGAAGATTATCTGATTACAGAAACCGGCGCCCGCCGATTAGGTAAAAAGATTCCTTTGACACCGGAAGAGGTGGAAGCGTTAAGATAAAAAGCTTCATCAAAATAAAAATAAAAGCCTCATCAAAATAAAAGAAGAACCTTTCTTCTATTCAAAATCAATAGCGGAAGTTTTTCATCCGGGTGAAAAACTTCCGCTATTTTTGTCAAAGTACCAAATAGTCCATCTAAAAGCACATTTTTTCTACCCTCCTTTTCCCAAATCTTGCGTAATATTGCAACAGAATTAAAACAACTCACTTTTTAATGATATAAAACCAATGAATAACACCATGAAAAGACTACTTTTATCTGTATGGCTATTGTCACTTACCTTGCTGTCCGCCGTAGCTGAAAACTATCCTTATAAAAGCGATGTGCTTTGGGTCACCGTGCCTAACCACGCCGACTGGCTTTATAAAACGGGAGAAAAAGCAACTGTGGAAGTACAATTCTATAAATACGGTATCCCCAAGGATAACGTAACCGTCACTTATGAAATAGGTGGTGATATGATGCCTGTTGCCGACACAAAAGGAAGTGTAACTTTAAAGAATGGCAGGGCTGTGATTCCTGTGGGCACAATGAAAGAGCCGGGATTCCGCGACTGCCGCCTGAAAGCAACCGTAGATGGAAAGACCTATTCACATCATATCAAAGTAGGATTTTCACCGGAAAAACTTCGTCCGTATACCACCATGCCTTCCGATTTCAAGGAATTTTGGGAAAAGGCTAAAGCGGAACAAAAGGAATTTCCCCTAACGTATACCAAAGAACATGTCGAAAAATATTCCACTGATAAAATAGACTGTTATCTCGTAAAATTGCAACTAAACAAACGTGGGCAATGCGTCTACGGATATTTATTCTATCCGAAAAAAGAAGGAAAGTTTCCGGTTGTCTTGTGCCCTCCGGGAGCAGGCATCAAAACCATCAAAGAACCTCTACGCCATAAATATTATGCGGAGCAAGGATGCATCCGTTTTGAATTCGAGATACACGGCCTGAATCCGGAAATGACTGATGAAGAATTTAAAGAAATCAGCAACGCTTTCAATGGCAGAGAAAACGGCTATCTGACCAACGGGCTCGACAGTCGTGATAATTATTATATGAAACGGGTATATCTGGCCTGTGTACGCGGTATCGACTTTCTAACTTCCCTGCCGGAATGGGATAGTAAAAATGTAATCGCACAAGGAGGTAGCCAGGGAGGCGCCCTGGCATTAATCACCGCCGGACTGGATGAACGGGTGACAGTTTGTGTCGCCAATCATCCTGCATTAAGCGATATGGCAGGCTATAAAGCCGGACGTGCCGGTGGATATCCTCATTTCTTTAGAAATTCGGTGGATATGGATACCCCCGAAAAAATAAAGACAATGGCCTATTATGATGTAGTGAACTTTGCAAAATTGATAAAAGCAGACACCTATATAACATGGGGATTCAATGACGATGTATGTCCTCCGACTACCAGCTATATAGTATACAATGTACTAAACTGTCCGAAAGAAGCCCTGATTACTCCTATTAATGAGCATTGGACCTCTAACGATACGGAGTATGGACATCTGCTTTGGATAAAGAAGCATTTGAAATAAAGAATCAATCATTCCATCTGGATACGGGCAACTCTTTTTTCCCGTAACCTTTCTTCCAGGCATACGCTTTTCTCTTTCGGAGATAAAGCGTATCGCCGCTATGCTTTATCGCCTCCCAATTAAATATTGAATGGTGGTAGATGATCTTTTCAAACCAATAAAGGAGGTCATAAGTTATGAATGGTAGTATCATACACCACCATGAAAACAGTAATGACAAAATCAACGCTGGTATCAGAGTCAGAGAAAAGCATTCCCAATATTGCTTTGCATGTATCCGTAACTCCATATCTTCCCAAACTTCCAGATATTTATACCGGGTAAAGAAAAACCAGCCTAACATAAAATAGTGTTTCTTTCCTTTTCCCAAGAACCACTTTGCTAAAAGACTATTATAAAAAATCATATTCACATTTTTTTTGTTGCATGTAGTCCTTTTATAACAGCAAAAGTAACCAAAGGTTCAATATTATAGTTTAGTATAACAGTCATTATACAGTATTCTCCCCTAAAGAATCCTATTCAAATATTGTTTATTTTGTGTTCTCTTGCCTTACTACAACAAAAGGTAATTCATATTTTCTGCAAAGAAAGTACAAATAACGAATATATCCTAATTTTTCTACTTAATATTTAAAGCTACTACCTCCCAAAAATTCGCGCAGTAAGGACGTAGGCGGAATCTCCTTATCCTGTACAGGAACAAAATATTTGATAAACTTAAGTAATCGGTATGCTTCGCAATATTCAGGACAGTTGCGCGGGACACCCATCAGAATAGGTTCGGCATGCAAACGAAGTACTGCAAACTCAAAAAGCAACGCTGAATTAAACATTACGTCGGCATTCTCCTGATAGGGAAAAATCCATTTATCTTCACCGGCACGTACACTCGGCCAGCGTGATATCGTTTCACGAGCCGAATATCCCCGATAATTGAAGTCACGGATAATACGCCGCAACAGACGGTTATCAGTTGTCGGAATCCAGTTATGGTCATCCAAAGAGATGGTGGTTAATGCTGAAACATAAATCTTGAATTTCCGTTCAGCCGGTATATGTGGTGTCAGTTCCGGGTTCAGGGCATGAATACCTTCCAGAATCAGAATTGTATTATCTTCTATTTTCAGTTTATCGCCTTTATACTCCTTCTTGCCAAGAGAGAAATTAAAACGAGGCAGTTCGACCTCTTCACCGCGCAGGAGTGCCTGCAACTGTTGGTTGAACAATTCCAAATCAAGTGCATACAGTGATTCATAATCATAATTTCCGTTTTCATCCAGAGGAGTCTCTTCACGATCCACAAAGTAATTATCTAAAGAGATCGGGAATGGTTTCAGTCCATTGGTCATTAGCTGGATAGAAAGCCGTTTGCTGAAAGTTGTCTTTCCCGAAGAAGATGGTCCGGCAATCAATACCAGTTTTACCCGGTTACCGTTTTCACCACGATGGAATATGGTATCGGCTATCTGGGCTATTTTCTTCTCCTGCAGTGCTTCTGCAACATTTATCAGATCGGTTGCATGTCCCTCTTCACAGGCCAGATTAAAATCTCCGGCATTGTTAAGCCCCATGATATAACTCCAGTTCAGATATTCTTTAAAGACATCCAGCATTTTTTCCTGCTTCACCACATCTTCAAGCACATTCGGGTTTTCCCGGCTCGGAATCCGGAGAAGCAATCCATCGTAATATTTCACGATATCGAATAATTTAAGATATCCGGTACTGGGCAGCAGATTCCCATAATAATAATCAATGGTATCACCCAATGTATAATAATAGGTATAGAGCGAACCGGAAGTTTCCAGCAATCTCACTTTATCATTCATTCCCCGTTCGCTGAAAACACGCACAGCTTCAGCCGTATGACATTCGATGCGATGATAGGAAATATTCTCCGCGATAATCTCCTGCATCCGTTGCTTGATGCGTGTCACATCTTCCAGTTCGATGGGACGGCCAATCCGCAAATTGCAGAAATAGCCTTTTGAAACAGGATGTTCTACAAACAATTTTCCGTCGGGAAACAGTTCCGTGACAGCCTTAAACAAGACAAAACAAAGCGAACGGACATACGTACGCATACCGGACTGATCTCTCACATCCAGAAACTCTACATCTTTATTATTATAAACTCTGAAATTCAGTCCCTCGGAACGATTATTGACCTTGGCACTTACTACTTGATAAGGAAAATTAAGATTAAAACCGTAATAAATATCCAAAAGTGAGCTTCCGATAGGGAATTCTTTGGAAATATTGTTATTTTTGCAACATATTTGTAACATCTGTTTCATCGAGTTCGTTAAAAGGTGAATAATTTGGGACTAATATACTTATAATCAGATAGAGAACAAATAACCATTAAAAATATTATAGATGGAATATTCTTTTTATGATTTTTTAAAGCTCATAGGCTCATTAGGACTCTTCCTTTACGGAATGAAGATTATGAGCGAGGGCTTACAAAAGGTCGCGGGTGACAGATTGCGAAGTATTCTAACGGCAATGACTACCAATCGGGTAACGGGAGTTTTAACAGGAGTGTTGATAACAGCTCTTATCCAGTCTTCTTCAGCAACGACAGTGATGGTCGTAAGTTTCGTAAACGCCGGATTGCTCACACTTGCCGAATCCATCAGCGTCATTATGGGTGCTAATATCGGTACTACCGTGACTGCCTGGATCATTTCAATTTTCGGATTTAAGGTTGATATGGCAGCCTTCGCTCTCCCGCTCTTAGCCATCGCCCTTCCGCTCATCTTCTCCGGCAAAAGCAACCGCAAGTCCATCGGTGAATTCATTTTCGGTTTTTCTTTCCTTTTCATGGGGCTTTCTTATCTGAAAGCAAACGCGCCCGACCTGAATGCCAACCCGGAAATGCTTGCCTTCGTACAGAACTACACGGACATGGGATTCTTCTCCATCATTCTGTTCTTACTCATCGGTACTATATTGACGATGATTGTACAGGCCTCCGCCGCCACCATGGCAATTACATTGATTATGTGCGCCAACGGCTGGATCAGTCTGGAACTGGGAGCAGCACTTGTTTTGGGAGAAAACATCGGAACCACTATCACGGCCAATCTTGCCGCACTTACAGCCAATACACAGGCTAAGCGGGCAGCATTGGCCCATTTTGTTTTTAACGTGTTCGGTGTTATCTGGGTCTTGATTGTCTTCCATCCTTTCATGGAACTGGTAAACTGGGTAGTAGATACCTTTTTCCAAAGTAACAATCCGGAAGTTGCCATCTCCTACAAGTTATCTGCTTTCCACTCAATCTTCAATATCTGTAATGTATGTATTCTGATATGGGCGGTTAAACTGATTGAACGTACCGTATGTGCTCTTATCCACCCCAAAGAAGAAGACGAAGAGCCCCGTTTGCGGTTTATCACCGGTGGTATGCTTTCTACCGCTGAACTTTCTATCCTTCAGGCACGCAAAGAAATCCATCTTTTTGCAGAACGTACACACCGGATGTTCGGCATGGTGCAGGATTTGCTACACACAGAAAAGGATGACGATTTCAACAAGCTGTTCAGCCGGATCGAGAAGTATGAGAATATCAGCGACAACATGGAACTTGAAATAGCCAACTACCTGAATCAAGTATCTGAAGGACGGTTAAGTTCTGAAAGTAAACTACAGATACGTGCCATGTTGCGTGAAGTGACGGAAATTGAAAGTATCGGCGACAGTTGTTATAACCTGGCACGTACCATCAACCGGAAACGTCAGACCAACCAAGATTTTACCGAGAAACAATATGAGCATATTCATTTCATGATGAAACTGACGAACGATGCACTTGCTCAAATGATTGTGGTAGTAGAAAAGCCGGAACATCAGAGCATCGATATCAACAAGTCCTTCAACATCGAGAATGAAATTAATAACTACCGTAACCAACTGAAGAATCAGAACATTCTGGACGTAAACAACAAAGAATATGATTATCAGATGGGGGTTTATTACATGGATATTATTGCCGAATGTGAAAAGCTAGGTGACTATGTGGTGAATGTAGTAGAAGCTAGTAGTGATGTAAAAGAGAAAAAAGCTTCTTGATAGAGCAAAATTGAATCCTAAAAAAGGAGAATCAGTCTATCATAGCATTACTGATTCTCCTTTTTAATTTAAATCATCCTCCAGAAAAACAAAAAAGACCGGGCATATATCTATACACCCGGCCATTCTCCTCTTAATAATTCTCTCTCTCTTGTTTTTATCCTTCGTACGGTTCAAAATCTTCTTTACCGACTCCGCATAACGGACAAGTCCAATCATCTGGAATGTCTTCAAATGCTGTTCCTGGTTCAATTCCGCTTTCCGGATCTCCTTGTTCGGGGTCGTAAATATATTCACAGACCGTGCAAATGTACTTTTTCATAACGTTCGTATTTTTAAATGGTTTTCTGAATAATATAACACAAATAGCTGGATATTTGTTCAACACTATTTTCCAAACTAAAGAGAAAAGCTATCTTTGTAGTCATATTATCAAGCTAAAACAACAATATTAAACTATGCTTATAGCACTATTGTCAACTTTAATAGTTTTATGCGCAGTCCTACTAATCAGTTTTTTATGGGAACGTAGGAAATGCTTGCGGATGCAACAACGATTGTTCCGTGAATCCAGAAAGTTGGAACGTACCAGCCATATCGCCGGTGCCGTTTTAAAGAATGTACATGCCTTTATTCTCCTCATAAACAACGATTTTAAAGTACTGAAGACCAACTATTACCAAAAAACCGGAACCAGAAAAGGAACAGAAGAAAAAAGAGTGGGCGACCTGCTGCAATGCCATAACGCATTGGCTGCCGAAGGAGGTTGCGGCACACATAGTTTCTGCGGTTCCTGTCCGATACGTACCGCCATACGTCAGGCCTTCGAACAGAGACGGAACTTCACGGATCTCGAAGCAACTTTATCTGTAGTCACGTCTGATAATACAACTGTGGAATGTGACGCAGTAATATCCGGCTCCTACTTCCTTCTCAATGAAGAAGAGAATATGGTTATCACCGTACATGACGTCACCCGACGGAAACAGGCCGAAAATGAATTGAGACTAGCCAAAGAAAAAGCTGAAAAAGCGGATATTTCAAAATCTGCCTTTTTAGCTAATATGAGCCATGAGATCCGTACTCCTCTCAACGCTATTACCGGATTTGCAGAAGTATTAGGCAGCGCAAATACCGAAGAGGAAAAGGCTCAATACCAGGAAATCATAAAAATGAATGCTGATCTTCTGATGCAGTTGGTCAACGACATTCTGGATATGTCTAAAATCGAAGCCGGAACCTTGGAATTTGTACAGACAACGGTGGACGTCAATCTATTGCTTTCAGATTTACAACAACTTTTCCAGATGAGAGTCAATGAAGCCGGAGAAAATATACAAATTATAGCAGAACCGTCTCGTTCATCATGCATGATTCAAACGGATCGCAACCGGGTGGCACAGGTGCTTTCCAACTTTGCTGGCAACGCCATTAAATTCACCCATGAAGGTAGTATCCGCATCGGATATGAGGCAAGAGATACTGAACTTTACTTTTATGTAAAAGATACCGGAGCCGGAATTCCGGCAGAAAAACTACCGGATGTCTTCGAGCGCTTTGTGAAACTGAACAAAGATAAGAAAGGAGCCGGACTGGGACTCTCTATTTCTCAAACCATTGTCGCCAAACTAGGCGGTCAGATCGGTGCAGATTCCGTAGAAGGTGAAGGTTCTACATTCTGGTTTACAATTCCTTATCGCACATGTGGTAAACCACGATAACAAATTCGACTTCATAAAAAGTTTTAATTAAACAATTTATCACAATTTTATGTTGTATTTTTGCGGTTCAAACTAAACGCATGTATCTGCATGAGTACAAATAAAAATGACTATTATCATTTAGGACTTACGGATGACGAAGTCCTACAAAGCAGGGAGAAAAATGGTATTAACCTGTTAACACCTCCCAAGCGTCCTTCCCTCTGGAAACTTTATCTGGAAAAATTTGAAGACCCGGTTGTACGCGTACTGTTAGTAGCAGCCGTATTCTCGTTAATCATTTCTATCATCGAAAACGAATACGCTGAAACAATCGGAATTATAGCAGCTATCTTACTGGCTACCGGAATCGGTTTCTTTTTCGAATATGATGCCAGCAAAAAGTTTGATCTGCTGAATGCAGTCAATGAAGAAACATTGGTAAAAGTGATCCGAAACGGACGTGTACAGGAAATTCCCCGCAAAGACATAGTGGTAGGTGATATTGTAATTCTGGAAACCGGTGAAGAAATTCCTGCCGATGGAGAATTACTGGAAGCCATCTCTTTGCAAGTAAACGAATCTAATCTGACAGGCGAACCCGTTATTAATAAAACAACTGTAGAAGCTGACTTTGATGAAGAGGCAACTTATGCTTCCAATCTGGTGATGCGTGGAACGACAGTGGTGGACGGTCATGGCACCATGCGCGTGCTGCATGTGGGAGATGCTACTGAAATCGGGAAAGTAGCCCGACAAAGTACGGAAGACAATCTCGAACCTACTCCGCTGAACATACAATTGACCAAACTCGCAAACCTCATCGGAAAGATTGGTTTTACCGTTGCCGGTCTCGCTTTCCTTATTTTCTTTGTCAAAGACGTATTGTTATTCTTTGATTTCGGTTCACTGAACGGATGGCATGAGTGGCTTCCTGTTTTCGAACGGACACTGAAATATTTTATGATGGCAGTTACGCTGATTGTAGTAGCTGTGCCTGAAGGATTGCCAATGAGTGTTACGCTTAGTCTGGCATTGAATATGCGCCGCATGCTTTCCACCAACAATCTGGTGCGGAAAATGCACGCTTGCGAAACAATGGGAGCCATCACCGTGATTTGTACGGATAAAACCGGTACACTGACTCAAAACCTCATGCAAGTGCACGAGCCTAATTTTTACGGCATCAAAAATGGCAGTGTTTTGTCCGATGATGATATCAGCACACTCATTGCAGAAGGAATAAGCGCTAACTCAACCGCTTTCCTCGAAGAGTCAACGACCGGTGAGAAGCCGAAAGGCGTAGGAAATCCAACCGAAGTGGCTTTATTGCTCTGGCTTAACAAACAGGGAAAAAATTATCTGGAACTTCGCGAGAAAGCACATATCCTCGACCAACTCACTTTCTCTACCGAACGGAAATTCATGGCAACCCTTGTTGAGTCGCCACTGATCGGGAAAAAAATACTCTATATAAAAGGAGCCCCGGAAATTGTTTTGGGCAAGTGTAAAGAAGTTGTCTTGGACGGACGACGAGTGGACGCCGTAGAATATCGTTCCACAGTAGAAGCACAACTGTTGGGCTATCAGAATATGGCTATGCGCACACTTGGATTTGCATTCAAGATTGTCGGAGAAAATGAGCCAAACGATTGTACGGAACTGGTTTCAGCCAACGACCTGAATTTCTTGGGAGTAGTTGCCATCTCCGACCCGATTCGTCCGGACGTACCTGCTGCGGTTGCTAAATGCCAGTCCGCAGGTATCGGCATCAAGATCGTGACCGGTGATACTCCGGGAACTGCAACGGAAATCGCACGTCAGATAGGTCTTTGGAACCCCGAAACAGATACCGAACGAAATCGAATCACTGGTGTTGCATTTGCCGAATTGAGCGATGAAGAAGCATTGGATAGAGTGATGGATTTAAAAATCATGTCCCGCGCCCGTCCGACTGACAAGCAACGTCTGGTGCAGCTGCTTCAGCAAAAAGGAGCAGTCGTAGCCGTAACCGGAGACGGAACCAACGACGCCCCGGCTTTGAATCATGCCCAAGTAGGTTTGTCAATGGGTACAGGTACTTCTGTTGCCAAAGAGGCCAGCGATATTACCCTGCTCGACGACTCCTTCAACAGTATCGGAACTGCCGTTATGTGGGGACGCTCCCTGTATAAGAATATCCAGCGTTTCATTGTTTTCCAGCTGACGATCAACTTCGTAGCACTGCTCATTGTCTTGTTAGGTTCTGTGATCGGTACGGAACTTCCGCTGACTGTAACACAAATGTTATGGGTGAACCTGATTATGGACACTTTTGCCGCTTTGGCACTTGCTTCCATTCCACCCAGCGAAACCGTGATGCTTGAGAAACCCCGTCGAAGCACTGATTTTATTATCAGTAAGGCAATGCGGTCTAATATATTAGGTGTGGGCTCCATCTTCCTCATCGTACTGCTCGGAATGATTTATTATTTCGACCACAGCACGGAAGGTATGGATATACACAACCTGACCATTTTCTTCACCTTCTTTGTCATGCTGCAATTTTGGAATCTGTTCAATGCCCGTGTATTCGGCACTACCGATTCGGCATTCAAGGGACTTTCCAAATCGTATGGTATGGAACTTATTGTATTGGCTATTCTTGCCGGACAATTCCTGATCGTACAGTTCGGTGGAGCTGTATTCCGTACGGAGCCGCTCAACTGGCAAACCTGGCTTCTTATTATAGGCGTTTCGTCCACGGTGTTATGGGTTGGAGAACTTATTCGCCTTGTTCAACGTATTATTCACAAAAAAAACAGAAATGAAAAGTAAAGGAATAAAAAACCTTCTTATTGATTTGGGTGGTGTACTTATCAATCTCGACCGCCAACGTTGCATTGAGAACTTTCAGAAATTAGGGCTCCGGAACGTGGAGGACCTACTGGATATCCATAATCCGAACGGACTCCTGATGCAACAGGAAAAAGGATTGATTACACCCGCCGAATTCCGTGACGGAGTTCGTCAGATGATAGGCAAAGCAGTGAGCGACACACAAATAGATGCAGCCTGGAATAGTTTTTTAGTAGACATACCGACACACAAACTTGATTTATTATTAAAATTACGTGAGAAATATGTCGTCTATTTATTGAGCAATACCAACCAAATCCACTGGGACTGGACATGTATTCACCTGTTTCCCTACCGCACATTTAGGGTGGAAGACTATTTTGAGAAAACATATCTCTCTTTTGAAATGAAAATGGCCAAGCCCGAACCGGAGATCTTCAAGGCAATCATAGAGGATGCCGGTATCGAGCCGAAAGAAACACTCTTCATCGATGATTCCGAGATGAACTGTAAGGCAGCGCAAAATTTAGGAATTATCACTTATACAGCAAAAGCAGGCGAAGACTGGAGCCATCTTTTCAACAGCAAATAATTTTAGAGATATGCAGATTATACGTGACACATCGGCTATTAACCCGGAACCCAGTGTAGCTACCATCGGTTTTTTTGATGGAGTACATGCAGGACATCGCTATCTGATTCAGCAAGTGAAAGAGATAGCCGCCGCCAAAGGTCTACGCTCTGCATTAGTTACTTTCCCCGTTCATCCCCGCAAAGTGATGAATGTGGATTACCGTCCGGAACTTCTGACTACCCCGGAAGAAAAAATAAGTCTGCTTGCAGACATCGGGGTAGACTACTGCCTGATGCTTGATTTCACCCCGGAAGTTTCCCGGCTTACCGCCCGGGAGTTCATGACACAGCTGTTAAAAGAACGCTATCAGGTAAAATACCTGGTTATCGGCTATGACCATCGTTTCGGGCACAACCGCAGCGAAGGCTTCGAGGATTATGTACGCTACGGAAAAGAAATTGGCATAGAAGTGATCCGCGCCAAAGCATATACCAGCAATATAGAAATAGAGAACGTACCCAATGTTCCGGTAAGTTCTTCCCTGATCCGCAAACTTCTTCATCAAGGAGAAGTAGACCTGGCTGCCGACTGCCTGAAATATGAATATTTCCTGGACGGAATAGTAGTAGGCGGCTATCAGGTAGGCCGCAAAATAGGTTTTCCAACGGCCAATTTAAGCGTGGATGATCCTGATAAACTGATCCCCGCGGATGGTGTATATGCCGTATGGGTGACATTCGATAAAAAAACATATATGGGGATGCTGAACATAGGTGTCCGCCCGACGATTGATAATGGGCCCAACCGGACCATTGAGGTGAATATCCTTCACTTCCATTCGGACATATACGATAAATTCATCCGGCTTACTTTTGTAAAACGGACGCGTCCCGAACTGAAATTCTCCAGTATCGACGAGTTAATAGTGCAACTCCATAAAGATGCAGAAGAGACAGAAGCTATTCTTCTTGCCAGCAAGGCAGGCAGTAACAGCAGAGAAACAAAATAAATAATACAATAACCGAACAATAATAATTTAAAAATAGATTCTTATGCAAAAGTCATTTATGAGCATCTCTTTGGTGGTAATAGCTATTTCAATGTTAGCTATGTTTATCTATAGTTGCTTTACAACTAACTAAAGACCAATGAAAACGGCTATCAAACTGATATTAATAGACCTTCTCATTGCGCAGATTGTCGCCCCTATCCTGATTACGATTCCCTGTACGATCTATTTGTTAGTCACCACAGGAGATTTGGATAAGGTTGCTCTGACGCAAATGATTATGATTCCGGCCCAATTAGCCGGTCAGATTATGATGGGTATTTATCTATGGAAAGCCGGCTATATCAGTAAAAAGAAAGCGACATGGTCGCCTGTATCAGTGCCATTCCTAATTTGTAGCGGGCTGGCTATTCTCACCGCTGGCTTTCTGGTATCTGCACTTATGGGACTGCTAGACTGGATACCCAACATCATGGAGCAATCTTTCGACATTCTTCAATCCGGTTGGGGCGGTATTCTTGCAATAGCTATCATCGGTCCTGTACTTGAAGAAATCTTGTTTCGCGGAGCAATCACCCGAGCTTTACTTCAACAATATAATCCGACTAAAGCCATTCTGATTTCCGCGCTTCTGTTCGGCGTCTTTCATATAAATCCGGCCCAGATCCTTCCGGCATTTCTAATCGGTATCCTGCTGGCATGGACTTATTACAAAACAGGTAGCCTGATACCGTGTATACTCATGCACGTGCTCAATAACTCGCTATCCGTATATCTTAGTATTAAATATCCCGAAGCCGAAAATATGGATGACCTGATTAACGGCACCCCGTATCTCGTCGCTCTGTTCGGTTCAGTCCTGCTACTTATCTGCACCATACTGACCATGAACAATCTGACTTCCAGAAAGCAACCATAAAAAAAGGGAAGTTTTTCACTTCCCCTCTTTTGCTTTGAATGCCAATGCATACATTCGTATTTGTTTCACCATCGACAGCAAACCATTGCTACGCGTTGGCGACAGATGCTCTTTCAGCCCAATCTTGTCTATAAAATAAAGATCTGTATTCAAGATTTCATCAGGAGTATGTCCTGAAAGGACTTTAATCAATAAGGCAATAATTCCTTTGACTATCAAAGCATCACTTTCCGCTTTAAAAACGATTTTACCATCTACATCATCCGCTTGAAGCCACACCCTACTTTGGCATCCCTCAATCAGATTTTGTTCCGTCTTATATTTTTCTTCAAGTGGTTCCTGCTCATTTCCCAAGTCAATAAGTAGTTGATAACGGTCCATCCAATCGTCGAAGTCACTGAATTCTGCAATCACTTCGTCCTGTAATTCATTAATTGACATTATAAATAATTATTTAATCCTGTTATTTCTCATTATAGATCACTTCCAATACCGTCTGGCCTACTGCTTTCAATGTATTCTTATCTATATGCTCCATATTGTCATTGACGGTATGCCATGTCGGAGTAAAGTCACCCTCCTGATTATATGGAATAATATCGATTGTTTTAATACGTGCCAAGCGATTAATGAACAGATGGTCATCGGTAACAAATCCTCCGTTACCATCCATGAACGTCTTTCCGTTGCCAATCTTCTTCGCCGCTTTCCAGACTTTCTTATTTATATCGGGAGCAAACTCTTCAGAATATCCCTCTTTCATAAACACGCTGCCTTCACCCCCTACCATATCGAGCAAGATGCCAAAACGTGCATTATATCCCTGTACATGAGGATTGCGTGCCCAATACTGTGATCCGAGACACCAGAATTCCTCTTTATGCTGCCCCGTATAGAACTGCGGCGCACCATAATCCTCTGCATCCAGCAAAATAATATCGATACCTAACTCCGGTTGTTGCTGATTGACCAAGCGAGCTATTTCCAATAAAGCCCCTACACCACTGGCACCATCATTGGCACCCAAAATCGGAGTATTATGATTCTTCTCGTCAGGATCGTTATCAGCCCATGGACGTGTATCCCAGTGTGCAAACAGAGCGATTCGTTTTTTGCTTTCCGGCTTATAAGAACCGATAATGTTTCTCGCTTTCAACAGAGTTCCGTCATAAGCAATTAAATCTGCATATTGATTAGTCACTTGAGCACCGAAAGCCTCCAACTGACCGGCAAGGTAATTGCCACAGGCAACATGTTCTTTTGTATTAGGAACACGAGGTCCGAAATCTACCTGATTCTTTACATACAAATAAGCACTATCCGCATCAAATTGAGGTACATTCACTGCTGTCTCTTCGCTTTGTTCACTCGTACTATTTGCCTTATTACCTCCTCCGCAAGAGAATGCTGATAATAACAAAAAGGCACTCATTAATACTATCATAGTTTTCTTTTTCATCGTCCTTTCATCTATTAGGGCTTCAAAATTAGTTATTTTCATCACAGCATCGTTCAGATGGAATGGTTTATTAACATATAAACTTCAGTTCCACATTTTTCTTTCCGACCACAAGTTCCACTTTTGCGCCGTTTATAAGCGGCAGATTATGAGTCACGTGTCCTACCGGAAAATTAAAGCAGACCGGATAATCATACTCTTTTACTAAATCCGCCAAAGCTGCATACAATTCCTTACCCAACGAACAGTCTTCTTCATATTCCGTAAATTGGCCGATAATCAGTCCGGACAGTTTTTCAAGTACGCCTCCCAATTTCAAATTATACATCATACGCTCGATGGCATGCGGACGTTCGCTGACATCTTCAATAAACAGTATCGTCCCTTCTGCCGGAATATCGTATGGAGTTCCCCGCAAACCGTATGCTACCGCCATATTACCACCATGCAAAACGCCTTGTGCAGTCCCCTGCTTATTCAGTTTGTGCTTCTCGCACGTATAAGAAGGGATATTCCCAAATAAGATATCCTTCAGATAGTTCGTACAAAGATCATCTTCCGGTTCTACCGTAAGATGACGGGCCATCAACGAATGTAGAGAAGCATATCCATTTTTCTGAAACAGATTGTGCAACGCTGTTATATCGCTAAAACCCAGTAACCATTTCGGATGTTCATGAAAAGCCGTAAAATCAATTTTATCAATCAAATGTACCACCCCGTACCCTCCGCGACTACACAGAATAGCTTTCACCTCAGGGTCGTCCATCGCGTCCTGCAAATCTTTCAGCCGTTGCCTGATTGTTCCGGCATATCTCCCGGATGAACTTCCGGCATATTTTCCCATAGCCACTTTCAAGCCCCATGATTCTATCCGTTTCTTGGCGCCTTTCAGAAATTGTTGGTCTATCTTACTCGAAGGTGATACAATAACCACTTTATCACCTTTCTGCAAAAAGGGAGGAAATTGAATATCCATATATATTCTTATTTAATTGACTTTCGTTGATAAAATACCAGACTGCCCGGATGCATTTGTTTTCATCTGCAAAAATACAGGAAAAAACGGTTCCATGCACATCCAACAGTCAAAACAAATGAAATATAGCAAAATGTTACATAACGGATGCATTTTTTTCGGGTTATAATCGTTATTTTTTCAATCATTTTTCTGATATTTGCTAAAAATCTAACGTTATGGAACCTATTCTAAATTTTGCCCAGCTAACGGCCCATCTCAAAAAACTAAACCATAGAAAACGAATTGCCGTGGTCTGTGCCAACGATCCTAACACAGAGTATGCCATCTCTCGTGCGCTGGAAGAGGGAATTGCAGAATTTCTTATGATTGGAGATTCTACAATTCTGAAGAAATATCCCACGCTCAAACAATATCCCGAATATATAAAAACTATCCATATCGAAAATCCGGACGAAGCGGCACGCGAGGCTGTCCGTATCGTTCGCGAAGGGGGAGCCGATATTTTGATGAAAGGGATTATCAATACAGACAACTTACTGCACGCCATACTTGACAAAGAAAAAGGGTTGTTGCCGAAAGGAAAAATCCTCACGCATTTGGCAGTGATGGAAATTCCTACTTATCATAAACTGCTTTTCTTTTCGGATGCTGCGGTCATTCCGCGTCCCACGCTACAACAACGCATAGAGATGATTTGGTATGCTATCTGTACCTGCCGCCACTTTGGCATCGAGCAGCCGCGTGTCGCCTTGATTCACTGTACGGAAAAAGTGAGTGCCAAGTTCCCTCATTCATTAGATTATGTGAATATCGTAGAGCTTGCCGAAGCAGGAGAATTCGGAAATGTGATTATTGACGGCCCGCTGGATGTACGTACTGCGTGCGAACAGGCAAGTGGTGATATTAAAGGGATTGTATCTCCTATCAACGGACAGGCAGACGTACTGATATTCCCGAACATCGAATCGGGCAATGCATTCTACAAATCTGTCTCCCTGTTTGCAAAGGCAGAAATGGCAGGATTACTGCAAGGTCCTATTTGTCCTGTAGTACTTCCGTCACGTAGCGATTCCGGCTTGTCCAAATATTATAGCATTGCGATGGCATGCTTACAAGTGTCAGGAGATTGCGAGTGCAGAAAACAGGCCAGTCAGGTCACCAACTTATCATTCTAAATTCACCATTTAAAACTCACCATTCATGAAAATACTGGTTATCAACCCCGGCTCAACTTCTACAAAGATTGCGGTTTACGAAAACGAGACTCCATTGTTTATCAGCAATATAAAACATTCCGTAGAAGAGCTGTCTGCGTTTCCCGAGGTAATAGATCAGTTTGAATTCCGGAAAAATCTGGTATTACAAGAATTGGAGAATAACAAGATTCCTTTTTCTTTTGACGCAATCATCGGACGCGGAGGTTTGGTGAAACCGATACCGGGCGGAGTGTATGAGGTGAACGATGCCATGAAACGTGATACAGTGCATGCCATGCGTACCCATGCCTGCAACTTAGGAGGACTGATTGCCAGCGAACTGGCCGCCACCCTACCCGATTGCCCGGCTTTCATCGCTGATCCGGGAGTGGTGGATGAACTGGAAGATATAGCCCGCATTACAGGTTCTCCGTTAATGCCGAAAATTACCATCTGGCACGCCTTGAACCAAAAAGCAATCGCGCGGCGTTTCGCCAAAGAACAAGGGACGCAATATGAAGATTTGGATTTAATCATCTGCCATTTAGGAGGAGGTATTTCTGTCGCAGTCCATCACCATGGAAGAGCCATCGACGCCAACAATGCGTTGGATGGTGAAGGCCCTTTCTCACCGGAACGCGCCGGCACACTTCCTGCCGGTCAACTGATCGACCTTTGTTTTAGCGGTCAGCATACCAAAGACGAATTGAAGAAACGTATCTCCGGACGTGCCGGATTGACTGCTCATTTAGGTACGACCGATGTGCCTGCCATCATCCAATCGATAGAAGAAGGAGATAAAAAGGCGGAACTGATACTGGACGCCATGATTTATAATGTTGCAAAAGCGATAGGCGCCAGTGCTACTGTACTTTGCGGGAAAGTAGATGCTATCCTCCTGACAGGAGGAATCGCTTATTCGGACTATGTGGTTTCAAGGCTGAAAAAAAGAATCTCTTTCCTGGCTCCCATCTATGTTTATCCGGGAGAGAATGAAATGGAGTCGTTAGCTTTTAACGCCATAGGAGCATTGAAAGGAGAATTGCCGATACAAGTTTACAAGTAACATAAACTATTGATTTATCGATTCTATCGGTTTCACCTTATTTTACTCTATACTTTTACCTGCTATCTCCTTATTTCTCAGCATTTCAAGAATTAGGTAAAATGGATGAACCGCAAACCTTGTAGTAACATTTATGGTACTTATTTCTTAAGAAAGAGTTACTTCTTCCAACAAGGCAAGCTCCCAGCTACGCCAAACAATAGTAATTAACTTCAGTTCACCTTTCGCCTTGGCTTCTGCCACCAGCTCATCTTCACTATAACGAAGTAACTGTTCGCGCGCCTCATCAGCAAGGGCACGTATTTCTTTTTCCGAAGCACCGGCTTTTGCATATTTCACCTCAAGCAGATAGGTGAAAGGAGGAAGTACGGGAACCGACAGACTAGGTTTGAAGAAGAAATCTGCAAAGCCTTTATTCAATTCGTATTCCGGATAAAGTTGATAATAACGATACATTCCTAAATAAGCAAGCAAGAAGCCTTTAATGTGCGCTTCACCTTCAATATATTCACGGATACGGCTTTGCTCACGAACAGCGTTGGCGATAAAATCGAACAAAGGTTTCCAGTCTCCTCTGAAAGCCATATTCTCAAATAAAGCACTCATCTTGTTCATGTCTATTTTAAAGATATCATGCTTGATGTAGCCTTGTATCAAAAAGTTAAAAAGCTGCTCTCTTACAACTAAATTCGGTACATGCAGGATGGGTCTTCCCACCATATCTACACCTTTGATGGAAAGAAGTCCGAAATAGAATAATAAAGACTTGAAATTACTGGGGTCCGTCATCTCCAATGCAGAGAAATGAGTAACGATGTCAGTAATAATCTCTCCTTGCTCGGCTATTTCCTTTATAACAGAAAAATTCTCTCCCAATCCATGATCTAATTTTATCAAGTATGCCAACTTGTTAAAGTCAGTGCGAATGTTAGGGTCTACAATTTCTTTAGGCTTTTTATGATGAAGAACAAAAGATTTCAGAAAATAAAGTGCCATGTCAGAATTAAACATACACTGTTCCAATGTATCTTCACTAAAGCAATAATTGTCATAATTGGGTTTCATCATGGCAACTATTTCATCTATAGATTCTTGAAGCACTCCCTGCTCTTTATAATATGTCAACATCTCACGCAATTCTTTCTCACTGAATCCAACCAAATCATTAAACCATGAATCATTTGTGATATTGGTTCCGATGTTAAAGCCACTAGTTACATCATCCATCGTCACCGGACTCACTCCGGTAATAAACAACCGTTCAAGAGCAGCTCCGGTTCCGGTAGTGGCAGATTTTATCACGTTAAAGAAGCCACGAATAAAACCTTCGCCATGCGTTGCTTTTCTGTAAAACTCCGTACCGTAAGTTGAAAGAATGGTATTGGTGAAATTATCGTATTCATCAATAAGTAAATAAATACGAATATTTTTCTTACGGGTAGCATAGGAATTAATCGCAGACAGAAAAGCACCGGGTTCTTCTTGTATTTTCTCATCAAGAACATCCCAAATTTCTTTTCCCAATAAATCTTCATACTTAAAGACAAAATCTTTAAGTTTGCTACAACAATGCAGCTTAAACGATAGCTCTACTTCATTGACATTGGAACTCACTTCCGAAAAATTAAATCGCATGATGAGAAACTGATTGTGAAGCTTCGTCGGATGCTGACCTATGTATAGCTGACCAAACAACTCGTCAAACTGTTCAGCATGATTTACGTCATAATAGGCCTCTAACATAGCCAAAGTCAGACTCTTCCCAAATCTACGGGGACGTATCAGAAACAGATAAGGCGGTTGCATCTCTATTTTTTCAATGAACATTGTCTTATCTACATAATAATAATTCTCTTTCTGAATTCGGCTAAAATCAGTTATTCCGTAAGGTATTTGTTTCATCATATTGCGATTCCTTTCAATTTATCTGTCTCTTATTTCTGCAGACTTTTTTCAATATTCTGCAAACGGCGTTCTAATGCTGCATACTTTTCATCCTTTTCTTTTAAAAGACGCTCGTAGAGTTCAGTGATTTTGTCGATAGGATTGAAGTTGTTTACCCGATTATCATTACTACTGTCAGTATCTTCGGTATAGGATTTCACAGTACCAATATTAATCTTTGCTCCACCTGTATTTTGCTCCGAATCATTCACCGTATTATTTTCAAACACCACCGTCTGTGCATCCTCCTCCAAAGTCTTGAGATAATCGAAAGGGACATTCAATGCACGCGCAAAGCGTTGCAACATCTCATCATCAATCACCTTCATCTTCTCATATTTAGAAACAGCAGGTTGTGAGAGATGTACTAATTCACTCAAACCCTCCTGGTTCATATTCTTTTCAATACGGGTACGACGTATATTGCGTCCGTGATGGACTCTCCCAATTGTCAATTCTTCTGTTTCCATTTTTATTTTCTTTCTTTTTAAAATCCAACAAATATACAAATGAAAAGTTTCGCTCGAAGCAAATATACGAAAAAAACGAATAGATGTGATAATATGGATAAAATGAATATTACAACCTGACAAATAGAATAAAATGAATACTTCAAACAGCGTATAATGTGTTAAATTATCACGAACTTTACCGCACGAAAGGACAACAAAACAAAAGAGCTTACGAACATGAAAAGAATATTAACAAATAAAGAATACAGGTTCATAAAAGAGCTCAAAGAATTGATGACTAAATACAATGCAGTGATCTCTACAGATGCACAAGGAAAAATTGAGATTGTTGTGAATGAAGACGACGAATCATTTGATTTTGAAACAGAAAGCACGATCTATTTAGGAGAATGTTTTTCGGATAATGAGCTAAATGAATTACTGGAAAAGAACTTAGCACACATAATACGAATAAAAGAGGAGTATAAAACAAACTTGTAAACGGATTTATATAATTGAAAAATCATTAATCCAAATTTCTATATAAACACCCCACCAGATTTCTTTAGAACCAACGGCCTCTTCCTTTTAAAGGAAGGGGCCGTTCCTTTAAAAGGAGTGAAGCTTTGGTTTTAAAGCAAGAAAAACGACCTTATTAACAGGTATATTTGCCTGTATCATAAACTTTTTAAATAAAAAAGCTCTTTCAAAGAAATTTTTCTCATATCTTTGCGACGTGTTAAGTTAATAAATTGATTAAGGTCGATTTTTGACTGTTTCGAATCGGGAAGTATGGGGGGTACTTTCCGATTCTTTTTTTGGGGAGGATATAATAAGGTGTCTTTCATCTTTTTAAAGGTTTTAATAAACTGGATAAATCTAATATATACTAACTCTATATATAAAACAGTTCAACTCCGGAGGATACTAATAAGAAATCTTATTTTTTTAAGATATACAGAAATCATCTCCTGTAAAACATAGTTTTAGGCGGAAACCTCATTCTTGTTTCATAAACGAACTATTTCACCACAGAGGACACGGAGGACATAGAGTTTTCAGAGTTCTAGTTTAGAGATAATTATAACCTCTGTGTCCTCTGCGTCCTCTGTGGTGAAAAGGCTAAAAGAAGTATGCTGATAGAAAAAAAGAAGGCTGTTTCAAAATTAAATTTGAAACAGCCTTCATTATATATAGAAGTTATCGCTTTCTTACTTCTTTTCCGGTCTTGGCAACAAAACCTTTCTTGAAAGTTTGAATTTGCCAGTTTTCGGATCGATATCAATCAGTTTTACCTCGATTTCATCACCTTCTTTGATTCCGGCTTCTTCTACTGTTTCCAGACGTTTCCAGTCAATTTCGGAGATGTGCAGCAAACCATCCTTGCCCGGCAAGAATTCGATAAATGCACCATAAGGCATAATAGAACGAACTTTACCTTTATAAACTTCGCCTACTTCAGGAACAGCAACGATTGCTTTAATCATGCGCATTGCATCATCAATACATTTCTTGTTTGTTCCGGAAACTTCGATGCGTCCCATACCATCAATTTCTTCGATAGTAATCACAGCACCAGTTTCTTCCTGCATACCTTGGATGATCTTTCCACCAGGGCCAATCACAGCACCGATGAATTCTTTAGGAATTGTCATCGTTTCGATACGTGGAGCATGTTCTTTCAGGTCGGCACGTGGTTCAGCAATTGTTTCAGTAATCTTATTAAGGATATGCATACGTCCTTCTTTAGCCTGGTTCAAAGCACGTTCCAGAATGTCGTAAGACAGACCGTCTACCTTGATATCCATCTGTGTAGCAGTGATACCGTCTTTTGTTCCGGTCACCTTGAAGTCCATATCTCCCAAGTGGTCTTCGTCACCCAGGATATCAGACAATACAGCATATTTTTCTTCGCCCGGGTTCTTAATCAATCCCATAGCGATACCCGATACCGGTTTCTTGATCTTCACACCTGCGTCCATCAATGCCAATGTGCCGGCACATACGGTAGCCATAGAAGAAGAACCGTTAGATTCGAGGATATCTGAAACCACACGTACTACATACGGATAGTCAGCAGGAATCTGTCCTTTCAAAGCACGCCAAGCCAAGTGACCGTGACCGATTTCACGACGGCCTACACCACGTTGTGCTTTTGCTTCGCCTGTAGAGAAAGGAGGGAAGTTATAATGTAACAAGAAACGTTCTTTTCCGTGTTCCAAAACATCGTCGATAATCTTCTCATCCAGTTTTGTACCCAGAGTAACAGAAGTCAATGACTGTGTTTCACCACGAGTAAAGATAGCAGATCCGTGAGGGCCAGGCAGAGGACCTACTTCACACCAGATCGGGCGGATTTCAGTAGTCTTACGACCATCCAGACGCTTACCTTCGTCCAAAATAGAACGGCGCATAGCTTCTTTTTCTACATCGTGGTAGTAACGGTCGATCAATGCAGCCTTTTCGTCCAACTCTTCTTCAGAGAATTGAGCCTTGAATTCTTCGCGGATCGCTTCGAAAGCAGCAAAACGTTCGTGTTTGTTATTGTTTCCGGAAGCGGCAACTGCGTAAGCCTTGTCGTAACATGCTTCGCGAACAGCCTTGCGCAAGTCTTCGTCGTTTACTTCGTGGTTGTATTCACGTTTTACAGTTTTTCCAACCTCTTCAGTCAACTCCATCTGCGCTTTGCAATGAATCTTGATAGCTTCGTGAGCCACTTTCATTGCTTCCAGCAATTCAGCTTCGGATACTTCATGCATTTCACCTTCTACCATCATGATGTTCTCATAAGTAGCGGCTACCATCAAGTCCATGTCAGCTTTTTCCAGTTGTTCAAAAGTAGGATTGATAACGAACTGACCGTCGATACGCGCTACACGCACTTCAGAGATCGGTCCGTTGAAAGGAATATCTGAAACGGCAAGTGCTGCAGAAGCGGCAAGTCCTGCCAATGCATCCGGCATATCCACACCATCAGCAGAAAAGAGGATGATGTTCACATATACCTCTGCGTGATAATTATCGGGGAATAAAGGACGGAGAGCACGGTCTACAAGACGGCAAGTCAGAATCTCATAATCAGAAGCTCTACCTTCTCGCTTGGTGAAACCACCAGGGAAACGGCCGAATGCCGCAAATTTTTCTTTGTACTCTACCTGTAAAGGCATAAAATCTGTTCCGGGAACTGCATCTTTAGCGGCACAAACAGTAGCTAACAACATGGTGTTGCCCATGCGAAGCATTACAGAACCGTCTGCCTGTTTTGCCAACTTTCCCGTCTCGAGTGTGATGGTTCTTCCATCAGGTAACTCGATTGTCTTAACAATTGGGTTAATCATAAAAATTGTTTTATCTATACTTTTTCTTTCAAAATTCCTGCAAAGATATACATTTATCGTGGTAATCAGGTGGAAATGAGGTAAAAAGTTAGTGGTGAACTGATTTTTTTTCAAAATTAGGATGAAGAACCCGGCAAAATGCTTTGACTAATCTCGAAAAGAAGTATATTTGCATCTCGTTAATAACACACACTATATGAAAAAGGTTACTTTTGCAGCGCTCGCCGCACTTACTATTACTGCTTGTAGTTCCGGCCCTAAATTCCAGGTGAACGGGGATGTATCAGGAGCCGACGGTAAAATGCTTTATCTCGAAGCTTCCGGTCTGGAAGGTATTGTTCCGCTCGATTCAGTGAAGCTGAAGGGGGAAGGTACATTCAGTTTCAAGCAGCCTCGTCCCGAATCACCCGAATTTTATCGTTTGCGGATTGACGACAAAATCATCAATTTTTCTGTAGATTCTATCGAAACGATTCAGATCAAAGCTCCGTATGTGGATTTCTCCACTACTTACACGGTGGAAGGTTCGGAAAACAGCAACAAGATAAAAGAGCTGACGCTGAAGCAGATCCGCCTTCAAAAAGAGGTGGACGACTTGCTGGCAGCTTTACGCAGTAACAGAATGGGGCATGATGTATTTGAAGACAGTCTGGCAACGTTGCTCAACAATTACAAGGAAGATGTCAAAGTGAACTATATTTTCGCTGCTCCCAACACGGCAGCCGCTTACTTTGCCCTGTTCCAGAAACTCAATAATTATCTGATATTCGATCCGTTGAACAATAAAGATGATGTGAAATGCTTCGCTGCTGTTGCTACGAGCCTCAACAATGCGTTCCCTCATGCCGTACGTTCCAAGAACCTTTATAATATTGTAATTAAGGGGATGAAGAACACGCGCCAGCCACAGGCAAAAGCATTGGAGATTCCTCAAGAGAAAATAGTGGAAACCGGCATTATCGACATCGCCCTGCGTGACGTGAAAGGAAATGTGCGCAAACTGACCGACCTGAAAGGAAAAGTCGTATTGCTCGATTTCTCTGTATTCCAGTCGCCTGCCGGTTCTCCTCACAACCTGATGCTTCGCGAACTATATAATGAATACGCAAAACAAGGACTGGAAATATACCAGGTATCTCTCGATGCGGACGAACACTACTGGAAAACTGCGGCAGACAACCTTCCCTGGGTTTGTGTACGCGATGGAAACGGAGTGTATTCTACCAACGTAGCTGTATATAATGTTCGTCAAGTTCCATCTATCTTTTTGATTAACCGTAACAACGAATTGAAGCTTCGCGGCGAAGATATCAAGGATTTGGAAGCAGCTGTCAAGTCATTGCTCTAAGTTGTTATAATTTAGCATATTTCATTTAAATATGTTACATAGCATCTTTTTTCACTTGACACGTATCACTTAAAAGTCTATCTTTGCAAAGAAATAATGATAAGAGGGTTCCAACATGGCTCATGTTGGAATTCTTTTTTGTTTATATGACCATTTAAAACAATTAAAGGAGGAAAACATCATGGCTTATATGTCAGAAGAAGGTTACAAGAAACTGATGGCGGAACTGAAGGAACTGGAAACAGTGGAACGCCCGAAGATCTCTGCGGCAATAGCCGAAGCCAGAGATAAAGGAGACTTGTCGGAAAATGCAGAATACGATGCCGCCAAAGAGGCGCAGGGTATGCTTGAAATGCGCATCAACAAATTGAAAGCTACCATTGCAGACGCAAAAATCATTGATGAATCTAAGCTGAAAACAGATTCTGTACAGATTTTAAATAAAGTGGAACTGAAGAATGTAAAGAACGGTATGAAGATGACTTATACCATCGTTTCCGAAAGTGAAGCTAACCTGAAGGAAGGAAAGATTTCCGTTAACACTCCGATTGCACAAGGTCTGCTTGGCAAGAAGGTGGGTGATGTAGCCGAAATCACTGTTCCACAAGGTAAAATTGCATTGGAAGTAGTAAACATATCAATTTAACGTAAAGGCAGGTCTCCTTGTGGGGCTTGCCTTCATTTATCAATAAAAGTTATGGCAACAATATTCAGTAGAATCATCGCAGGCGAAATCCCCTGCTACAAGGTGGCGGAAAACGAAAAGTTTTTTGCGTTTCTCGATATCAATCCGTTGGTAAAGGGACACACATTGGTGGTGCCCAAACAGGAAGTAGACTATATTTTCGATTTGAGCGATGAGGACCTGGCTGCTATGCATGTATTTGCAAAGAAAGTGGCCCGTGCCATTGAAAAAGCTTTCCCCTGTAAAAAGGTGGGCGAAGCGGTTATCGGACTGGAAGTTCCTCATGCACATATTCATTTAATTCCTATTCAAAAGGAATCGGATATGTTGTTCTCGAATCCGAAACTGAAATTGTCGGATGAAGAATTCAAGTCCATAGCACAAGCAATCAACTCCTCTCTATAAAACATGATGATGAAATAAGCAAGAGCGTTCTGTGAAGGACGCTCTTTTTTTGTTCCATGCCTTGAAACAAAGTGTTCCTCGGTGTGAAACGAAGTGTTCCTCACCGAGGAACAACCTGTTCCACACCGAGAAACTTTTATCGCTCCTTACTTTCGGCAACTTCTACCAAATAAACTCCGATACAGATAAAAATAATGGCAAACGTCTGCGTCCAGCTAAAACGGTCTTGTCCCAAAGCAAGGGAGGCAATAGTTGCCACAATCAGAATCAGATAACCATAAATGGCAACCACCGTTGTCTTCAGATATTTCAAACCGACAGGCAACAACATATAACTGATAGTGGTCGGGAAAATCAATACGAACATCAGGATAAGGAAAGGTGTCCAATGGAACGGCATGGAGAATACCGGAGCATCAAATCCCGTAATGAACGTTACTATTATAGCAGATACAGCAGCACCGGAAAAAGTATAGCGCAACATGGTTATTGCTCCGATGGCAGTCAAGATACGCTGACTAAGAATCAGATAGACAGCATATACCACAGAGCTAAGAAGACAAAGCATATTTCCCGTGAAAGCATCGGACGCCAAATCATCGCTTTGCTGGGTTAAAATACAAACCAATGCTCCTATCAGACCGATAGAAATTCCTATTATTTTTTTTGTGGTCGCCTTCTCCTTATAAAAGAATATCATCATGAGAAAAACCCAAATAGGCTGGAGACTGGTAAAAATAGAACTGGAAACAGGAGTCGTTTTACTCAATCCGGCCAGGTAAAGAAACATAAAGCCATAAAGTCCCAAGGCCCCCAACAGGAAAAGGAGCCATTTATCTTTGGCGGATGATTTTTCCGGAGGCATAAACCACCCGATTACCCAAAAGGCTGCTGCTGCAAACGTGCAGCGAAGGGTTGCTCCTGTCAGCGGACTCATCCACAAAGGCAGAAGATACTTCAGGGCATTCATATTTAACCCGCTAAAAACTTTCGAGACGGCCATGCTAAGATTGGCTTCCAGTTTCTTATTCTTCATTTTTTATTTCAATTGGTCGTTAAACAAAAAGGTATGACGGCGCCGATATGCCCAGAAAAGAGTGACAACAGTAATCAGCAGATTAAAGATAAACGGAAACTCTTGCGATTGGGTATGGAATACCCACTGGAAAAAATCGACGATAAAGGGATAGAGCAAAATAGCCAGGTAGTTCATCATCATCACAAATGCCAAAGCTAATGTGGTCTTTTGCGGTAATGCGGTCTGCGTGGTCTTGTCATAAAGCATGGGCTGGATAATGCCATACCCTAAACCGACCAGAATACACCCGGGAATAATCAACCACTCTATCGGAGCTATCCAGATTAATAATAGTCCCAATGCCATCGACAACAGGCTATATGCCTTCGTACGTTCTTTAAGCAAGCCTACAATTTTATCCAGACAGAAGCCCGGAGCCGTGATAGCCAGGAAGAAAAGCGAAATCATCAGTCCGGAATTACCACTGGAGAAATGATGCTTTTCCATTAAGAAAGGCAGATTGAAGATCACTACTATTACGATATATGTAATCACCCCATAGAAAAGCATCAGTTCTATCAGATGCTTGATGTGAATACCATATTTACTGCCTCCAATGTCTATGGCAGACTGTCGGGCAGCTTTGCTGTCGTCCGCTGAACTCGTCTCCGGCACAGTCACCGTCGCCGCATTCGCAGTTGCTACATTTGCCGCCGTAGTAGTAGTAGTATCAGACGAAGAAGATGCCGTTAAAGCGGCTTCTCCGGACCGGTCTTCTTTCAAATGTCCCACCAGCAGAATGGAAACCAACGGAAGAAGATAAACAAGAAAAGGCAGGTGCCAACTGACTTCTGCCAGATAGCCCGTCACGGCAGTTGCTATCACTAACGTAAAATTAGTTATGGCCGAACTCAACCCGAACTGTTTCACCCGATAAGTTCCCACAAAATATCTGGAAACCAATCCGGTAGACAAAGGGATAATAAGTCCGGACCCGATGCCGAGCAGAGCACTAACCACAATCAACTGCCACATTCGATTGGATATCAGATACAGAACACCGCTTGCGGCAAAAAGCCAGAGTCCGACTTTCAATACACGGACATAATCGACTTTCTCCGTCAGTTTACCACCCAGCAATATAAAAGGTATGATGAGCAATGATGGCAGTGATGTTAACATCTGTATGTCCAGATCCGTAGCTTTCGGAAATATCTTTGTAAGGTCACCCAATATAGGTGAAACAGCGAGTCCCGGCAATGAAGTCAATGCCGAAATAGACCAAATGGCAATTAAAGTGATAAGAGGAATTGTTCCTCGTCCCGTCTGTATCTTCATAATGCTTATTCGTTAAAAGTTTAGGTTTGAAGAAAACAATAGTCGCTTTATAAAGTTCATTTATTCACCACAGAATTCTAAGACCTATGCAAATAATAGGCCTATAAAAAACAGTTAAAGAAATTAAACGGGCTATTTCAGTCCGTTTACTTTTTGTAAGTCATTAACTCCACAAAGGGTGTTCCCCTTTTGACCACAGCAAACATTCTTCCTACTAGTTTAAACTTGACTGCATTTAGCACTACTCCATAAGCTTTCCCTTCCTTCCTTTTCCTTTCATAATACTCTTTCATTTCCTTATCCCATACAATCGCTGAATTAGCAGCTTGTGAAAGATCCGCTTTCAATAGTTT
>NZ_GG774808.1:11931-20111 GCF_000163675.1 Bacteroides sp. D22 | reverse complement strand
ATCATTTAGTTCATTTCAGTACAGTTCTTAATTAAATGGGAATTTAGCGGTTAAATGGGAATTTTGCAGTTAGGCTGAAAGCCTTACAATTATATATTTATTGGGGTGCCCTGAAAGGGCTTAATTATATAGCGTAGGGCAACGCCCTACGAAAAAGACACACCAGCCACAAGCCCTGAAAGGGCGGAACTGTATACAATTATGCCCTTTCAGGGCGCAAATTCAGATTGTCGTTTTTACGTAGGGCGTTGCCCTACACTATATAATTAAGCCCTTTCAGGGCACTCCGCAAAATTATCATTTAGCTCATTTCTGCACGGAAATGACCAAGATTCACCTTTGTGTCCTCTGCGTCCTCCGTGGTGAATAGGCACGTTTCAATAAGGGCATCCTCCTCCTTAATAAACGCCAAATAATGTAAAACCCGGAAACTTTCAAAACTATCTGCTGTTGTTGTGGGAAATTCGACGGGGAAAATCCCCATCGCCCTAAACCTTTAAAAAAACAAATTAGTATGGAAGATTTAAATTTCAGAAAAGGTGATGCAAAAACCGATGTATTTGGTTCAGACAGAATGTTACAACCCTCTCCGGTAGAGAAAATACCTGATGGACCTACTACTCCTGAAGTCGCCTATCAAATGGTGAAAGATGAAACATTTGCTCAAACCCAACCACGTTTGAATCTGGCTACTTTCGTGACTACTTATATGGATGAATACGCCACTAAGCTGATGAATGAGGCCATTAACATCAACTACATTGATGAAACAGAATATCCGCGTATCGCAGTGATGAACGGTAAATGTATCAACATCGTTGCCAACTTGTGGAACTCTCCTGAAAAAGACACTTGGAAAACCGGTGCGCTGGCTATCGGTTCTTCGGAAGCATGTATGTTGGGTGGTGTAGCTGCCTGGTTGCGTTGGCGTAAGAAAAGACAAGCACAGGGCAAACCGTTTGATAAACCAAACTTTGTTATTTCTACAGGTTTCCAGGTTGTTTGGGAAAAGTTTGCACAGTTGTGGCAGATTGAAATGCGTGAAGTGCCTTTGACACTCGAAAAAACCACTCTTGACCCCGAAGAAGCTTTGAAAATGTGTGATGAAAACACCATCTGTATCGTGCCTATCCAGGGTGTTACATGGACTGGACTGAATGATGACGTCGAAGCATTGGACAAAGCACTGGATGCTTACAATGCCAAGACCGGTTATGACATTCCTATCCACGTAGATGCCGCCAGTGGTGGTTTCATCCTTCCGTTCCTGTATCCGGAAAAGAAATGGGACTTCCGTTTGAAATGGGTACTTTCTATCAGCGTATCCGGCCATAAGTTTGGTTTGGTATATCCGGGACTCGGATGGGTTTGCTGGAAAGGCAAAGAATATCTGCCCGAAGAAATGTCATTCAGCGTAAATTATCTGGGTGCCAACATTACACAGGTAGGTTTGAACTTCTCTCGTCCGGCTGCACAAATCCTGGGACAATATTATCAATTCATCCGTTTAGGATTCCAGGGATACAAAGAAGTACAGTACAACTCCCTGCAAATTGCTAAATATATCCACAGCGAAATAGCCAAGATGGTTCCGTTTGTCAACTACTCTAATGATGTTGTGAACCCATTATTCATCTGGTATCTGAAACCGGAATATGCAAAGAACGCCAAATGGACTTTGTACGATTTGCAAGACAAACTGTCTCAACACGGTTGGATGGTTCCTGCTTACACCTTGCCTTCCAAACTGGAAGATTATGTAGTGATGCGTGTCGTTGTCCGTCAGGGATTCAGCCGCGATATGGCAGATATGCTACTGGGCGACATCAACAACGCCATCACTGAACTGGAAAAACTGGAATATCCTACTCCTACCCGTATGGCTCAAGAAAAGAATCTTCCGGTAGAAGCTAAGATGTTCAACCATGGTGGTCGTCGTAAAACCGTAAAAAAATAAAAAAGATCTATGGATAAAAAAGTAACACTCGCTCAATTGAAAGAAGTGGTACAGGAGGCATACGATCAGGTAAAGACTAATACCGGCGGCAAGAACGCCGACTATATCCCCTACCTGGCAAATGTCAACAAAGATCTCTTTGGAATCAGTGTCTGCCTGCTCAACGGGCAGACCATCCATGTGGGAGATACTGACTACCGCTTCGGTATAGAATCCGTATCCAAAGTACATACGGCTATTCTGGCACTGCGCCAATATGGTGCCAAAGAAATCCTGGACAAGATTGGAGCCGATGCAACAGGCTTACCTTTCAATTCAATTATCGCCATCTTGCTGGAGAACGACCATCCGTCTACTCCATTGGTAAACGCCGGAGCTATCTCCGCCTGCAGCATGGTGCAGCCCATTGGCGACTCTGCCAAGAAATGGGATGCCATCGTAGGAAACGTGACCGATTTATGCGGCAGCGCCCCACAGTTGATTGATGAATTGTACAAGTCCGAATCGGATACCAACTTCAACAACCGTTCTATCGCATGGTTGCTGAAAAATTATAATCGGATTTATGATGATCCGGATATGTCATTAGACCTCTACACCCGTCAGTGCTCATTGGGAGTGACTGCATTGCAGCTTTCCATTGCAGCCGGCACAATCGCCAACGGTGGTGTAAATCCGGTGACTAAGAAAGAAGTTTTTGATGCCACGCTGGCTCCTAAAATCACTGCCATGATTGCCGCAGTAGGTTTCTATGAACATACCGGCGACTGGATGTACACTTCCGGTATTCCTGCCAAGACAGGTGTAGGCGGTGGTGTGATGGGGGTACTGCCCGGACAGTTCGGTATTGCCGCCTTTGCTCCTCCTTTGGATGGATCGGGCAACTCCGTGAAAGCGCAGTTAGCTATTCAATACATCATGAACAAGCTGGAATTAAATGTGTTTAGCAACAACCATATCACCGTTGTTGACTAAAAACTCTCTCGATCTCTTTTATAAGTAGGTAAAGGTTACTATCTCCCGATAGTAACCTTTTTCTATTCCTCCTTATCCCATTGATTTCCCGCTTGACTCCCCACCAGTGTTTTCAATACAAACGGTATTAATTATCAAATACAACAAATTAAATTTACCCCTATGCAACTCCAGTTATTAAAATGAGTATATCAGTGTCACTATTATTCACTCGGATAAGGTGGAACTTCTTCATTTAGAGACAGCAACTAACAACTGTTTGCCTCTGTCTCTTTTCTACAAAGATAGAAAGTTATTCCACTTTTCCTCCCCTTTTCCTTCCATGCTTATAAAGAAAAGTAATAATACTATTAAGAAAAGTATTTCTAAGCTGATTTTCAACACATTACAATTACTCTCATTCTATCTGTTTTTATCCGCCACACAAGCATATTATGTATTAACCTTCTGTACGACAGCTTTTTCTGCCGATTCCTTTTGGGCGGAAGCCTTTTTCTGTTGTTCCTCCTCTTCGTAATATTGCTTTCTACGCTTGTTGGATTGTTGAATCAGATTTGTAATATAAACCGTAAAGATAGGAAACATCATCATACCCAAGGCAGCCAGCAAAACGGAAAGCACGCGCCCGGTCACGGTCTGCGCTATAATATTCGACCCCACGGTAGTAACATCCATAAAAGCCCACCACAAGGCATCTCCATAATCATTCACCAATGGATTCACCCGATGCTCGAGCACAAAAAATGCCAGACTGGAGAAATAAACTGTTGCCAGCAACATCGTCAGATAAGAGACAAACAGGCTCGAAGCCCGGTTGTAAGTCAGCCAGCCGACCACAATAGCAAGCGCATATCCTCCTCTTAATAAAGGAATGAAACGAAGCAGATAGGTAATCTCATCCGAAAACGTCCATCCATAATATGCGATGATATTCTGATAAGGGATGGCCACCAATAAAAAGATAAAGTGTGTCCGCAAATAGCGTCCTTTATGTTTTGCCAAAAAGAACTCCAACACAAAATCGAAAAGAAACCAAAGGCAGATACATAGCTGTACCTTCATGTAAGAAGACTGTGTATAGAACGGAATTCCCTTAAAAGTATCCACCGAGATACTGATAACCAGAAAAAGAGACATTATTAATATAATAATGTGAAGAATACCATAAATCCCCTTTTTTCCGGAAATAAAATCTGAAAGCGCTGATTTCATAACTACTTAGTTTATAATAAAATGGTTCACATATAATTTAGATTGTTTAGAAACAATCGAGAAAAGTAATTGTTCCGAAACAGGTAAATCGGGGGTTACAATATCCCGTTCCGGCGATGTTAATTAACGAACTTTGAAAGAGATTGCGGAAACATCTCGCGCAAAATGTTGTTATAACACTGACTTTAAAATATTTTTCACTTAAAACCTTAACTTATGGCAAATATTAAAAATGCAGTGAAGCTGGGTGTGTTTACCCTTGCTATCATGAATGTTACGGCAGTAGTATCCTTGCGTGGACTACCAGCCGAGGCCGTATACGGAATGAGTTCGGCCTTCTATTATCTTTTTGCAGCTATTGTCTTTCTAATCCCTACATCGCTCGTTGCAGCCGAGTTGGCAGCAATGTTTCAGGATAAGCAGGGTGGTGTGTTCCGGTGGGTAGGCGAGGCCTACGGCAAGAAACTGGGATTCCTCGCCATTTGGGTGCAATGGATCGAAAGTACGATCTGGTATCCGACAGTATTAACGTTTGGTGCCGTATCTATCGCTTTCATCGGAATGAATGACGTACATGACATGTCACTGGCAAACAATAAGTATTATACGCTCGTCGTCGTACTTATCATCTATTGGCTGGCCACTTTCATCTCCCTGAAAGGTATGAGCTGGGTAGGTAAAGTAGCCAAAATCGGTGGTATGGTCGGTACCATTATCCCGGCCGGATTGTTGATTATCTTAGGAATCATTTACCTGGCAACGGGCGGACATTCCAATATGGATTTCAACAGTAGCTTCTTCCCCGACTTTACCAACTTCGATAATGTCGTTCTTGCTGCCAGTATCTTCTTGTTTTATGCCGGTATGGAAATGGGCGGTATCCACGTAAAAGACGTAGATAACCCTTCTAAAAACTATCCGAAAGCCGTATTTATCGGTGCGCTTATCACAGTGTTGATCTTCGTTTTGGGTACTTTCGCATTAGGTGTGATTATCCCTGCTAAAGACATCAACCTGACTCAAAGCCTGCTCGTCGGTTTCGACAACTATTTCAAATATATTCATGCTTCCTGGTTGTCACCAATCATTGCGGTCGCTCTTGCTTTCGGTGTATTGGCTGGTGTATTGACATGGGTTGCCGGTCCGTCCAAAGGTATATTTGCCGTAGGTAAAGCCGGTTATATGCCTCCGTTCTTCCAGAAAACAAACAAGCTGGGTGTACAAAAGAATATCTTGTTCGTACAGGGTATCGCTGTAACCGTATTAAGTTTGTTGTTTGTTGTTATGCCTTCCGTACAGAGTTTCTATCAAATTCTGTCACAGCTGACAGTTATTCTTTATCTGATTATGTACCTGTTGATGTTCTCCGGAGCTATCGCATTGCGTTATAAGATGAAGAAACTCAACCGTCCGTTCCGTATCGGTAAATCCGGCAACGGCCTGATGTGGTTTGTTGGCGGTCTTGGCTTCTGCGGATCATTACTTGCCTTTATTCTTAGCTTCATCCCGCCCAGCCAGATTTCTACCGGTAGCAACACCGTTTGGTTCTCCGTACTAATTATCGGTGCA
This sequence comes from Bacteroides sp. D22, assembly GCF_000163675.1. Classification (NCBI taxonomy): domain Bacteria; kingdom Pseudomonadati; phylum Bacteroidota; class Bacteroidia; order Bacteroidales; family Bacteroidaceae; genus Bacteroides; species Bacteroides sp. D22. The sequence continues at coordinate 14,398 of NZ_GG774808.1, read as the reverse complement.
ATTATCGTTGTCGTTGCTCCGTTTATTATCTACGCTTCCAAGAAACCATCTTGGGTAGATCCTAATTCCAATTTCGAACCGTTCCATTGGGAAGTTCAGGCTCAACCTGCCACTGCAAATGTTAGTGCAAGCAGCGTTAATGCTCCGCGTCCTGCTAATGCAACTTCTGCACACACAGGAGGAACAACTGGGGCAAGCACAGCTACCCCCGGTGCAACCGCTTCTAATGCAGCAACTTCAGGCACAGCATCCTCCGGTTCAGCTTCCTTCGGAAGTTCCTCTGCCAGCAAAGCATCTCCGGGAACCGGAGACAAAGATAAGGATGCACCTAAGTCGTAAAGACTAAACATTCATCCTGTTCATTAAGAAGTTCAAGACAATTCGAAAAGCCTTGAATTTATAAAATCACCCTCACTACAGTCAAGTGAAGCATCTCCAAAAGTCAGATTTAACACTTTTGAGATACACTTCACAACTGTAGTAAGGGCGATTTACTTTATGGCTGTGGCTTAATCAATTCCGGCTTAATCACCCTCGGCAACACAAAGCTGAAAGTAGATCCCCGGTTGACCTTCGAATCGAGTTCGAGGTTTCCACCCAGGTTTTGGATAATCGTTTGCGAAAGAGTCAACCCAAGTCCCGTTCCTTGCATTTCACGATCAAGTTTTATGAAACGTGAGAATATCTTTTTCTGTTCCTCTTCCGGTATACCAATGCCTGTGTCGGACACAAAAAAGTAAACTTCTTCCATTCCTTCCAGGCGGCACCCGAAACGGATTTCACCCGACGCAGTAAATTTCATCGCATTATGTAAGAGGTTAGACAATACCTGAATGATACGTTCCCGTTCCGAATACATTATAATAGGTTGTACATGCGCCTCACAAATCAATTTTACCGACGAGTTATTCAATTTCGCCTTAAATATTCCATCCAATTCTCTCAACAAATCATTGACATCAAACTCCGTATAAACGAAATCTATCGTCCCCGACTCTATTTGAGAAAGATCGAAAATATCATTCACCAGGCGCAACAATCGTTCATTATTCTCTGCGAGAATATCAGCATACATTTTTCTTTCCTCTTCGCCGGAAGCCGACACCATCAAACCGGAAAATCCGACAATAGCATTGAGCGGTGTACGAACTTCGTGACTCATATTAGCAATGAAGGCAGATTTCAATTTCTCGGCAGAGATGGAATGTTCTTTTTCAATGGTCAGTAACCTTTGCACATTTTTCAGTTCTGTCACATCATAAACAGTCAACACCATATAATCTTGGCCATGAATATTCAAATAAGTACCCGATACTGATACATCGCAAGGAGTCACTGTCATTTCATCCTCACTCAACAACTTCATCGAAGCTTCCAGATTCTTAAAACTTGCTTTCTTATAAAAAGCCTTACCGATAGACGCACGAATACAACATAGTTTACACTGTTCGTGCTGACCACATTCACCGGCTGCTATCGCGTTTCTACAATGCAACAAATCCCCCACTCTTTTTGTAACTCCACCTACCTGAACAGGCAGACGGTTCAAAGAATAATAATTGGTGTCACAGACTACAAAATCCTTGTCAATCAATAAGAAGTAGGCATTGATGTTCTGCAAAACCAAAGCCAACTTCTTAAGTTCATTCTCTTTATTTTCTTTCGAATGTACCTCTTTTTGAAGTGACTGGCACTTTGCCCACACATAAATGAGGGTAGCTGATAGAACTATTATAATGATAATTGCCAGTGATGACATAGGATTAGAGTGTTTATAATGTTTTGATAGTTTCAGTGCGTAAATTTATAAAATATGCTGCATAAATAGTGAGTTATCTACATATTTATTCTAACACAAATACATTAATATTTTCATCGGTCAGAATTTGGCGAAATTTTCCCACGAAGTTATTGCGGTATTAAAAAATATACTTATCTTTGCACCCGCAAACGAGAAAGGTGCCATAGCTCAGTTGGTAGAGCAAAGGACTGAAAATCCTTGTGTCCCCGGTTCGATTCCTGGTGGCACCACTTCTTAAGCAATCGGAATGTAGCGCAGTTGGTAGCGCACTACGTTCGGGACGTAGGGGTCGGGCGTTCGAGTCGCCTCATTCCGACAAAATAAAGGGTAGCTTTCTGGATTACAGTAAGTTACCCTTTAATTTTATTTAGTCGCCGGGACGAAATCGGGACGGCAATGCAAGGCTCAGTCTGAAACCTTGGGGGATTGCGTTAAAATTCTTATTTTTGCATCATGAAAACATCCTCTTCCCAAACGATTGATCCTGTTGCTTCTTTAAGCTTGTTCTTGCCTTCAGGAATCCTTGATTATTTTACCCTAGTCAATCATGTTTCTCAGGATACTTGCTTTATTCTTTATTTAGAGGAGAAAGCCACTATTCCTGCTGAGTACTCAGATCTACATCTTCACTCAAAAGGTTTCCTCCCTGAGATTGAAGTTCAGGAC
>NZ_GG774808.1:0-11600 GCF_000163675.1 Bacteroides sp. D22 | reverse complement strand
ATTCACAACAGTGGCAAACTCTATTGAGAACCATTATGAAAGGATTTTGAACTTCTTTGTGAACAGGAGTACAAATGCAGCAGCGGAAGCATTTAATGCTAAAATCAAAGCATTTAGGACATCATTTAGAGGAGTAGTGGATATGAGCTTCTTCCTTTTTAGGCTAGCAAAGGTATATGCATGAAGGGAATTGACTAAACTTAATCCCCCAAGAATTACAACTGAGCCCAATGCAAGAAAACACCAACCTATTATATCATGAGAAACAGGATTTATCTCTTTACAGTAGCAGTAGCTTCTTTTATGTGCATCAGTTGTACAAAGACTCAAACCACTCTTTCGGAAAATGAAAAGGCAGTCAATCCTCCTATCATGGGATGGAGTTCATGGAATGCGTTTCGTGTAGACATCAGTGAAGACATTATCAAACACCAGGCTGACCTAATGGTGGAAAAAGGCTTGAAAGATGTCGGATATCATTATGTCAATGTTGATGATGGCTATTTCGGAAAACGTGACGACAACGGAATAATGCTTGCAAATGAAAAACGGTTTCCGAACGGCATGAAACCGGTGGCGGATCATATTCACAGCCTGGGAATGAAAGCCGGCCTTTATACCGATGCGGGTAATAGTACGTGCGGTTCCATGTGGGACAATGACACTGCAGGTATAGGAGCTGGTATCTACGGGCATGAACCACAAGACGCCCAATTATACTTTGGCGACTGGGGTTTCGACTTTATCAAAATTGACTATTGCGGAGGAGATGCGCTGGGACTTAATGAAAAGGAACGCTACACTTCAATCCGGAACAGTATAGACAAAGTGAACAAAGATGCTTCCATCAATATCTGCCGATGGGCCTTCCCGGGTACTTGGGCCAAAGACGCAGCAACCTCCTGGCGTATCAGCGGTGATATTAACGCACATTGGGGCTCATTAAGATATGTAGTCGGCAAGAATCTTTACCTGTCTGCCTATGCCGGCAACGGACATTACAATGACATGGACATGATGGTTATCGGATTCCGTAACGACAGCAAAGTGGGCGGCCAAGGTCTTACCCCGACAGAAGAAGAAGCTCATTTCGGTTTATGGTGTATCATGAGCTCTCCTTTGCTTATCGGATGTAACCTGGAAAACATACCGGAGTCTTCTCTCGAGCTGCTGAAAAACAAAGAATTGATTGCCCTCAACCAAGACCCGCTGGGTTTGCAAGCATACGTAGCGCAACATGAAAATGAAGGTTATGTACTCGTGAAAGATATTGAACAGAAACGTGGAAACGTACGTGCTGTGGCTCTCTACAATCCTTCCGATACCGTATGCAGTTTCTCCGTCCCGTTCTCTTCATTGGAATTTGGAGGAAATGTAAAAGTACGTGATCTCGTAAAACATAACGATTTAGGCAGCTTCTCCGGCACATTCGAACAAACGCTTCCGGCACACAGTGCCATGTTCCTCCGCATGGAAGGCGAAACACGTCTGGAACCGACTCTGTACGAAGCAGAATGGGCTTACTTGCCTCTTTTCAACGACCTAGGTAAAAATCCTAAAGGTATTCTTTATGCCAATGACAAAGAAGCTTCCGGCAAAATGAAAGTAGGTTTCCTGGGTGGACAACCGGAAAATTATGCCGAATGGAAGGAAGTGTATAGCGGAGATGGCGGACGCTACAACATGACTATCCATTACTCATACGGTAAAGGACGCCAGATAGAACTGGATGTCAACGGCATTATTACCAAAATAGATTCTCTGAGAGAGGATAATAACCATAACAAAATCACAGTTCCCGTTGAACTAAAAGCAGGATATAACACCATTCGCATGGGTAATAGTTACAACTGGGCACCGGATATCGATTGCTTCACTCTGACAAAAGCATTGTAATAACCATATAAAAAAGGAGTAAAATATGATAAATACATCTTTACTCCTTTTTTAATCTATATGCCAGTTTATTCTATCATCGTCACACAGGCTTTTTCGGTCAAAGTTACCTGTAATTTGGCATCATCCTTTTCAGGAATCCAAAACATACGTTTGCACTCTCCTTTTTGAAGTTTCACATTCCCATTGTGACCTGTCAAGTATTCCGTATCAATCCGACATTCTTGCACATTTACAGACCAATTATCCATCATATTCAGATTCAAATGCAGATTATTGATCTTACCACTCTGAAATTCCACATTCCTGCCACTCCTGGCAACATGCAAAGCTCTAAAATCGCACGAATCCACTTGCATAGAATTAGAAGTATTAATGGAAAGAGAATCCTTTGTCAAATTTTTAAGAACAATCTTTTGCATATAAATATCATTTACAACACATTCCACTTCTTGCGTCAGATTCAGTTGCATGTCTCCCGTTATCATCGCTACATATCTGGATTCCTTTAACTCTTGCAGGAGTTTATCCAGCGGATAGTCCAAAAGAATTTTCAACGTATCCCCCATGACAGTCATTTTCAGATAGTCATTTACTTTCTGCGAACAGGAAAATTCATTTTTCTCTCCTTTTGAAGGCAGCACTCGCAAAAAAGAATTTGCCAGCCAGACACTACATTCTTCTGTATGCATCTCCGTTTGAGCAAGCCATATTACCCGGCAAGCCGGGATTTCTTTGGTTAGCTGCTCTCCTTGCAGATTTATTTGATTGGAAAAGTGCGGCCTCCCCAGACAATACATCACAAACATTCCGCCTACCAGCACACAAAGTCCGGCTACAAAAAGCCCAATTAATATATAAGTTGTACGTTTCATAATATTTGTTTTACTTTTCTTTTTTACAAAATTCCCGGTACATATCGGTTATCTCTTTGATAGGAATATCCAGTGTCTTAATCTGCTTGAAGAAGTAATCCAGTTCTTCTTTCAAAAAAGTATTCTTCCGCAAAGAATGAATCAGTTCCCTTGCACCGGTAGAGACAAAATAACCAATGCCGCGTTTATTATAAATAATATTCTGTGACTGAAGATAATCAAATGAGCGCATCACTGTATTGGCATTTACTTCCACAATAGCGGCATATTCTCTGACAGAAGGGATGCGTTCCTCTTCCCCAAATTGCCCCAGAAGTATCTCATCACAGATCCTATCAGCGATCTGCAGATAAATAGCTTTACTTTCTTTAAAATTCATAGGCTAGAGTATTACATACGTTGAATAATCTCGGACTCCTTAAAACGAAAAAAGGCAAGTACCCAATTAACCAATGCAAAAAACATAAAGGCTATGGTTCCTAAGGTGAAAACTTGTTGCTCCGTGAAAGAAGAAAAAATATAGCCGTAATCTTTATTGTTGTTTCCATGAAATAGCATATTACCCGTCAACATTCCCATCAATACATAAATCAGAACAATGATTGTAACCGAAACAAAAGTTTTAAGAAAAGAGTTCTTCGGCCAAACAGAACTACCTAATACGAACAATGACTGCACAAAGCAATATATAGAAAGGACTAATATCAACTGATACGTTTCATTGAATAAAAACCACCGTTTCCCGCTACCGACTAAATCTCCCAGATTGACAGGGAGTATCACCTCTTTTACCTCCGGATAGATAAGCGAATAAACCATTACTCTTGTATAATCAGCCAATTTAAAAGCAATCAAAAAAACAACTAAAAATACGATAGTTGATATCAGCCAACGGGAAAAAAACTTCTCGAAAGGAGTGGACGGTGTCATTAATGTGGATAGCCGACTAGTCTTATTCTTCATCTTCTCCATCACCAGCGATGCACTTAAGCACCCGAAAACAAATAGAAACCACAAAAAAGCCATCAATATAAATCCCCATGCAGGATCGGTATTTGCATGACGAATAAAATAAACCGAATCGTGATAATTATATTGAGTATATCCGTTCCAAACCAATACCACCGCCATCACTCCATACATCAACACCATACGAAGCACATTCGATCTCCAATTCTCTACCATCTCCTTACGGCAAAGATTCATAAAACGAGGCAAACTGAAAAAAGTATCTTTTATCATCGTCTTTTATTTTTGAGTGTGAAACAATCGGGCTATCTCTTCAGGAGCAGCCAACGTAGCATTAAAAAGAAGTTCCAGATTTAATTCCGATTCTTCCTGTTCTTCATTAGGAAGTATCAGGTAATTCCCCTGGATAGTAGGGATTGCGAAAAGAGCATTTTTCGCCAGTTCCCGATTGTCACTCTCCACAAAGAAAAGTTTGTCGCAAATATTACTTGTAGATTCATCCAGCAACACACGGCTGTCATCCATAATCAATACATGATCGAGCACCTTATCAATGTCACGAACCTGATGCGTAGAAATTACAATCGTCTTATCATCCGACATGCCCGATGCTATAAACTTACGGAACTGACTTTTACCGGGAATATCCAGCCCGTTGGTCGGCTCGTCCATCAACAAAAGAGAAGTGTTTGTAGCAAGCGCAAAGTTCATGAATACTTTCTTTTTCTGTCCCATAGAAAGTGATCCGAGATCAATATCTATATCCATTTCAAAATAATGGAGATATTTAATCATCTCCTCCTTGCTGAAACGAGGATAAAAAGGACTGTTCAACTCCACATAGCTAACCAGAGAGACTGAAGGTAATTCAAACTCTTCGGGAACTAAAAACATATCCTGTAAAGTAACCGGTAACCGACGGCGCACATCTGTATCGTGAAACACCACTTTGCCGTTTTTAGGAGTCAATAACCCGGACATCAGATAGAGAAGAGTAGACTTTCCCGCGCCATTCTTTCCCAACAGTCCATATACCCTGCCGGACTCGAACGAAAGCGAAAAATCATGTAATACCGCACGCTTCGATTTACGATAAGTAAATGAAAGATTTTCTACTGTAATCATAGCATTTCTGTTTAATGAACAATGCTTCTTAGTGTATTAGTGTAATGGTACACCACAAATGTAGGCAATCTTTTGAATATTCCAATAGAAAAGGAGAAAAAAGTGCAAAAAAAGGAGGAGCTAAGATCACTCTCCACTCCTCCTGTCACGACAAACAACTAAAATTATTCACTATTTGATGCCGTCCAATGCCCTTTTAGCAGTAGCATTAGCGGGGTCTATAGCCAGAATTTTATTCCAGTATTCTATGGATTTATCTTTATTAGCCTTTGCTTCGGCCTTCAATGCCGGATTCTCGATCGCTAACAAATAGTAATATCCAAGATAACTGTAACATTCAACCAAAGCTGAATTGTAATGAGGATCATTTTTGCTTTCCAATAAAGCAGCCACTTCCTCATAGAAAGGTTTCGCAAGTCCTTGAGTGGTTTCAGGGTCCAGTGCTGAATTGGCACGAGCTCTCCAGAAGTTACCCAAGTAGCTATCCGGTGCTGCTTCTGCAATTGCATGGAAAACAGAATCGGCGGACATCAACGCCTGCTTGCGTTCTTCAACAGTGATTGTCAATGAATCAGGTTGCGTACCAGCACCGTAATAAAGTCTACCAACCTGAAACTGTAAGTCCGGAGTCTGTTTTTCTTTATCAAGGGATGAATAATATTTCTGGTAAGCACTGATTGCTTTTTTATAATCATTCTTCTGTTCGTAAGCAGAAGAGATATTTTTATATAAATCCGTCTTTGTCGGATCCATCTTTACCGCTTTCTCATATTGTATTACTGCATCATCATATTTTTTCAGACTTTCCAGCAAGTGTCCATAATACATATAATCCAAATAAGAATAATCGGCTTTTTCACATTCATTGAAGAAGATGTCCGCTGCCTTTATCGCTTCATCAAAACGCTTCAAGTCAGTATAGTTATACATTGCCAAACGGTTGAACGCAGCATGATGGGCATTCTTTTGCAATCCCATATTAGCCACTTCGAGCGATTTCTCAAAATCATGGTTCAAAAATAAAGCAAACGCATACTTCACCAAATCTTCTTCCGTAGCAGTAGGCCCCATTGCAAAATTCGCATAAGCTTCTGCCGCTTTACTAAAATCATTTTTTAAATAATAAATCTCGGCTAGTTTTTTGTCTACGGCTGTGTTGGACGGTTCCAGGGCTTTCAATTGGTTCAGCTTTTCAATAGCAAGACTTGCATTGGCTGATTTATAAACATCTGCATATTTCAGATAAGCTTCCGTACATTTCGGATCGAAATAAATCGCTTCTTCATATTTCTGAGAAGCGAGACCCGCATTTTTCTGCTTCATGGCAATATTTCCTTCCAATACAGAAGCAAGAGCTGATTTACCATTCGCTTTTCTGGCAAGAGTTGCATATTCTTGCGCTTCGGGAAGTTTGTCAGCATCCAGATACGCATTTCCGATAGCTACCAAAAGTTCCACATTCTTTTTATTCTTTCCTTTAATCAGATGCTCGGCTTCTTCAGCAGCCTGTGCAGGATTCGTCTGAATAGTTCCTTTCAATTTGGCAACTTCCGCCTGCCATTCGGCATCGGTTGATTGCGCACAGAGCGACCCTACTGCTATAAACGCTCCAGCTAAAAACATTTGTACTCGTTTCATGATAGTCTCTAATTTTAGTTATTATTCGTCTTTCACGTGGACAATACGCACCGGCTGTGTAGCCGGAACAAGTCCGGATTTTAATATAATCCGCTGCCCCTTGTCGGATATCATAAAAGAAGCAAATCCCCAGGGCAGCCCACTGCGAGGATCGTTCAGTAATGCATAGATGGATCGTGCCAGCGGATAATTACCATAGAACAGATAGGCCTGATAAGGCTTATAGCTGTTCGCAGGAGTTGCCACATCTTCAGCACTGACTGCCATCACTCTGATCTCTTCACGAAAAGAAAGATTGGTCGTATCACTGCGGTTCCCCAGCCAGTTTACTCCAATAACTCCCATGGCATCAGGATTCTTCGCTACATAATCTATCACTTGCTGGTTGGTTTTCAAGGCACTGACATTACCTTCTGCCAACGGTTTTCCACCACAGATTGAGTCTATTGCAAAACGTACGGTACTGGAGTTCTTATTATCAAACACCACCTGAATTCCTTTCAACCGGGAATCCGGATTTACCTCTTTCCAGTTTTTCACCTCACCGGTGAGGATGCGACGGAAATCACGTACACTCAACAAAGAATCCGGATTAGCACGATTCACGATCAATGCCAGACCATCCGTAGCCAATTTTATCTCGCGAGGGAAAAATTTACGGCTGTGGAATGAATTCATTTCTTCCTTAGTCAGTGTCCGGGTTGTAATAGCCAACCGGACACTGTCTTTCAGAAGTAAATTAATCGCTTCCACTTCAGTTGTGTAGCGAGGAACAATCCCGGCCAAAGGGTAAAGGTTTTCAAACACCTCTATCTCTTCTTGTATGATAGGTTCGAAACTCTCATCCGCTGCAATAGATACCACACCGGAAGAATAAGTATCCGTCGGCCCTTTCGATTTTGAGTTACAAGCACTCAACACCACCAACGCTACGAGTCCTATCAGCCTAAATTGTCTCTTCATCATCTTTTATTGTAATCTAAACATTACCGGAACGGTGAATTTCACACGTACCGCTTTTCCATTCTGTTTACCAGGGAGCCATTTCGGCATACTTTTTACCACACGCACAGCTTCCTTATCCAGATAAGGGTCTACGCCACGAGCCACACGCACATCAGTGATAGAACCATCACGTTCAACAACGAACTGTATAATAACGCGACCTTGTGTTCCATTCTCCTGTGCAATAGTCGGATATTTGATGTTCTTACCCAAGTAAGCCATCAATTCCTGTTGACCACCAGGGAAAGTCGGCATCTGTTCTACCATATCGAAAACCTTTTCCGGTTCCGGTGCAGCCTGTGTCACTACCTGCTTAAGATCAGCAATATCTTTACCATTCGCCTCGTCGTTACCTTTTACGTCGGCAATAGAGATGGATACTTTAGTAGCATTCAAATCCTCCTGGCTCTTGATCTCATCATCTTCATGCACCTCTTCATCTTTCTTGATGACAGGAGCAGTAAACTTGATAGAACTCTTCAGTGCAGGGGGAGGAGGCGCCACCGGCTCAACCCGTTTCATCTCTTCCTGTTTGATTTCCGGTTCTGCCAATTTCGACAAGGTAGTCACCTCTGTCATCACTTCTTTCTGCTCCGGAGTTGCCAACTTAAGCAGTGTAGGGATGCTAAATCCGACTGCCGCTATGATTACCACAATCAACATGGCGACATTGTGTCGTTTTGTTGAATTGGCACGCATTCTATATGCTCCGTATGCCTGGTTCTTGCCTTCAAAAATCAGTTGACACCATTCCGAAGAAGCTAAATCTAATTTTGCCATTTTACTTTTCTTTTTTGGGTGTTACATCAATTATCGGCTAAGTTCTGTGACAATCCACCTTTCGCATCGAAATTCTTGATTAAGAATTCATCAGCTTCCGCAATGTCTGTTATCACATATTTACCAATATTACATATCTGCATTTCGTCCAGCGCGTCAATCAGATTCATATAAGAAGCGTCATCCGTAGCTTTAATAATTACGGTCGGGGTATCCTTTCCGCTCTTTATCTCGGAAACCTGCTTCTTAAATTCGTCATCCGTTATCTTAAGATCCAATTTCTGTTGTTTCAATTCTCTTACTTTATTGACAGCAACAGCATTTTTCTGAAGAAGTACGGCACGCAGTCCATTTGCACCGTAGCTAGTTTCTTTCAACGAGGTATAGTCCTTATAATTAGGTTCTCCCTCATAATAATAGAGTTTATTATCAGGCCCCAGCAATAGTGTAATTGCCTGTGAAGCCTTCACCATACTCTTCTGGTTTTCAGTAATATCTTTGTCATTACTCGGCATGCTTATTTCCATCGTCTGAGGTTTGCTCAGTGTGGTACAAAGCATAAAGAAAGTAATCAGCAACATGTTCATGTCCACCATCGGTGTAAAGTCCACCCGGACAGTTATCTTTTTTTGCTTGCTCTTTCCTCTTTTTCCGCCGCTCTCTTGTACTTCAGCACTCATTGTATTTCCTCCTTTTTAATTTTCAGATTCTGCTTTGAGAGAAGTAATCAGATTGTACCGATTTTCCCGCAAATCCTGAAGTGAGTTCATAACGTTCTTTATCACTGAGTATGGAGTCGTAGCGTCTGCCTTGATGGCAATACGTAGATCAGCGTTAGCAGTACGTGCATTACGTACCCACGATTTAAACTGATTATCAACACTATCGCATGGAATACCTTCATTCTTAAGGATCTTATCCCGTTGATCTTCGGGGAGATCAAGATATTTCTGCATACTTCTGATAGGCACTCCAAAAGTAGAAGACAACATAAATCTCTTCTCTTGTTCCGGAGTAAACTTAATGCCATACTCTTCACCCATGCTCTCCAAGACAGCCTGCATATCCTGCTGCTTGTCGAGGCTCATAAATATTTTTCCTTCCGGATCAACCAGAATCTGGAGTACATTAGTCTCCGGAATCTTGATTTCCGATACAGAAGCCGGAGTGGTAACTTGCACTGGTTCCTTCTTCACAAATGTTGATGTCAACATAAAGAAAGTCAGAAGCAATACAGTAACGTCACTCATAGCGGTCATATCTATGAACGTACTTTTCTTTTTAATTTGCGCTCTACCCATGATTAATAATAGATTTTATAAGGGTTCGCAGAATTAGTGAGTAGCTGCAAAAGTTTGCACGATAGAGAATCCGACTTCGTCGAGTCCGTAAGTCAATTTATCAATTTTGTTAGTGTAATAGTTGTAAGAGATAACAGCCAATGCACCAGTCAAGATACCGAAAGCAGTGTTAATCAAAGCTTCAGAGATACCTTGTGACAAAGCCATAGAGTCAGCACCACCACCAGCAGACAAAGCAGCAAATGAACGGATCATACCGATTACAGTACCGAGCAATCCCATCAATGTACCCAGAGTGGTGATGGTAGCGATGATCGGAAGATTTTGTTGCATCATCGGCATTTCCAAAGCAGTAGCTTCTTCAAGTTCTTTCTGGATAGCCAACAGCTTCTGTTCTTTAGGAAGAGATGTGTTCTTTTCCATTTCTTCATACTTACGCAAAGTAGAAGTTACTACGTTAGCAACAGATCCACGTTGTTTGTCACAGATTTCCTGTGCTTTCTTCATGTCACCGGCAGCTAAAGCGTCTTTGATGTTAGCTACAAATTTAGACAATGAACCTTTACCGAAAGCAGAACGAAGAGCGAAATAACGTTCGATGCTCAAAGCAAGTACGGTTAACAACAATGTCTGGATAATAGGCACGATGATACCACCTTTGTAAATAGTACCCAACATGTTCAACGGGTGATTGTTCGGGTCATTGTTCATAAAGTTGGACGGGTTACCTAACAGGAATTGGAAGATACATACAGCTATTACTAAACAGCAGATGATTACGATACCGGCATTTTTTATACCTACAACTTGAGTTTTTTTAGTAGTTTCCATAATAAGTTTTTTGTTAAGAAATTAATTTTAGTTATTTAGGAAGTAAAAATTTCGATTAGGCACACTGCGCTACAGACCCTGCAACTTTTAAAAGGAAAAAGTCACACAGTTCATACAGAGTACGAAAAAAAACGGATAATAGGGGGAAATAAACTAAATAAGGATATGTCTTAGAGCGAACACATAGTAATCGCTACACATAATGGAGTAATGTGGATCCTTATCCGAATAAAAAGATTTACTTTGATCTAATACTAAAGAATTCTCTCTTAACACGAGAAACTTATGCATAACGTCTTTCAAGGAGTCATTGATTTCAATGATTCTACGCAGGCGATAATTATTAGAATTTGATTCAGTTACTAATTTAAATCCTAATTCTACATCAGAAATAGTTAATGACTGCGAGTTATCATAACTAACTGACTGATTATCTACAGAAGAATTACGATTAACATCAGAAGACGATTCTGACAGTTGACAAGAAGCTTCACAGTTTGAAGCATAAGCCGAAAAATTCATAGCATTTCCACCCATGCTAAAAGATAGCATCAGCAGAACAAAAGCTAATATGAATTTCGGCGAAAGTTTCATTGTATTTTTAGTTGTTTAAATCGTTCGTTATAGATTCGGCGACAAATGTAGCAATAAAATGTACACGAGTATCATTGTTCACATCATTTAAGCATAAAAATTCGTCTCTACTATAAGAACAAGTTCTAAAGTATTTTGTTCTAGGGAACATCATTTTAATTTGTTAAAAAAAGCATCTCTATTGAACAAACTATTATGAGGTTTGATCTGCTAAAAAGGGCGGTGTAAATACCAAAGTACCATTGATAAATCAAAAAACAGAAATTTTGCAAAGTACCCAAAACAGAAAACCCCTTGATTCGTTGTTGAATCAAGGGGCTTCTCTAAAAACGGCGGCTACCTACTCTCCCACTGTTACGCAGTACCATCGGCGTGACGAGGCTTAACTTCTCTGTTCGGAATGGGAAGAGGTGGAACCCTCGTGCTATAACCACCTGAATAAGGTTATGACATGATGAAAAGTAAAATCTCAAGTTCATTACTAGTATGTTTCTGTTCCCTGTTTCCAGTTTCTGTATCAGTAATCCGCTAAACGTATATACCCAACCGGTACATATTTGAAAGAAAGTGAACGGGCAATTAGTAA
>NZ_GG774809.1:159018-182472 GCF_000163675.1 Bacteroides sp. D22 | reverse complement strand
CGTTCATCCTGAGCCAGGATCAAACTCTTCATTAGTAAAAGTATCTTTTCATCTGTTAAGATGATTTTTTTGCTCTGTTCAGGACGCCGTAATTTTATTGACCTTATTCAAATACCTATTATCTTCAATCGTATCGCTACTCTCTCGGACAAGTATTGACGGTTCTATTTTTTTACTTGTACTACTTGTATTGTTTATCAATATTTCAAAGAACTAACGTGGCTTCCGCCGCGCCTGCTTTCTTTGCGAAAGCGGATGCAAAGATAAGGACTTTTTCAGATAACTTCCAAACTTTTTTCAAAGTTTTTTGTTTTTATTTTCTGATGCCTTAATCTTGTAGCAGAATGTCAATCATTAGGCTCTGTCTCTCTAGCAAAGCGGGTGCAAAAGTAGACAACTTATCAATAACATCCAAATATATCGGACTATTTTTCTATTCTTTCTTGAAACTTTTTTGTAACTCATTGATTGATAACGATGTCATAGAGTATATTTTTTCAGATAGACACATCCTTATATGGAACACCTATACATTATTATATAGTGCACTCAAATGTAAGTTCTATTTTCCTATACCTAACAGAAATTCTATATACATTCAAGATTCCACGATCCACTTTTCGATATTACGAGTTTCTGCGCTGAAATTTATTCCTATTTTAAAATGATAGCCGTCATAACACTCTCTCAAATCTTCACAGAGTTTATCATACGTTATTCCACGTGCTGCTGCAAATTCATGTAGTTCCGCTTCCAGATTTTCATGGATTTCACGCTCGCTGACACCACAAATTTCGACATACTCATTCCACATTGAAATATCATCCAAATTGTTCAAGTCACTGAATACACTGACTTTGCCAAACTTTGTCACGCCGGTAAGCAGAGCAAACTTTATATACCCGTCCTTCGTTTTCAAAGCGCCATAAAATGGCCTCAGGGTATTTTGGAATTGCTTTTGAAGTTCTTCATTGCCGATGGCTTGTAACATAGGTTTGTCATACTCATCTACCAGAATAACTACACGTTGCCCCGTCTTTTCGAATGATACCGGCAAAGCGCAGGGAAAAGAATGTTTCAGACGGACGGGTGCCGTATTGGCTTTCCCAATATTCAAGATTATCATTCAATATTTTATCCAGACTTTCCAGCGTGTCATACTTCTCAATATTAAGGTCGAGATGCAATATAGGATGCTTTATCCAATCCTTTTCCAACTTTTCCACAGCCAATCCTTCAAACAGTTCCTTTTTCCCTTGGAAATAAGCCTCCAAGGTAGAAATGAGCAGACTCTTTCCAAAACGGCGCGGACGACTCAAGAAGTAATAACTTCCGGTCTTGACCATTTGATACATTAATGCAGTTTTATCAATATAGAAATAACCGTCATTACGAATCTTTTCGAAATTCTGAATGCCGATAGGATAAATTTTATTGCTCATAATCTCTGCTTTTATAAATTAATACCAGTCACCTGTCCTACATATATATATATATTTTTAATAGAACTCCTTCTCACGCAAGGTTAAAAGATTCTTTTCCTCAAGCCACTATTACCTCTAATTTTCCCTACAATAAAGTTTGAAAAATAAAAAAACATCTGCCACCTGCAACAAAATCGAAATAACAAACTGACTGATAAACAATTATAGCGTTGCAGATACCGTTGCAGATACGTTGCAGATAAAAACATCTGCAACACAGCGGTAAGAAGAAATGTTGCACACCAAGCATCAAAGTTTATTTTCCTATCATTGAAGCGCTCGTTTCCTGCGTCAGAACTCCGGTTCCCAGGCGGGAAACTACAGTTTCCGCGCATGGAAACGAGAGTTTCCAGCCAGAGATACTAGCGTTTCCCGCTAGAGACACTGGAGTTTCCATATAGAGAAACGACAGCGAAACCGTAGCTAAAGATTTTCAGAGAAGGAGATATACAAGACTAACCCCAGTTATAATCCTCCACGTAACCGTCGAAATACTCATCCAGACTAACGCCAAGCTCCTTGGCTACGGCAATAATCCGCCGTTGTTCGACCGGACTAAGGTTCATGTCTCCCCTACGTTTCAAATAATAGTTCTTTCTACCCATATATTCAATCATACGATAGCGAAAGGTATCTGCCACACGAACCGTAAGAGCACTAATCGTACGCATAAAGCCGCGTGCATAACGCACTTTCTCATTGGAACGGTAATAATCACAAGCACTTTTCATCGCTTTCAGCCGGTTGGGATTCATTATTGACAGGAAAACCCGCTCCGCCGGAGCATACTCTAAGGCGATATGCCGCAGACAAGTCGTGGCACGCGGACATTCTTCGGCTGCACACAAGCCGAAAGTATAAGGAACGATGGAATAATCGAATGGTTCTTTCATTGCTGTTTATCGGTTTTATTGTTATTAAATTCTACAAATGTACGGATAAAAAGGATAAACAGATAAAATATCCATGTTTATTTGCAAGAACGGGCAAATATGACTAACTTAGCAGAATATTATTAACAAAACAAAAGATGAAAATTACTCAATTAAGAGACAAGGACAAAACTACTGCGCTGACTACAATGGATATGGAAACGTGGATAGGAAAAACACGGACAGAAACAAAGACACAGCCTGTGTCCGCCTTCAGAGAAGTGTTGCGATATTCCCTGCCCGACTCACGCTGCTACGAAGCAGACAAGCTTCCGAAGATTCTTCCGGCTGCGGAATTCCGCAGGGCGGAAGGTGGAAAACAAATGAAAAGTTATAACGGAATAGTAGAACTGACCGTCGGACCGTTGTCAGGCGGCCCGGAGATTACATTGGTAAAACAATTGGCATGGGAACAGCCGCAGACTCACTGCGTCTTTACCGGTTCGAGCGGACGGTCAGTGAAAATATGGGCGAAATTTACCCGCCCTGACAATTCGCTTCCACAGAAAAGAGAAGAAGCGGAGATATTTCATGCGCATGCCTATCGTTTGGCCGTGAAATGCTATCAGCCGCAAATTCCGTTCAGCATTTTACCCAAAGAGCCTAGTCTGGAACAGTATTCACGGCTGTCATACGACCCGGAACTTATGTACAGACCGGATTCCGTTCCGTTTTATCTCTCGCAACCGTCAGGGATGCCCGAAGAACTGACTTATCGGGAAGCGGTACGCTCGGAAAAGTCACCGTTGACACGGGCCGTGCCGGGATATGACACGGAGCGCGCTATATTTATGCTTTTCGAAGCGGCTTTGAGAAAGACCCATGAAGAAATCTACGAAGCGGAAGATGAAGGTGCCCCCGAAAGAGGGGAAGACTTTCAGGCTATGGTGACACAACTGGCTGTCAACTGCTTCCATTCGGGCATTCCCGAAGAGGAAACGGTGAAACGTACTATTTTCCACTATTACCTGCGCCGTCAAGAGGTGCTCATCCGCCAGCTGGTCAAGAATGTATATGAAGAACAAAAAGGGTTCGGAAAGAAGAGCAGCTTAGGGAAAGAACAGTACCTGTCACTCCAGACAGAGGAGTTTATGAACAGGCGCTACGAATTCCGTTACAACACCCAAGTGGGAGAAGTGGAATACCGCGAGCGGAACTCATTCCATTTTTACTTCAATCCTATCAACAAACGGGTGCTGAACAGTATCGCACTAGATGCGCAAGCCGAGGGTATTCCGCTATGGGACAGGGACATAAGCCGATATATCTACTCCAACCGCATCCCTGTATTCAATCCGTTGGAAGATTTCCTCTACCATCTCCCCGTCTGGGACGGCAAAGACCGTATCCGCGGACTGGCGCAAACCGTTCCCTGCGAAAACAAGCATTGGGTAGACTTGTTTCACCGCTGGTTTCTCAACATGGTCATGCACTGGCGTGGGACAGATAAGAAATATGCGAATAATGTTTCGCCCCTGCTGGTAGGCCCGCAAGGTTGCCGTAAATCGACATTCTGCCGCAGCCTCATCCCGCCCGCCATGCGTGCATACTATACGGACAGCATCGATTTCTCACGAAAGACGGATGCCGAATTGTATCTCAATCGTTTTGCGCTCATCAACATTGACGAGTTCGACCAGATCAGCGCCACCCAACAAGGATACCTGAAACATATCCTGCAAAAACCGATTGTAAATATGCGCAAACCTTATGGAAACGCCGTACTTGAAATGCGCCGTTATGCTTCATTCATCGCAACGAGCAACCAAAAAGATTTGCTGACCGACCCTACGGGCAGCCGCCGCTTTATCTGTATCGAAGTAACCGGAACGATAGATACAAACAAGGCGATAGATTATGAACAGCTTTACGCGCAGGCCATGTATGAGCTCGACCACGGCGAACGTTACTGGTTCGACCAGTCCGAAGAGCAGATTATGACCAGAAGCAACCGTGAATTTGAACAAGTTTCGCTCGAAGAACAGTTGTTTTACCGTTATTTCCGTCCGGCCAAAGAGAAAGAGGATGGCGAATGGCTCTCACCGGCGGAGATTTTGGAAGATATAAAGAAAAACAGTGCCATACCGTTGTCAAACAAGCGGGTAAGTGTGTTCGGGCGAGTTCTCCGTAAACATGAAATCCCGTCGAAACGTGTACACAGAGGTACTGTCTACCATGTTGTACGAGTTTTATAAGACCAACAGATGCGTTGCAGATACTACATCTGCAACGTATCTGCAACAGGTATCTGCAACGCTGTAATACGTTTATTTTCAATAAGATAATTCAATTTCGTTGCAGGTGGCAGATAAAACAGCACTTTACAAGGTTCTTCGTCAAATTTGGTGGTAATCTCTTTTTTATTTCGACGGTTTCCCTCTTCTTCTTTCTTAATCCTATAAAAAGTTGTAGATATGTTTGCTTTTTAGTAACTTTAAAGACACCACATCATTAAGAGTTACAATGCAACAAGTCATATCTACAACGTACAAATATACATCAAAAAAAGAAAATGCTCCTACAAATAGGGGATTATTCCATGATTTCAGATTCAGTCTTGGCTACGATAATCTGCAACAAGATGGTATCTCTGAAGCTGTTGGCTCATTGACGGTCTTTCTACATACGGCTGGCAAAGGGGCTTCCTGTCCTTATTGCGGACATTTCAGTCACCGATTGCACAGTTACTACTCCCGTCATATTGAGGATCTTGAAGTTTACGGTCATACTTTGGAGTTAGTCATCAAGGTTGGCAAATATTATTGTGACAATGTTTCTTGTCCACAAAAAATATTCTGCGAACCGTTGTCTTTTCTGGCTCGTCGGTATGGTAGACGGAGCTATCTTGTTGAGGAACGCATCAGATCGATAAGTTTGGAACTTACTTCCCGAAAGGCCTCTTCTCTTTTGCAACTGTTCCATATAACAGCCAGTAGCTCTTCCTGCTTACGCATCCTACAACAGTGCGGACAACACAATCCTATGCATAATAAAAGTATTTATGTAGGTATTGATGATTTTGCCTATAAAAAAGGTAAGGATTATATGAGTGTGGTCGTAGACCAGATGACACACATACCTATTGCTTTGTTAGAGGATAGAAACGGAGAAGCACTTGATAACTGGCTCATCCGGAATCCTCAAATACAATATATAACGAGAGACCGTGGAAGATGTTTCACAGAGGCTATAAACAGAATAATTCCTGGTGTTACACAAATCTGCGACCGATTCCATCTAATCAAGAATATGACGGACACGATGATACCGGAAATAGAGAAAATAATCCGTCAGACCAAGAAAAAGCTCAAATACGAATATCCTGACAGAGACACGGCTTCTTCGTTAATTCTTCAGGACATATTTAACATGGGAGATGTCCGACACAGAGAAAAATTGAAGATATACAGGGAAAGCTTGAACTTAAAAATGCAGGGGATGACCATTGAGCAGACAGCCACACATTTGGGTAAGAAAAGTCGCTACATTTATAAGATTATTCACAACAGAAGAATAGGGGCATACTTGAATGAGCAACAGAAGACAGCTCTTAAATATGTATCCGAACTGGCTACAATCATTAGTGCGGGCTGTATTACTCGAAAAATATTGGCACAAAAAATGGGGAGTAAAATCAGTGGCGCACTTATTGGAAGGATAACATCCAGCTTGCGAAAAAGGTATCAACAAAAGAGGAAGGAAGTCAAGGAGCATAATGAGAGCATTGAAAACAGAAGTAAAATACAGAGAGTTTCACAGAATCAGATACGCAAATCATTCTAAAGGGAGAATCGGATAATCCTAAACTAGCGGAACTGTATAAGTCCTCACCGCAGATTAAAGAACTTTTAAGCGTGTGTCAGAATTTCAGAGATATGATTAATGGGAACACTTATGATAAGGATATTAGAAAGTGGATTGAAAAAGCGAAGGCAACACGGAATATGGCACTGACGAACTTTGCATATGGTATTGAAAAAGACTGGGAGGCAGTACAGGCAGCTATTGATATCCCCTTCAGTAACGGATTACTGGAGGGGACAGTGAATAAAATTAAAGCGGTAAAAAGACAGATGTACAATAGGGCAGGAATTAAACTACTGAGAGCGAAGATTATTTATTCACAATAGAAGAAGTACCACCAAATTTGACGAAGAACCCTTTACAAACTTATGTGTAGGTAAAGCTATCTTTCTGTTAAATTCTCAATGAGCCATAAACAAAAATCCCGCCTGTCTGTTACATTGGCAACTTAAACATAGTAACCTAAACATAAAAATTATGGCTAGAGAAAGTGTAAAAATTCTACAAGGGAAACTAGATGTAGAAAGTTTAATCGCACAGTTGAACGCAGCATTAGCTGAAGAATGGTTGGCATACTATCAATATTGGGTAGGTGCATTAGTAGTGGAAGGTGCCATGCGTGCCGATGTACAGGGTGAATTTGAGGAACATGCCGAAGAAGAGCGCAGACATGCGCAACTGCTCGCTGACCGTATCATTGAGTTGGAAGGAGTTCCGGTGCTCGACCCTAAGCAATGGTTTGAGTTGGCAAGATGCAAATATGATGCTCCGCAGGGGTTCGACTCTGTCAGTTTGCTGAAAGACAATGTAGCTTCCGAACGCTGCGCAATCCTTCGTTATCAGGAAATTGCAGATTTTACCAATGGGAAAGATTTCACTACCTGCGACATCGCCAAACATATTCTTGCCGAAGAGGAAGAACATGAACAGGATTTACAAGATTATCTGACGGACATCGCCAGAATGAAGAAATCATTCCTCGACAAGTAAATTCTAATATAATAATTAGGCAAAAGAGGGTGTATCCTGCAGGGGATATTCCCTCTTTTATCTATTATAGTACGATAAAAACAAAACTATTTTAGAGTAAATCAAGAAGAAATCTTTCTTTTTTCGTATTTTTGTCCCAATATGCACGTTTAATCCAAGTAGATAACGAACATTAGCAAAAAAAGAATGAAAGTAATTGATTTAATACATAGCAACAAGAAAACTGCTTTTTCTTTCGAGATACTTCCACCGCTGAAAGGAACGGGAATAGAAAAGTTATATCAGACAATCGATACGCTTCGGGAATTTGACCCGAAATATATCAATATCACTACTCACCGCAGCGAATATGTGTATAAAGACCTCGGTAACGGATTGTTTCAGAGAAACCGCTTGAGAAGGCGTCCAGGAACGGTTGCCGTGGCTGCCGCCATCCAGAACAAATACAATATTACGGTAGTCCCGCATATTTTGTGCAGCGGATTCACACGTGAAGAAACCGAGTATGTGTTGCTCGACCTGCAATTTCTGAATATCACGGAATTACTGGTGTTGCGTGGTGACAAAGCGAAACATGAGTCGGTATTTACACCGGAAGGTGACGGTTATCATCATGCTATCGAGTTGCAGGAGCAAATCAATAATTTCAATAAAGGTATTTTTGTGGACGGTTCGGAGATGAAAGTCAGCAGTACGCCTTTTTCATACGGGGTGGCTTGTTATCCGGAGAAGCACGAAGAAGCGCCTAATATCGAGACTGACCTTTACTGGCTGAAGAAAAAAGTGGAGAACGGGGCGGAATATGCCGTGACACAGTTGTTCTACGATAACAGGAAATATTTTGAATTTGTGGAGCAGGCGAAGGCGGCAGGTATCAATATACCTATCATTCCGGGAATCAAACCGTTCAAGAAGCTGTCTCAATTGAGCATGATTCCAAAGACTTTCAAAGTGGACTTGCCGGAAGACTTGGTGAAAGAGGCTTTGAAATGCAAAAATGACGCAGAAGCCGAGCAAGTAGGTATCGAATGGTGTGTAGCCCAGTGCAAGGAGTTGATGGCTCATGGAGTGCCGAGTATTCATTTCTACTCTATCGGAGCAGTAGACAGTATCAAAGAAGTAGCCAAAATCATTTATTGATATGTTTTTCAGAGACGTAATCGGACAGGAAGAAATCAAGCAACGGCTCATTCAGGAAGTGAATGAGGGGCGTATTCCACATGCCCAGCTTATTTGCGGACCGGAAGGGGTCGGGAAAATGCCGTTAGCTATTGCATACGCACGTTACATCAGTTGCACCAATCGGGGGGAGACTGATGCCTGCGGAACGTGTCCGTCCTGCGTGAAATTCAATAAACTGGTGCATCCCGACGTACATTTCGTATTCCCTATCGTGAAAAGCGCAAAGGGGAAAAAGGAAGTATGCGATGATTATATAGCCGACTGGCGACCGTTTGTTATCAATCATCCTTACTTTAATCTCAATCACTGGTTAGGAGAGATGGATGCGGAGAACTCACAAGCATTGATCTATGCCAAAGAGAGTGACGAGATTCTGAAAAAACTTAGTTTGAAATCCAGTGAAGGGGGATTTAAGATTACGATTGTATGGCTGCCGGAAAAAATGCATCCGGTGTGTGCCAACAAACTGCTGAAGTTGCTTGAGGAACCGCCCGAAAAAACGGTTTTCTTATTGGTATCGGAAGCGCCGGACATGATTCTGCCCACTATCCTAAGCCGTACCCAGCGCATGAATGTGCGGAAGATTGATGAAGCCAGCATCGACCGGGTATTACAGACTAAATATAACATTTTGCCTGCCGACAGTATTTCCATTGCCCATCTGGCAAACGGGAATTTTATCAAGGCACTCGAAACAATTCATCTGAATGAAGAGAACCAGTTGTTTTTTGACTTGTTTGTCAGCCTGATGCGGTTGTCTTACCAACGGAAAATCAGGGAGATGAAAATGTGGAGCGAGCAAGTGGCGGGCATGGGACGTGAACGTCAGAAGAACTTCCTGGAATATTGCCAGCGCATGATTCGGGAGAATTTTATCTTCAACTTGCACCAGCGCAATTTGACGTATATGACGATTAATGAACAGAATTTTGCAACCCGCTTTGCGCCTTTTGTCAACGAACGTAACGTGATGGGCATCATGGACGAATTAAGCGAAGCGCAACTACATATAGAACAGAATGTAAATGCTAAAATGGTATTCTTCGACTTCTCGCTGAAGATGATTGTACTGTTGAAGCAATAATAAATATATAAACTTATGGAATATAAACTTCATAATGGAAGCGGTGGCCTTTGTTGCAAAGGATGCTCCCGACAAGATAAAAAGCTGAACACCTACGATTGGCTGGCGGACATTCCGGGCAATGCGGAAGAGAGTGACATGGTGGAAGTGCAATTCAAAAATACCCGGAAGGGATATTTTCGAAACAGCAACAAGATTAAACTGGAAAAAGGAGATGTAGTTGCCGTTGAAGCGGCTCCCGGCCATGACATCGGCGTGGTTACATTGACCGGCCGGCTCGTTCCCCTGCAAATGAAGAAAGCAAACTTCAAAGCAGATACGGAAATCAAGCGTGTCTATCGGAAAGCCAAGCCGGTAGATATGGAAAAATTCAACGAAGCCAAAGCCAAAGAACACGCTACGATGATTCGTGCGCGTCAGATTGCGTTGAATCTCAATCTGGATATGAAAATCGGAGACGTGGAGTATCAGGGGGATGGCAACAAAGCTATTTTCTACTATATTGCCGATGAGCGGGTAGACTTCCGGCAGCTGATTAAAGTATTGGCCGAAGCATTCCGCGTACGTATCGAAATGAAACAAATCGGTGCCCGTCAGGAAGCAGGACGCATCGGCGGTATCGGTCCTTGCGGACGCGAACTTTGCTGCGCTACATGGATGACGAGCTTCGTCTCTGTTTCTACCAGTGCAGCCCGTTTTCAGGACATCTCATTGAATCCGCAGAAACTTGCCGGACAGTGCGCTAAGCTGAAATGCTGTCTGAACTACGAAGTGGACTGTTATGTGGAAGCTCAAAAACGTCTCCCTTCGAGAGAGATAGAGTTGGAAACGAAAGATGGTACTTTCTATTTCTTCAAAGCGGATATTCTAAGCAATCAAGTTTCTTATTCTACGGATAAAAACTTCCCAGCCAATCTGGTCACTATCAGCGGAAAACGTGCGTTTGAAGTAATCTCCATGAATAAGAAAGGAATGAAGCCGGACAGCTTGCTCGAAGAAGAAAAGAAACCGGAACCGAGAAAACCAGTTGACTTGCTGGAACAGGAAAGTGTTACCCGTTTCGACCGCAGCCGGAATAATAAAGAGGGCGGCAATAATGCTAACCGGAATAATAAAAAGAAGAAGAAAGGAAACAATAATAACGGAAACCGCCCGCAACAGCAAGCAGAAGGCGGCAATCGTCCGCAACAACCTCAACGGGAAAATGAAAACCGCCCGCAACAGTCAGAAAACGGCAACAGAGGGGAAAGAGACAACCGTCCGAGAAATAACAATAACAACAACCGGAACAGAGGACAGAACCAGGGACGGAACAACGAAAACAGACGTCCGGAAAGAGGATCAAATCAGGAACGTCCACAAGGACAGGAACGGTCGAATCAGGAACGTCCGCAACAGCAAGACCGTCAACGCGAACAGCAAGGACAGGAACGTCAAGAACGTCGTCCCAACCACGAGCGTCCTTCCAGGCCGGAAAGAAATCAGAATCAGGAGAAACAGTCAACTAATGAAAAGCCTACTCAAGAATAGTATATTGAGTCTATTCAGCGCTTGCTTACTGACAGCCTGCAATGAACATACAGTGTATCACTCTTATCAATCCCTTCCCAACAAGGGATGGGGAAAGAGTGATACACTCTCTTTTCAGGTTCCCATAACTGACAGCGTTCCCACTACTCTCCGGCTTTTTGCGGAAGTCCGCAACAGTATCGAATATCCTTATCATGACCTCCATTTATTTATCAGTCAGAATCTACAGGATTCTACGGTATGGCGCACTGATACCATTGCTTTCTGCCTGGCTGACTCTACCGGAAGATGGACGGGACACGGATGGGGAAGCATTTACCAATCGGAAACTTTTATTACATCTGTTCGCCCCTTACATCCTGCAAATTATACTATTAAAATTATGAGCGGAATGAAAGATGAAAAGTTACAAGGATTGAGCGATGTAGGTATCCGTATTGAGAAGCAGTAAGATTAGAGTCTTCTGCCACGTCCTGCATCAATGCGCAGGAAGATAAACAGCAATATCGTAAATCCCCATAAAGAAGAACCTCCATAGCTGAAGAAAGGCAATGGAATACCGATAACCGGGGTTAACCCCAGCACCATACCGATATTAATAAATAAGTGGAAAAGGAAAATACTGACGACCGAATATCCATAAACCCGCCCAAAGTTGGAAGTCTGCCGTTCGGACAGGAAGATTAATCGTAAGATCAAAATCAGGAAAGCCAACAGAACAGCAGCCGAACCGACAAATCCTTGCTCCTCACCCACTGTACAGAATATAAAGTCGGTATCCTGTTCGGGCACGTACTTTAATTTTGTTTGCGTACCATTCAGGAACCCTTTTCCTGTCAACCCACCGGAACCGATAGCAATCTTGGACTGATTCACGTTGTATCCGGCACCGGTCAAATCTTCTTCCAAACCGAGCACTACTTTGATACGGACTTGCTGGTGAGGTTCGAGCACATTATCAAATACATAGTTACTAGAATACAGGAAGCCGACAGAACCGATTGTAAACAGGGCAATCAGAAAATAAGTACGCTGCCGCTCACTTAATGCCAAATAAATCAGATAGCCTATCACCACAATACAAAGTGCCCATTGCACCCAAACGAGGCTAAAATGCACCCAATATTCGGATATTAAATAAGCAATCAGTAATATAGCCAAACTTCCACCAATGATATTGCGGGTAGCAGACCATTTCTTACGATATACCCACACCATACCACCGGCAAATAATAAGATCAATAGTAATACGATAAATTCTCCCAGTGGTGTAGGAGTATCGGCGATAAAGACTTCATCAAAACGAATGCCGACCACAAAGTAGATTACCGCACATACGCCCGCAAAAAGCACTACTCCCGGCATTCCTTCACGATAAAGCACCAGAAAAAAAGCAAGATAAACCAATGCGGACCCTGTCTCCCGCTGACCGATAATCAATAACATCGGAAGAAGAATGATGAATCCCAGGATAAAGGCACACTTTTCTTTCTTGATACTAAATGAATAAGAGTTCATGTATTTAGCCAACGCTAAGGCCGTAGCGAACTTGGCAAACTCGGCGGGTTGCAGGCTCACAGGCCCCATGACAAGCCAGGAGCGTGATCCTTTGGTGTCCGGTGCTATGAAGATGGTAACAATGAGCAGGAGAATCATCCCCACATATATAATGTACGCGAACATATCATACATACGGTCTTCCAGCATCAACAGCACGAATCCGAGCCCGAAGGAACAGATAATCCATACGAACTGCTTGCCGGCACGGGTCGAGAAGTCGAGGAAGTCGCGTTCGCCATAGTCATAGCTGGCTCCGCAGACGCTAAACCATCCGCCAACAATCAGGAGCAGGTAAATAAAAATCGTTACCCAGTCCAGCGTTTTCCACAAACTATCGTTCCTCGTTACCATATAATATCACTCTGTTACTAAATTCTTCCGCCCTCAACTCGTTCTCCGGCGAGAGCTTGCCTTTCAAATACTGTTCCATCATCAGTGCGCCGAAAGGAACTCCGTAAGTAGCACCCCATCCGCCGTTCTCTACATAGACGGCAATAGCTATCTTCGGTTTGTTCATCGGTGCAAAGCCCATAAATACCGAGTGGTCGTGTCCGCGGTTCTGCGCAGTACCCGTTTTTCCACAGGCTTCCAAATCCGGAACCATCACTGACAGCATACGACAAGTTCCTCCGGTAGCTGCGCCACGCATTCCTTCTACGACTGATTCATAATGTCTTTTCTCAATAGTGGTATAACGTGGTACGCGATAGATGCTGTCCAACTGATTGTCTTGGATTTCCTTTACAATATGCGGTGTCACAAAATATCCTCTGTTAGCAATCGTTGCTCCCAGGTTAGCAATCTGAAGGGGAGTGGATAGAATTTCCCCCTGTCCGATAGAGATACTGATTACTGTCAGTCCGTTCCAATGCCCGCGATAAGCTTTATCGTAGAACTGCGCATTCGGAATCAAGCCCCGTTTCTCTCCCGGCAAATCAACTCCCAGTTTGTAGCCAAATCCTTGCGAAACCATGTGGTCTTTCCAGACCGTAATGGCGTTTTGTGGCGAACCGTATTTACGATCGCCAAACATACGGAACAATCCCCAACAGAAATAGGAGTTGCACGATGTAGCAATAGCCGGAATCAATGGCAAGGGAGATCCGTGAGCATGGCAGCCTACTGTCAATCTTCCGTAATGGAACCCATGTGAGCAAGGGAATGCCGGACTTTGTTCGGTGATAATTCCTTCTTGCAGGAATGTCAGTCCTTGCGCTGTCTTGAACGTAGATCCCGGAGGATACACTCCCATCAGGGCACGATTCAAAAGCGGTTTGGTCATATCACGTTGCAAGGCTAGATGGTTCTTGCCACGCTGGCGCCCAATCATCAAATGCGGGTCATAATTGGGAGAGGATACCAGACAAAGGATTTCTCCGGTCTCCGGTTCAATAGCCACAATGCTTCCAATCTTATTCTTTAATAAACGTTCGCCCAGCATCTGTAAGTCAATATCCAAACTCAATGTCAGGTTCTTGCCGGGAACGGAAGGACGGTCATATTCACCATCCATATAATGTCCCTGGATACGACCGTGCGCATCACGAAGCAGAATCTCAATTCCTTTCTCGCCACGCAGATACTTTTCATACGATTTCTCGACTCCTAACTTGCCGACATAATCCCCACGGATGTAGTACCCTTCTTCATCCGCTTCCATTTCTTTTGCGGAGACTTCTCCGATATCTCCCAAAGCATGGGCGGCAGCATTGTACGAATATTGACGGATGGTACGCCGTTGAATATAAAAGCCACGAAACTTAAACAGCTTTTCCTGAAAGACACCACATTCTTCCGCCGAAAGTTGCGACATAAACAACTGGTTGGTATAGCGGGAATACCCCGGATTGCGGCGACGGTCTTTCATATCGCTCATTATTTTGAGAAACTGTGCACGGGTGATATTCAGCGATTGGCATAAATCGAGTGTGTCCAGATTCTCTATTTCCTTTGGCACGATCGTTATGTCGTATGCCGGCTGATTGAATACCAATAGTTTACCGGTCCGGTCATAAATAGCGCCACGCGAGGGGTACTGGATTTTATTCAGAAAAGCGTTACTGTCAGCATTCTTCTTGTAGTCATCGGTCGTGATCTGCAATACAAAAAGACGTATCAGATAAATCAAAACAATGGAGATAGCAATGCCTCCGATTACAAATTTGCGCTTCTCTAAGATATAATCTTTTGCCATCGTTACTTCTTAATCCCTTCTATAGCTATGATACAGGTTACAGTCAGAATAGTGCAAAGGAGCACTCGCAACAGTAACAGCCAAATGCTGGTAAATGAGAAGAACTCAATGGAGAGTAATGCCAGACTGTGCACAAAAACACTTGCAGTAGTATATTTTAAGAAAGGACTGATTCCCATCGTCTTGAAAGAGGGAATAAGGCTGTCCGGATTATCACGGGGCATGAACAGACGAAGCAAAGAAGGACGGAGAAAGGCAAGCAATACGGTAGCTGCCGCATTCATTCCCGGAGTATCGGAGAATATATCAATGGTCAGTCCGAAGAAAAAAGCCCACAGCATCAGTTCATTCCGGGAAGTGCCGGAGCTGAATTTCAGAATAAAATAGATATAGAGAAAAGGAGTAGCATAGCCGGCAATATGTACACTATTAAGGATTAGCACCTGAAGAAGTACCAAGCCGATAAACCATCCGATTCTATGTATATAAGTAATAATCATTCTTTCATCACCTTGTTTTCAAGTTTCTTCTGTTCTTCCTGACCTGTCCGGGCTACCACCCGAACGTCACTCAACTTACCGAAATCAGTAGCCAGCTTGATTTTCAACAGATAGGAAAGTCCGTCATTAGAGTCGGACATATCATCCACCGTTCCCACCATTATACCTTCGGGAAAGACGGTGGAGAAACCACTGGTAACGACTGTATCTCCCAAATTAAACTCTGCATGACGAGGCAAGTCTTTCAGATAAGCATAGCGCGAATCTCCATGTTCCCATTTCAGGTAGCCGAAATAATCACTGCCGATAATCTTGCAACTGATATTCGACTTGCTGTTCAGTACCGAAATCACCACCGAGTAGGAAGGAGAGGTTTCATAAACAATCCCTACAATCCCATTACCATCCACCACTCCCATTTCGGAGCGAATACCGGAAGAGGAACCTTTATCGAGCGTGATATAATTATCAACCAGATTCAAACTGTTCTTTATCACATGCGCTTTAAACAACTGATAATCCGCTTGCGGTACCTGCCGGATGCTGTTGATGGCCATAGAATCGAGCTGCTGCTCTCTCAATGCTTTTTCCAGATTAGTGATCTGTTGTTCGAGCACCATGTTGCGATCCAACAGATCTTCATTGACCGATTTCAGATGAAAATAAGAGGAAATCCCTCCCGAAACTTCATAAACCGCCCCCACAACCGTATTGGCAGAAGTGAAGAATGCACTCTGCTGATAACGGTTGAACCGAAATAACAAAACAAAACTGGCTACCTCCAATAAGATGAAGAGGAACCAGTAATTGTATTTCAGAAGGAAGTTTAATAAATTCCTCATCCCCGGTTTATCTCATTAAGAAAGAGAAACGGTCTACGTTCTTCAATGCCACTCCTGTACCTTTGGCAACTGCATGCAAAGGATCTTCCGCAATATGGAAAGGAATATTGATCTTATCGGTCAATCTCTTATCCAGTCCACGAAGCAATGCACCACCTCCGGAGAGATAGATACCATTGTGCACAATATCAGCATATAGTTCAGGAGGTGTATTTTCCAATGCACTCAAGATAGCAGTTTCGATCTTTGAAATTGATTTCTCCAGACAGTGAGCTACTTCCTGGTAGCATACAGGCACTTCCATCGGAAGAGCAGTGATACGGTTCGGACCGTGAACGATATAATCTTCCGGAGCATCATCACCCAGTTCGGTTAAAGCAGCACCTACATTGATTTTGATACGTTCTGCCATACGCTCGCTGACTTTCACATTATGCTGACGGCTCATATATTCGCGAATATCCTCTGTCAGGTCATCACCGGCTGTGCGGATGGAGTTGTTGGAAACGATACCTCCCAAAGAGATAACGGCAATTTCCGTAGATCCACCACCTATATCGACAATCATGTTTCCTTCCGGAGCTTCTACGTCGATGCCGATACCGATTGCCGCAGCCATCGGCTCGAAAATCAAATAAACATCACGACCACCGGCATGTTCCGCAGAGTCACGGACAGCACGGAGTTCGACTTCCGTACTTCCCGAAGGAACGCCAATCACCATGCGAAGAGAAGGTGAAAACAAATGGTTGCGAGTATTCACCTGCTTTATCAAACCGCGCATCATCTGCTCGCAGGCATAGAAGTCGGCAATCACTCCGTCTCTCAACGGACGGATGGTACGTATGTTTTCGTGGGTTTTTTCATGCATCAACTTCGCCTTTTCCCCCACGGCAATCATCTTTTCTGTACGGCGATCCAGAGCAACAACCGAAGGCTCATCCACCACGATTTTTCCGTTCGTGATGATGATAGTATTGGCTGTGCCCAAGTCCATTGCTATCTCTTGTGTAAAAGAAAATAATCCCATTTTTTTATTTACTATTTGACAATTTACTATTTACTATTTGATACATACTTATTACTATCTGACAATCAAATCCATATTGCCGAACGGCTGAATAGTAAATTGTAAATTGTCAAATAGTAAATCGCTTTAGTGTTTAAAATGACGGATACCGGTAGTCACCATCGCCATACCGTGCTCATTGCAATAAGCAAATGATAAATCGTCTTTTACCGAACCTCCCGGTTGGATAACAGCCGTAATACCTTCTTTATCTGCAATTTCCACACAGTCGGGGAACGGGAAGAAGGCATCGGAAGCCATTACTGCACCATTCAGGTCGAAACCGAATGATTTGGCTTTTTCAATTGCTTGTTTCAATGCGTCTACACGTGAAGTCTGTCCTACACCGCTTGCAAGAAGTTGTTTATCCTTTGCCAATACGATGGCGTTGGATTTGCTGTTCTTTACAATTTTGTTGGCAAACAACATATCTTCCACTTCTTCCGGAGTAGGAGCTTTGTCTGTCACGGTTTTCAGGTCGGCTACCGTTTCAATATTAGTATCTTTATCCTGCACCAATACGCCATTCAGCAAAGCACGGAATTGTTTCTTAGGCAATTTAGCTTCCTTACGAACGAGGATGATGCGGTTCTTTTTCTGTCCCAGGATTTCGAGTGCATCCACATCATAATCCGGCGCGATAATCACTTCGAAGAAAATCTTGTTGATTTCTTCCGCAGCTTCTTTGTCGATGACACCATTCGTAATCAATACACCGCCGAAAGCAGAAACCGGATCACCGGCCAATGCGTCTTTCCAAGCTTCTAAAACTGTAGCACGGGAAGCTAATCCGCAAGCGTTGTTGTGTTTCAGGATAGCGAAAGTGAGGTCATCGAATTCGTCGATCAGGTCAACGGCTGCGTTGATGTCGAGAAGATTGTTATAAGAGATTTCTTTTCCGTGAATCTGGTCGAACATTGCTTCCAGATTTCCGTAGAAATAACCTTTCTGATGTGGGTTTTCACCGTAACGAAGTTGCTTCTGGCTATTAACAGAGCAACGGAAAGCAGAACCTTCGCCGGCATCGAAATAATTGAAAATAGCCGAATCGTAGTGAGAAGAAACGGCAAATGCTTCTTTAGCCATCCAGCGACGTTCTTCAAGTGAAGAAGTAGCGCCGTGCTCCATCAACATATCCAATAATGGTTTGTATTGAGCTTGAGAAGCTACGATGATTACATCGTTATAGTTCTTGGCTGCGGCACGAATCAGTGAGATTCCGCCTATATCGATTTTTTCAATAATGTCTGCTTCAGATGCACCGGAAGCTACAGTAGCTTCGAACGGATACAAATCAACAATAACCAGATCTATCTCGGGAATTTCATATTTCTCAATCTGTTGCATATCCTGTTCCAGGCCGCGACGACAAAGAATACCTCCGAAAATTTTCGGATGTAATGTCTTTACTCTACCACCGAGAATAGAAGGATAAGTGGTCAAATCTTCCACTGCCTTGCAAGGATATCCCAATGATTCAATAAACTGACGAGTTCCGCCTGTCGACAAAAACTCTACTCCCTCTTCATGAAGTTTGGTAATAATTTCATCCAAACCTTCTTTATGGTATACAGATACCAATGCAGTTTTTATTCTTTTAGACTCTGACATTGAATTGCTTATTAAGTATTTGGTGTGCAAAGTTACGAAATATTGTTTATCGTACGTAATAAATAAGGTGTGAATTAATAAAAAAAAGCGTTGACTCTCCTCAACGGAAAATCAACGCCTCTTCGCATATATATTCTCTATTCAAAAACTATTACCAAATAGATACTCGTTTTTCTTTAGGTACGAACATCGAATCCTGTTCGGTGATTTTGAATGCTTCATACCAATTCTGGATATGAGGAAGAGCACCGTCCACACGCCATTTGCCTAATGAGTGAGGATCAAGTTTGGTCAATCGGAGAATCTCTTCCGGACGGATATTTCCTGCCCACACATTAGCGTATGCCAGGAAGAAACGTTGTTCCGGAGTAAATCCGTCAACAATTTCCAGCGGTGCGGCTTCTGTTGCATTCTTGAATGCCTGGAAAGAAACTTGCAAACCTCCGTGGTCGGCAATGTTCTCTCCAAGTGTCAGGCTACCGTTTGCGTGTACGCCCGGAGCTACTTCAATGCTGTCAAAGAAGTTAACCATCACCTGTGCCCGTTCTTCGAACTTTTTAGCATCCTCTTCTGTCCACCAATCTTTCAGGTTTCCGTCTTTGTCATATTGACGTCCCTGATCGTCAAATCCATGAGTCATCTCATGGCCGATTACCACGCCGATTGCACCGTAGTTCATAGCATCGTCCGCATTCATATCGAAGAACGGAGGTTGCAGGATAGCTGCCGGGAAGCAGATTTCATTGGTAGTCGGGTTATAATAAGCGTTCACTGTTTGAGGAGTCATCAACCATTCATCCTTGTCTACCGGTTTGCCGGCTTTGGCAATCATTTCGTTGTAATCCCATTCGTTGGCACGCTTGATATTTGCCCAGTAAGAATCATCTTTGATCTCCAGTGCGGAGTAATCTTTCCATTTATCAGGATAACCTATTTTTACATGGAAGGTTGCCAGTTTCTCCAACGCTTTTTCCTTGGTCGGTTCACTCATCCATTCCAAACCTTTGATACGTTCTCCCAAAGAAGTTTGCAGGTTCTTCACCAGTGTAACCATACGTTCTTTGGCAGCAGCCGGGAAGTACTTCTCTACATACATCTGTCCTACCACTTCGCCAAGTACACCATCTACGGTGCTCACGGAACGTTTCCAGCGAGGCTGCATTTCTTTCTTTCCAGACATTGTTCTGCTGTAGAAATCGAAGTTCTGTGCTTCAAAATCATCGCTTAGATAAGAAGCGGCAGCATCTATCAATCCCCATTGGAGATACAGTTTCTGATCGTCCAGTGATACGGTGTTTATCACATCGGCTACTTCCTTCATAGCAGCAGGCTGACCTACGTTCACTTCGTTCAAATCTTTCAAACCGGAAACGGTGAAATAAGTATCCCAGTCAAAAGTAGGGAAGTTCTTTTTCAGCGTCGCCCTATCCATCTTGTTATAATTAGCATGAGGATCACGCAATTCCACTTGTGAGCGAGCCGCTTTCGCCAGGCGAGTTTCGATGTTCATCACTGCTTTCACCGCTTTCTGTGCAGTAGCCTCATCATAACCTGCTAATTGGAACATCTTGGCGATATGTTCCTGATATTTATTACGGATATTTTTAGTCTGCTCGTCATTCTCCAGATAATAGTCACGCTGTCCCATTCCGATACCACCTTGATAGGTCTGTACGATATTCATGGAACTGTTCATATCATCCGCACTTACAAACATGGTGAAGTAAGGACGGATGCCTTTCTTCTGGCTCTCTGCGATATATGCGTAGATTTCTCCTTTATCCTTGAGAGCGTCAATGGCTGCCAGTTCTGCTTTGATCGGAGCTACACCTTCCTGATTCAGCTTCACGCTATCCATTGCGATATTATAAAGATCACCTACTTTCTGCGCAGCACTGCCCGGTGCGTTATCTTTCTTCGCTGCCAATTCGGCAATCAATGCTTTCAGTTGTTCACGACTGTTTTCGCGCAACATGTCGAATGTACCGAAACGTGAATACTCGTCTGTCAGCGGATGATCTTTCACCCAACCTCCACAGGCATATTGATAAAAACTTGTACCCGGCATAGCCGTGGTATCCAGATTAGCAAGGTCGATACCGGACGTCAGCACGGCCTCTTTCTTACTGTTACATCCTGTTGTCATAAGGCATACGGCAAGAATTGGTAAATACTTGGTTACTTTCATATTGTATAAATAATTAAATAGTCTCTCTAATCAACAATCATCCTACCCGCAGTCCGACACCGAGGAAGAAGGTGACCGACACCGAGGAACGCCTCGTTCCTCAACGAGAAACACCTGTTTCGACACCGAGAAACAGATACCCGCCAGGAATACCTTCTACCGAGGTATAGCATTTCTCTCACATAGTGCCCGGAAGTATGCGTTTTGTTCTAGTTTTTCGCTTCTTCCAGTTCCATCGAAACCCGCTCCCACTCTTCAACAATGCCATCCAACTGTTGCTTCAGTTTTTGATGCCGTTCATAGAGCTGCATATCCGAAGCTCCTTCGGGAGTTGCCATCTTCGCTTCTACGATAGCAATCGCGGATTCGGTTTCCTCTATTGAAGCTTCACAGTCCGCCACCTGGCGTTCGAGTTTCTTAATCTTCTTATTAAGTTCTTTCTGGGCTTCGTAAGAGAGCTTATTCTCCGAAGGCTGAACGGTTTCAGGTTCATTACCTTTAGCTGAAGCCGTGGGAGAAGCCGACAATCCCGCTCCTTTCTGAAGCTCGTTCAAGCTATCTATCTTTTTCTTTTGCAAGAATTCATAGATACCTCCAAGGTGTTCTTTTACAAGTCCACCACCAAACTCATATACTTTAGTCGCAAGTCCATCCAGAAAATCACGGTCGTGGCTGACAAGAATCACTGTTCCGTCAAATTCGCGGATAGCTTCCTTCAAAACATCTTTCGAACGCATATCCAAATGATTGGTCGGTTCGTCCAGAATCAGTAGATTTACGGGTTCCAGCAGAAGTTTAATCATCGCCAATCGCGTACGTTCTCCTCCGGAAAGGACTTTCACCTTTTTATCCGAAGCTTCGCCTCCAAACATGAAAGCTCCCAGTATATCACGTATCTTCAGACGGATATCTCCTGTCGCTACCCGGTCAATCGTATCGAATACAGTCAAGTTCTCATCCAACATTTGTGCCTGGTTCTGCGCAAAATAACCGATTTGTACATTATGTCCGATCGTTAGTTTGCCTTCGAAATCAATCTCGTCCATGATACATTTCACCAAGGTAGACTTACCCTCTCCGTTCTTCCCGACGAAAGCCACTTTCTCTCCCCTGTTGATAGTCAGGTTGACATCATGGAAAACGACATGGCTGCCATACGCTTTGCGCACATCTTCGCAAATCACAGGATAGTTTCCGCTACGACTGGCTGGAGGGAATTTTAAACGCAAGGCGGAATTATCTTCCTCGTCCACTTCGATGCGGTCTATCTTTTCCAGTTGCTTGATACGGCTTTGCACCTGTACGGCTTTCGTTGCTTTATAGCGGAAGCGTTCGATGAAGTCTTCTGTATCCTGTATTTGTTTCTGCTGATTTTCGTAAGCACGGAGCTGTTGTTCACGGCGTTCTTTACGCAGGACTACAAACTCATCGTACTTCACTTTGTAGTCGTAAATCTGACCGCAAGTGATTTCGATGGTACGGGTAGTTACGTTATTCAGGAAAGCACGGTCATGGCTGACTAATACGACTGCATTGGCACGTGTAGACAAAAAGTTTTCCAACCATTGGATACTTTCAATATCAAGGTGATTGGTCGGCTCATCGAGCAAAAGCACGTCCGGGCGACGTAAAAGCAATTTTGCCAATTCGATACGCATACGCCATCCACCAGAAAACTCCGAAGTAGGGCGTTCAAAATCTTCCCGGCTGAATCCCAATCCAAGAAGTGTCCGTTCGATTTCCGCCTGAAAGTTCGTACCGCCCATCATCAGAAACCGGTCGTTTTCATGCGTGAAACGGTCTATCAACTGATGATATTCTTCCGAATCATAGTCTGTCCGTTCCGCCAGTTCCTGATTCATCCGTTCCAACTTCGCCTGAAGCTCAAATATATGTTCGAATGCCAGTTCTGCCTCTCCCATCACCGTCCGGTTGTCGGAAAGAATCATGACTTGTGGCAAATATCCGATGGTTACATCTTTCGGAGTAGCTACCACTCCGCGTGTCGATGACTGCAAACCTGCCAATATCTTCAGCATGGTTGATTTGCCGGCACCATTTTTGCCGACCAATGCAATGCGGTCTTTCTTATTAATTACATAGCTGACGTCCTCAAAAAGCGGCGTCGCATTAAATTCTACTGATAATCCTTCTACTGAAATCACTTCTGCTTCTGATTTATAACATTTTGGACTGCAAAGATACTGAATATTTATTAGATACTACTTAGTCGCCCCTTAGAATGTGCTTTTACGCCTAATAATCAACATATTAATATATAAATTGCTTTGATATATCTGCAAGTTTTTGTATCTTTATGGTTGAAAACTTGCAGATTATTATGATAAACAAGACCACCCCTCAGCCCTCCTTGTTCAGCTCTTTGACAGACCAGCTGAATCCCAGGCATCCCTTATACCTGCTTGCCAATAAGATAGACTGGCGCCGTTTTGAAGAAGCTTTCTCCCCGCTATACTGTGCCGT
>NZ_GG774809.1:138190-158726 GCF_000163675.1 Bacteroides sp. D22 | reverse complement strand
TTTGAAATCAGACTTTCGTTTAGGACGCAACTTTTATAAAGGTGTGTTCGGGGATGTTGTCAATCTGCTCTTAGCCGCAGCAGCGTACAACTTCAAAAGAGCCATGAGGGTTCTTTGGCTACTTGTTGAAAAAATCTGCGGGACACTGTTTTCTTGCAATATCCCGCAGATGAGTACTTTTTAAGGGACGACTACTTAGTATGATACGTTATGAAAAACAAAAAAAGCAGTCATTCTTATGAATGACTGCTCTTTATCTTAATCAATGGCTCTTCTTTAGAACAACTTAGCAGGATATTCACCGGCATCTACCAATGCCTGAATCTTATCTACTACGCTCTGACGGTCTTCCGGATAAGTGACGCCGAACCACTTGCTGGTAGTATCCAGTACTTCAACAGTGGCAGTTCCGTCATTAATCAATTTATCTACCATCAATGGGATGAAGAACTCGCTCTTCAGGTTTTCCATATTCTTCGGATCGCTTAGGAAAGTCTTGAAGAATTCCTGGCTGTAAGCGAAGTAATCAGGAGTAAAGCCCCAGAAGTTCATACTTACCGGAGTCGTGTCGGGAGTAGCCGTCCATTCGCCATCATCACCGATATATTTCACTTCACCGTCCAGACGTTGAATCTTCGTACGTTCTACTACAGAAGTCAACAATCCTTTAGCATCTGTACTACAGATACCACGAGATACCGTACCGCTTTCGCTCAATGTATTTCCTACACGGAAACCTACCATCGAATAAACGTTCTTTGAATTTTCAGGAAGAGCAGAAAGGAATTTGCCCATTACCTGGAAAGAATCACGACCATAGAAATCATCGCAGTTAATCACTGCAAACGGTTCTTTAATCACATCAGCACCCATCATTACTGCATGGTTAGTACCCCAAGGTTTGGTACGGTCTGCCGGGCAAGTAAAGCCTTCCGGAAGATCGTCGATTGATTGAAATACCAGTTCGCAAGGAATGTGACCTTCGTATTTGGAAATAATTTTATCACGGAAATCTTGTTCAAAATCTTTGCGGATTACAAATACAAGTTTGCCAAATCCGGCATTGATAGCATCATAGATTGAGTAATCCATAATAGTTTCGCCATTAGGACCCAGTCCGTCTAATTGCTTCAAGCCTCCATAACGGCTACCCATACCGGCTGCCAATAAGAATAAAGTTGGTTTCATAAATTGTGTAATATTAAAAGGTTAGTGATGTCAACGGCATCAGATTTCGTTGCAAATTTACAAAAACTTTCTTTCTTTTGTTTCAAGACAAAAGAAAGAAACAAAGAAAAATTCAAGACTGACTTTTTTCTCCTACTCACACCCTTCACTACGCTAAAGGGCAGAAACTCGCTTCGCTCAAACAATCTGCCCTTTTTAACGCTTCGTTACGGGTGTTCGCTTAACGGAGAAAAAAGTAGGTCGGAAAACCTTTCGGCATGTAAACCCATGCAGAATCAAAAGTACATCAATGACAAATCAAGAAATCCGGTAATTCATTAACCTATGCAGCAAACACGCCGAAAGGGGATCGGCCTCGTTTTTCCGGCGTTAAGCGCAGGCGTTTTCTCCAGCGTTAAAAAGGGCAGACTGTTTGAGCGAAGCGAGTTTCTGCCCTTTAGCCGGAGAGAACACCGGAGTAGCCGGAAAAACGCAGCCTTGAATTTTCTTTGGTTCTTTCTTTGTTTCAAGACAAAGAAAGAACGTTAGAAGGGATAACCGATAGCAAAATGTATTCCCAGATTTTTCATAAAGGATCCTGTGACATTGTAATATCCGCTTCGTTCTGTATCGTAAGGCAGATGCAAAGGAATACCGAAATCAAGACGGAACACAAGAATATCCATATCATAACGAATACCGACACCGGTGCCCAAAGCGATCTGTTTCGGGAATGTTTTCAGTTCGAGTTGTGAATTGGGACGGGCCTCATCCTTGCGCATCAACCAGACGTTTCCTGCATCCAGGAAAGTGGCTCCCCAAATGCTCTTAAAGATACGGAAACGATATTCTACATTTGCCTCAAAACGGAAAGTACCCGTCTGGTCGAGGTAAGAGTAGCGGCTTTCTGCCGGATGGTATCCGCCCGGGCCGATGCTACGTACCGTAAAAGCGCGGATGCTGTTGGCACCACCCACATAGAATTGTTCGCTGTAAGGGGCTATCGTTGCATTACCGTAGGCGAAGAGAGCACCCAAAGCTACACGGGAAGCAATCTTATTATTCTTGTCCATATTCCACAAATGGCGAAATTCCGTATTCAGTTTCACAAACTGCGCGAAAGGGACGTTCAGCAAACGTTTGTCCTCTTTGCTGAAAGACTGACCGAAAGCACGGTAAATCACCGAGGTCAGGTTACCGGCAGAGGTTACAGTCGATTGCCACCAAATCGGATTTTTAATACCGCGTGCGGAAGCATTATCATAGGTATAGGTATATTCCATAGCAGGAATAAACTGGTCTTTCAAACTGATATATAATGCAGGATTAGCATCGGCAATTTCCCTGAACTCTTCCGATTGGTGTTGCAGGACGTTGAATGTCAGTTTGAAAGGGGTGATACTATGCCGGCTTGTACGTGTCGGTTGGAAATCGTAGGTAGCATTTCCGCCGAATGACAATAGTTTATAATACCTGGCACGGTTCAACTGGTCGATGTATAAACGGAATGTAGTGGTAGCTGGGAAGTCAAACTCCCTTTTCCCCCAATGCGGGAAAACCACGCGCGGGAAAGTCAGAGAAGTAGAAACTCCCATCTCCCAGCTGTTCATTAAAGAGCTTTTTTCTCCTCCGCCGGTTTGCCATTCATAAGAGCCTTTCAGCTTCACGTTCCAGCTCTCGCCACCTCCGAATACATTGTTCCGGGTGACGCCGAATGATGCCCCGGGACCGGTTTGGTCGTTACTTTTGGTTACGACATTCAATTCCAGTTCGGCGTCCAGCGGCTTAGCAAACGTGGCCTGCATGGTTACGTTCAGCGTATCACAAACGGCTGTCGTATCTTTCGGAGCATATTGTAAATCCAGATAACTGAAGATTCCCAACTGGCTAAGTTTCTCCTGCACCTGCTCCTGTCGATACTGACTGTAAAGACGAGTGCGATTGGAAGCCCGCATCTGTGCATTCCGCACAAACTGTTGATAGTTCAACCAACGATAAAGCATATTCGGACGTACCTGCAATTTCTTATAATAATGTATATTCAGATTCTTATACATCATGCTGTCATTGGGCGCCTCACCATTCTTGCCAAACAGGTAAACAGAAGCATCTCCTACATAGTAAGGACGTTGTGCCGCAGCGGGTAATCCCGGAACGGGAATCAGACGAAGGCTGATATGTCCACCGGGAACCAATGTCGTATCTGCCTGATAAGTCATATAATCGGGACGGAAGTAAAAATATCCCCGGTTACGCAACAGCGTACTGATACGGGTACGCTCTTCATCCAGATCGACCACGTTAAACTGCTCGCCGGGACTTATATAAGACATTCGACGTCCCCGTTCCATAATGCGCAACGTTTGGGGAGTGAAACGCTGATAATAAACCGTATCTATAAAATAAGGATTCTTCATGTCTACCGTATAAAGAATACTTGCTTTCAGGCTGTCTTTCTTATCGACCAATGTTTCATAAGTCACTTTCCCATTGAAGTAACCATAATCACGGAGCAAGTTTGTAGCCACCTTGATGCGGACCTCCGGATTGACAGTGGAAATAAATACCGGAGGGTTAGCAGCCAAACGGTTGAACATCCACTTTCCAAATCCTTTTTTATATTTCACAAAGTCATTGTACATCCACATCTTAAAAGGAATAGGCAGAAGCCCTCCCAACATCTTCGTACTGGGAGTTTTATCAAGAGCCGCCTCAATCTCTGTCAGGGCCGTCCCTCCTACCGGTGTTGTCGACTTATTCTGTATGACAGTTTTTCCTCCTGTATAAAGTACCTCCCCTTCGGGCAGATGCTTTGTCACCGAACAACCCGAAAATAAGATGATACCCATCAGGCAACTTATTAATATGTTACTATATATACCTTTCATGTTTACTTCTTTTTCTTAAAGATGAACAGTTCGCTAAGTTTATCCAGCTTCTTGCGAAGTACCAGACCGACTCCGGTTTCCGTAATCTCGCCTTCGAGTACACTCTCGTAGTTTTTATCGTAGAACAGACGGACATAACGGGTTCCGGTTCTATCCAAGCGATATTCCAGAGAGATGTTATCGATGAAAGATTCCGCGTCATTCGTCGCATTCTCACCCGTAGAAACTTTACCTCCGATTACAATCTGGAAACGGTTATTGAAGAGACGTTGTGAATAACGGAAACTGTAATCCGTACGCTTACCACCCGTATCCGACAGATCGTGGTCTTCGATACCGACAGAAACACTGGCATTTTTCAGGTTTCCCATCAATGAGTTGATTTGGCTACTTAATACGGAGTTCAATGCAGAACCCATATTCAGTTTACCCAGTCCACCACCTCCGCCACCAATCGGTCCGGTGCCAAGGTAGGTTTTCATAACCATGATATATAGAGCCTGTTTACCTCTCTCTTCCGCGCCCATAGCCGTCAATTCATTTTGTATGGTTGCGTCTTCGGGGGCAGATACGTCAAAGGCGAAAGAAAGATTATCCAGTCGGTTCTTGACGACGATAGACACATCGAAATTAACCATACGTGTTCCACCATTCTCTCCTTCGGAGACAGAAGCGCGGATACGGTCGGTTGCTTTGAAGTTCAGCATCGGGTCCATAGGATTTCCCGTCCATTCCACATAGCTGCCGTTGTCGATAGCAAATTCTTTGGCAGCGATGACAGGCAAAGCATATTTCATCAAACCGCCGCTCAACGTATAGCGTCCGGTCAATGTCAGGTCACCCTGCGGAGTATATTTCATAGAGAGGTCACCTCCTCCCTCCAGTTCAACACGATTGTCATTGCTTGCGTCCAAATCGACTTTCAAACGAACGGACGGGTCGATGTGTACCATCATCACCATATCCAGCCCGCCTAAAGAAACAGTCGGCACTTCTTGCTGAACAACCGTAGTGGTGTCACTAAATGAAGTAAAGGTTACCAAACTTCCCAAACGGTCCTGCACAGTCAACGGTGAATCGGTCAATATATAAGAAACATCTGTATTGCCCAGCAAACTCATGTTTCCACGCATATTCAATCCGTCTAACGGCCCTTTCACCGTTGCCCGGAAATCAGCATATACTTTTCCGTAAACCAGACTTTCACGGGTACGTTTGGCATCCAGAAGCGTATAGTTCTGTGCCAGCAGATTCAGATTTGCCATCGGCCGGGACATATCTCTGAAATCGACAGATCCGTCAATCGTAAATGGATTCTTTCCTGTTGTATAAATAGCGAATTTATCAAATTCCAAACGATTATTCTTTATCTGCACCGGGCGGTTATCGAACCGGAAGTTAGCACCATACTGCCGGGAAAGGACAGTAACACTATCCAATATCAGTTCGCCATTAATCAAAGGTTGTTCGGTGCTACCGGTAATGTTCAGATTACCATCCATATCACCGGCTAATGTAACCATCTGATCGGGAATGAATACGTTCGCTACACGGAGCGGGAAGTGCTCCAGAGTGGCATTTACTTCCAGACTATCCTTCCCTGTCTGGGTTGGAACCAGCTTGCCATCCGCCACCATCACTTCCACTTTGTCATGATTCAGATAAGCGTTAAGATATTGTTTCCCTTGTTCGCCCGGCAACCAGGTAGCTCCTAATGTTACATCACCAATTCGTTGACGTTCATAAGTCAGCTCGTCAATAGATGATTCAACCGAGAGTTGAAGATCTTTTTCAGTCTGCACGTAGTGTGCTTCCGCAGAGAATAAACCGGTTATTTCCGGGAAGTAAGGCAGTACTTTGCTTAATTCGGCTAAACTGATTCTTCGGATTTCGACATCAATATTCTGTAAAGAAACAGTGTCCCCCCGCACCGAATGTACACGGAATCCCATTCCTTCATCGTCCCACATATCTACATTAGCGTATACACGCATATTCTTATGCACATAAATCCAGTTGTGATTCTCATTAAAATGGAATTTCTGGAAGGCGATAATCGGTTCTTCCGGGATTAATGTGAAAGCTAATCCATCGCCTTTTCCTTGCCCTTCAAACAAAGGACGCGCATTGACACCGAGCAGTACGCCCGTTTCTCCTTTTCCATTCTTAAAATCTACCAGCAGTTCCGCATCCCGGTCACGAATCTCTCCTGTCAGTGTAGTAGAGAAGGAGAATTGCGGATTCTTCGGTCCGTTAATAACACCGGCACGCAATTTCATGAGTGTGGTATCTTGTTTGACTGTAAAGAAAATCGTGTCCAGTTGCAAGGTGTCTACTTTCAAAGCATGAATAGCGGCTTTTCCATTAATTCCCCAATTAGGAGCTGCTCCGAATTTCACAGAAGCATCATGGTAAGCTATCTTTTTAGTAGCCAGAAAATATGCCAAAGGGTTTTCTTGTCCTGCAGAGAAAGAGAAAACTGCCGTCGGTAGCGCCTTACGCAGTTCAGCGTGATTCAATGCTTTCTCATCAATCTGCTTCATCAATACATCCACAAAGTGAGTAGATTGGCGAATTAAAGGATTAACGCCGGAACGTGCGCTCAAGTCGAGTTTCATATCTCCAGAAACGAAATGTGCCGAGACTAAATCCCGACGAGCTTCGGCAGCTAAATTAAAAGTAAGCGGACGCTTCATTGGCTGTGGCATGATTCCTAATTCATGTAAATCCAGTTGAGTGACATTAACCGTTATCTTACCATCAGGATAACTGTGCGCCAAATTATATTCCGCATCGGTTGTCATTTTCAATAAAGCATTGTCACTTGTCAGATGTGCGGTGACCAGTGCGCCTTTAAGGTCTCCTGTCAAATTAAGATTGGAGAGATGATATTTTGCATAATGAAGCTGATCTAATGAAAGATTCAGTTTGGCAAAAGAATGATAAGACATGACATCCAGTCCACGACCATTAGCCGCAGCCGAAAGAGACAGTTCGTAGATAGAATCTTTCGGAAGGAAGTTATGGAGTTGCAGATTGTCTATCTTCAGATCAGCTTTGTAAACTTCGGTAGATGTATTTAATGCTGCATTCACGTCCATAGCTCCTTTCCCCTCTTTCAGACGGAGGCCTGCTTTATATTCAGGACCTTTGATATCAACTTTCGCCACCAGATTCATGCTGTCAGGGACTACAATCG
Source organism: Bacteroides sp. D22 (assembly GCF_000163675.1). NCBI lineage: Bacteria > Pseudomonadati > Bacteroidota > Bacteroidia > Bacteroidales > Bacteroidaceae > Bacteroides > Bacteroides sp. D22. The sequence goes on along the minus strand of NZ_GG774809.1, from coordinate 151,472 downwards.
TACCATTGGGAGCCTCTCCTGACAGAGCGGTCAGGAAGTTCAAATTTTGAGTTGTCATTTTCAGCCCAATGGTTCCGGTACGAGTCAGGCTGTCAGCCAGGTTTTCTATCATACCGCCGCCTTCTAAAGCAAAAGCACCCGGCAAGTCTACCGTAAAACGGGAAATCTGCATTTGTTTCAAGTTACCGTCCGTACCGGCACGAATGACAAGCGGACGAAATGGATAGGCTTCTTTAAAGCTATCAGGCAATCCTCCTGCAAATAACATAACATCTTCTTTGCCGATATAGGCATTGAGATTGGCGGACAAACGTCCTGTAGTCGGGATGTTGACAAGTTCCCAATAGGTATGGGCAGATAAATCTATTTCAGAATGAGGGGTTTTTAGTTTTAAACCGGGAACACTAATGATTGAATCATTAGAGTATGCCCTTCCTGTCAGTGAAACAACACTTAATCCGGAACGTTCATTCATTGTAAACTCACGAATGACCGCATTCATGTCCCTGCCTTTATACAACAGGGAATCCAAAGCGATGCGAACATCACGAACGGCAATATGGGAAGCATCAAAACCTTCTATTGGTTGCGCGGTTCCTGTATCGTAACTGGCGGAAGTTCCCGACAACAGAAATTTCTTCAAACCATAAAACTGATTTTTCAAATCAGCCTGTGCATCATCAATAGCAGCCTCCCCGATATGAGCTGCCATCCGCATGGAATCAACAGGAAGTTGCATACTGAATGATACATTCTTTAATTTCAACTGATGAAGATCCACTTTCCAGTTTACAGGAGCAGAGGCTGTGGTATCTTTAGGGGTGGTGGTAGTATCATTCATCAGCAACTGCACATGGGTATCAGACAGTTCGGCCTGATTGATAATCGCTATTTCATTGGACAAGTCAACACCATGGCTTTGCAGGAAGAAACGTCCTAAAACGCCTTTAATCTTCATTCCTTCCATCAAATTGGCTGAATTAACGGCTACCCGGCTCAAAGTGACTTCATCCACTTCGACTTTTCCTTTTATTAACGGCCATGCCTGCACACGGACATTCAGGCTTTCCAAAGACAAAAGAGTATCCGGCTGTTGAATAACCTCTACGCCACGAGCCAACAGATTAAGTGGGAAACGAAGGTCTATCCGTTCCACCTGAATCTGCATACCGGTTGCCTTAGAGGCGTATGCAGTAACCTCCCGACGCAAAAGATTCTGAACGGGAGGAACATAAAGCAATACCATTAGTATTACAAAGAGTATTATAGGAGTAAGCAGTATCCAGCTTACCCAGCGTATCCATTTTCGTTTCATGTAAAATGTGTCAGTGTAAATAAGGTGACACAAAGTAAACAAATTATTTTGAAAAAAGGTTTGGCTAATAGTAAGAAAGATACAGATACTAGCCAAGGAGTAGAAGAAAATAGCTTATCGGGTATTTTTCATCACTATCAAATAGCGTTCTGCCTCACTTATGACTTTACGGACAGCCTCTAATATATTAAGTGTCGTTTCTTCTATTTTTTCCGAGAACTTTTCTCCACGACAAGCTTCCAGCCACTTTAATGGAGTTATGGTTTCATCCGCTCCAATCATTGTAAAGAGAGGGAGGAGCTTATGCGCCATAGCAGCTATCCCGTCCACCTCTTTATCGTTCAGCGCTTGTTGCATCCGTTCGATATTCTTACCTGTTTCTTCAATAAAAGTCTGAATAATGGAGGATGCCGCTTCCGGATCGTCTTCAGAATAAGCAGTAAGTGCAGAGAAATTTATTCCGGCTGTTGCCATATCTTCTGTGATATGCGCTTCATCAGCCGAAAGTTGCCCTTCATTTACCGTCATCAATAATTCTTTTACTGTAAACGGTTTATGTAGACAACCGGCAAAGCCATGTTCATGTAAAGCAGCCTTATCCATTTCGCTACGGGCGGTCACAGCAATGACGGGGATTGTTTTTGCTTGTGGTATATTAGAAGCCCGCAATAATTTCACCAAATCAAAACCGTTAATGGCAGGCATTTGTATATCTGTCAGCAATACATCGAAGACGGAAGAGCGAAGCTGTTCAATCAACTGCTCCAGCTGTTCACAACATACCGCATCGATACCATGTTGTTTCAACATGGCAGCAGTCAGATTCAACTGAATCTTATCGTCATCGATCAAAAGAACACGGATGACTTTCATCGGAGGAATCGCGGCCGCCCCCTCTGTTGTATCCGCATTTTCGCTTTCAGTAGATTCACTTTCCGCAATGGATTTACCTACCGGATAAAGAGGCATAGTTACAGTAAAACAGCTTCCTTTTCCTAATGTGCTTTGCACGTCAATAGTTCCCTCAAGCAAGGTTACCAGTTTCTTCACAATAGAGAGTCCGAGTCCGAAACCTTCCTCTCCCTGCGCACCGGAAAGACGTGTAAACTCCTGAAAGATACGTTCACGATCTTCTAATGCCATTCCTTTTCCTGTATCGGCGATGGCGATGGTTAACTTAGAAGAATCATAACCGGCTGTCAGGCTAATCTCTCCTTTTTGAGTAAACTTTACGGCATTAGACAAAAGGTTGTTCACTATTTGCCGGAGTCGCAAAGGATCACTGATGTATCTTCCGTTTAGTTCCGGGGCGACGTGACATTGCAAGGCTAAACCTTTGGCAGCGGTCAAAGGTTCGAAACTGACATAAATTTCGTCGAACAGCTGGGAAGGGTTAAAGGTTACACGGTTCACTTCCGCTTTATTGAGATCGAGCCGATGGAAATCGAGCAAGTCACTGACTAGTTTCAACAAATGTTCCGAAGAGCTTTTCATATTGTCGAGGTAGAAACGTTGCCGTTCATCTTCTGTCAGCCGGGACAGAAGTTCGGTATATCCCATGATTGACCCCAGCGGCGCCTTAAAGTCGTGGGTAATGGCCAGCATTAATTTCTCACGGGCAACAAGCAAATCTTCCGCGCGTTTATTCGCCACCTCCAATTGCTGACGATAACGGTTGCTGCGAGAGATATCCCGCATAATCAATATCAGGAAAAAAGCAGATAATAGTACGGCACCAACCGCGATACCGCCGATGATACGTGCCGACCGCATCCTCACTTCCTGTTGAAGTTCGGCATCCTGACGGGCACGCAGGGTCATTTCTTCCTCATATTGTTTAATCAGACTATCCATTCGTGCCGTCAACTGCGTATTCATCCGCTGGTACTTCGTACTGGTACGCCGGATGGTTTTCCTCCGTTGCAGCCGTTTTTCTTCGGTAGCCATGCGGATTTTCTGTTGAAGAGAATCTTTAGAGGTAGTCGGTTGGAGAATGGTATCAGTGGCTACTTCCAGCGATGTATTAACTAATACGGCACTGTCTTGTTTAGAAGGGGAAAACACTTCGGCGAGCCGTTTGAAGAATCCCTTCTTTTTAGGAGTAGTTATTAACGAGTCACGCTTGGTAATGACCCGATGTTGTACCCGTTGCTGGGTAATGACAGAATCTTGTTCGGAAATGATTTCTTCAATCTCCGAAGCAGAGAGAAGGCTGTCGTTTGCTTCACTTAACACCCGCAACATCTGAATCGTGTTTTGATCTTTCTCGTGGAGAAGGGTCAATAGACTATCAGTTCTTAAGTTCTGCTGATCGTCGGCTGCCGACAATGCTTCCATCTCACGATGTACAAACACCAGCGAGAAAAGGAGGATCGCCAGTAACAAAGTGTAACCGGCGGTTATTTTCAACTTTGTAAAACGGAAGGAAGCCATTGGGATAAAAGTTTTAAGTATTAAGTATTAGGTTTTGGGGTGGGGTTCGGGGAGTTTTGTCATGTAGTGGAAACGCCACCAGAGCATTAGTCCCGCACTCGTCAGACCAAAAGGAAATGCCATCCAGACACCTACTATCCCCCATCCCATTACAAAGCCGCAGAAATATCCTACGGGAAGCGAAATAACGAAATAGGCGATAAAGGCGATAACCATCATTAGTTTTACATCTGAAATTCCACGCAAAGCATTGGCGAAAGTGATTTGAAGCCCGTCGCCAAACTGATAGACAAGGAAAGGAAAAATTAAAGATGTCACCATAGCAACCACTTCCTGGCTGTCGGTAAACCAGCTTCCCAAGTAATTCCGGCAAAGGAAGACAATCAAGGAAAGCACGACACCCAATGTCATCATCAGATGAAAACCGGCATAGGCGGAACGGCGTACATTGACGATGTCGTTCTGCCCTTTGAAATTACTGACACGAACAGCAACAGCAGCCCCCATACCGTAATACATCATAAAGGTAAACTGCGAAATAGCCAACATCACCTGATGAGAAGCCAAAGCGATCGTACCTAGCCAACCGATCATGATAGCACTCAAACTAAAGGAGGCTGTCTCCATTCCCATCTGGAAAGCAATCGGCCATCCTAGTCCATTCAAGCGTCCAAATACAGCGCGTGACCATCCTAAACGGAAAAAGCCAATCTTATAACGGACGAAACGCGGACTACGCATAAAGATGATTATAAATACAATCACCATCACAATACGCGAAAACAGCGTACTGATACCTGCTCCCAACAAACCTAATTCAGGCAATCCGAGTTTACCGTAAATCAGGATATAGTTTCCTATGATATTCAAGACATTTCCTCCAAGCAATATCCACATGGCGGTTTGGGTATCCGTTATTCCGTCTGTGAATTGCTTGAATCCATTGAAAAGCATGACAAACACTAATGAAGCAAGCAAAACAAGGTAATACGGTTTAATCAGAGGAATCAATTCTTCCGGCTGTCCGAGATGCTCTATATTCAGATAAAGAACGGTCATACATATAGTCAGCAGCAACGCAACCATCAGATTTGCCAACAAACTGTTGCGCAATGCCTGTCCGGCAGGAGCATACTGATGAGTCCCATACAGCCCTCCTACAATGGGAGTCAGTCCATACGAAAACCCTGTACTGAAAATAATCGCCAGATTAAACACATTATTTACGAAGGAAGCTGCTCCCAGCTCAATCGTACTATGATGCCCAATCATTAATGTATCAGCAAATCCGAGAACGATCACTCCTATTTGCCCGATCACAATCGGTAGTCCGAGAAAAATTAGTGCTTTGTAATGCTCTTTATATGTACTATAAATATGTCTCATTTACTTTTCCGTTACCTAAACGTATCTCCATTTTCAGGCAAAGGGGCTTTCCCCTTTCACTGATAAATTATAAAAAAGAGAGAATTTAATTTTGTTGTTTCTTATAGTAAAGTACAACTCCGTTCTCCTTCCGGAAAGCGGATTGGGCTACTGTCCGCAATTGTTCCGCCGTGACAGAACGATAACGTTCTACTTCTTTTTCCATGTCTTCCGCCCGGCCAAGCAATTCGAACCAGGCCAGGTTGGTTGCCACATTCAAATAATTGATGTTGCCGAATATCTGGGTAGACTCAAATTTGTTCTTCACTTTTTCCAGTTCCTGTTCGTCAACCAGTTCTTGCTGTAACCGTTCCAGTTCTTCCCTTACTGCCGCTTCCGCCTGTTCCAGAGTGACACCAGCCGAAGGCTTGCCACTAATATGGAATAACCCCGCATCTACACTGCCTGAAATATAGGCATCTATGCTCGAAAATAATTGTTTCTGTTGTACCAAACGCTGGTTCAATCGACTGGAGCGCCCATTGCTCAACACATCCGACAAAATATCAAATGCATAATAATCCGGATGCCGATGGTCGGGCATGTGATAGGCCATAAACAAAGCATCGAGAGGCACATTTCTCTCTACCGTCAACCGCCGTTCTTCTGTCTGTTCCTGTTCTTGTGGCAGGTTCCGCAAAGGAACTTCCCGATGAGGAATAGAAGCGAACCATTTTTCCGTCAAAGCAACTGCCTCTTCGAAAGAGATATTGCCGGTCACAGCCAATATTGCATTATTAGGAGCATAAAAACGGAAAAAGAATGCCTTTACTTCTTCCAGCGTAGCATTGGCAATATGCGACAACTCTTTTCCGATCGTAGGCCATTGATAAGGATGCGTCTGATAAGCCAGAGGGCGCAAAAGATGTCCGACATCTCCATAAGGTTGGTTCAAACAACGCTGCTTGAACTCTTCCATGACCACTCCCCGCTGTACCTCCAGGCTCCGTTCGCTAAAGTCAAGACTCAACATCCGGTCGGATTCCAGCCAAAAGCCGGTTTCTACGTTCTGACGAGGTACAGTGAGGTAGTAATTGGTTATATCATTATTCGTCCAGGCATTATTCTCTCCACCCGCCAATTGAAGCGGCATGTCATAATCGGGAATATTCACCGACCCTCCGAACATCAGGTGTTCGAACAGATGGGCAAAGCCGGTATGCTCGGGATCTTCGTCGCGAGCTCCCACATTATATAATATATTAAGGGCAACCATCTGCGTACTCTCGTCCTGCGAATGTACCAGACGTAACCCATTATCAAGAATATGCCTGTTGATTTTCATACGATTCAGTCAAGTATTGTCACCTTTGTTATCTTTACATCTTCTTCGGGACGGTCGCTGCGGTCTGTTTTCACCTGCTGGATCTTATCCACAATGTCCATTCCTTTCACCACTTCGCCAAACACGGTATATTCGCCATCCAAATGCGGAGTACCACCCACCGTGGTGTAGGCTTCAATCTGTTCCGGAGTGAAATGGAATTCCGGTTCTTTGGCAGCCATCTCCTGTGCCTGCGCAAACAGTTTTTCCTGTAAGTCATAAAGACCGTTTTCATCGTTTGCTTTCCGCATCTTATAGATTTCCTTCATGTGTTTCTGTGCCAGTGTATTGAAAATAACATTTATCTTATTCTCATTCATCTGGCTTTCCATTCCCAGCAGAGTAGAGTCGTTAAACACTTTACCTGTCACGATATAGAACTGGCAACCGGAAGATTCCTTCTTCGGGTTCACGTTATCCCCCTGGCGGGCAGCGGACAGGGCACCTTTCTTATGGAAATATTTAGGATATACAAATTCAGCGGGAACGGTATAACCTACGTCTCCGGTACCCAGCATTTTTCCTTTCGGCGCATTTTTTGAGTCCGGATCACCGGCCTGAATCATAAAATCTTTGATAACACGGTGAAACAGTGTACCTTCATAAACTCCGTCCTTCACCAGTTTGATAAAATTATCACGATGTCTCGGTGTCTCATTGTACAGTTTCACCTCAATGTCTCCTAAAGTTGTTTCAATCTTTACCAACGTTTCTTTATCCATGTCTCCTCCTTTTTTTGTTCCGGTTTTGCAGGCAGTAAGTCCGCAAAACGATATGGTTAATATGATCAATAGAATCTTTTTCATAACACTTTTATTTAATTTAAGTTTGCAAATATACCACTTTCACCCAAAACCTCTTACCTTTGTGACTTAAAAGAATCAAAACCTGACATGATGAGCTCCATATTGATCGTTGAAGATGATATCACTTTTGGAATGATGCTAAAAACCTGGTTAGGAAAAAAGGGCTTTGAAGTATCATCAGTGAGTAATATTGCCCGTGCCCGGAAACATATCGAAAGCCAAAACGTCGATCTGGTTCTATCAGACCTGCGGCTACCCGACCATGAAGGCATTGATCTACTGAAATGGATGAACGAACAAGGCATGGACATTCCTTTGATTATCATGACCGGCTATGCGGATATACAATCTGCCGTGCAAGCTATGAAACTAGGAGCACGTGATTATATCGCCAAGCCGGTGAATCCGGAAGAGTTACTGAAGAAAATCTCTGAATGTTTACAGTCCGGAGAAACTCCCGCTACTCATCACACAGCTAAATCGTCTTCTAAAAAAGGCTCTTCTACCTCATCGAAAGATTCAACAGAAAACAACCGTGCTTATCTGGAAGGAGAAAGTGACGCAGCCAAGCAACTCTACAATTATGTAGGTTTGGTAGCTCCGACCAATATGTCCGTCCTTATCAACGGCTCCAGCGGAACTGGAAAAGAGTATGTGGCACACCGTATTCACCAACTTAGCAAACGAAGCGATAAGCCGTTTATTGCCGTAGATTGTGGCTCTATCCCGAAAGAACTGGCGGCTTCCGAGTTTTTCGGTCATGTAAAAGGGTCGTTTACAGGTGCGTTGACTGATAAAACCGGTGCTTTCGTTGCTGCCAACGGAGGTACTATCTTTCTGGATGAAATCGGGAATCTTAGTTACGAAGTGCAGATACAACTGCTTCGTGCTCTGCAAGAGAGAAAAATACGTCCGGTAGGCTCTACACAGGAGATATCGGTAGATATTCGTTTGGTATCCGCCACCAATGAGAACCTGGAACAGGGTATTGAGAAAGGTACTTTCCGTGAAGATCTTTACCATCGCATCAATGAATTTACCCTCCGGATGCCCGATCTGAAAGAACGGAAAGAAGATATTCTACTCTTTGCCAACTTCTTCCTCGACCAGGCAAACAAGGAACTGGATAAACACCTGATTGGTTTTGACGCGAAAGCATCACAGGCTTTATTGAATTATCATTGGCCGGGAAATTTACGCCAAATGAAGAACATCGTCAAAAGAGCGACTTTATTGGCACAAAGCAGTTTCATCACTTTACTGGAACTGGGAACCGAGCTTTTAGAAACTCCTACATTGAGTAGCACTAGTATTGCACTACGCAATGAAGAGACTGAAAAAGAGCATATTCTGGAAGCACTGCGCCAAACCGGGAATAATAAAAGCAAAGCGGCACAATTACTGAATATTGACCGGAAGACATTATATAATAAACTGAAATTATATAATATAAATCTATAACCTTGTAGATTTACCGGCGTAATCCGCTGTCTCCCCAATTAGCTGCACCTTTTCCAGCACTTTTGTTGAAAACATTATTTCAGTGTAGTTTTCACCACAGATGACACAGAGGGTACAGAAGAGAATTTTGTTCATGACTGCACGGTTGGTTATGAATCAAACTAGCGGCGGTTTGATTCTTTTCAAAAATCATGGTAAAATAAAGTATATCAACTTCTCTGCCAACTTAGAAATAAAAGTTCACTTTTGCCTTCCACAAGTTTCACAGACTCGTAAGTTGTGGTATGACAGATGTTTGCTGTGATTTAATGACCTCGTTTTAGCTTTTCATACCCTTCACACTCTTAAAAAAATAATCCCCGGCTCAAACAAAAGATTTGGTGTATCCTTATATGGAAGGACATAAATAGAAGGACATAAGAAGATGAATATGGCCGGATACCGTATTGAAATAGTTAACATGATGTCAGCCGACTATAGTTGACCATACAGCCGACTGCAGTAGTCTAAGTCGCCGACTTCAGTTGACCGAACAGACGACTCTAGTTGTCTATCCATAAATCAACTTTAAAATCGTGATATAGAGTCGATATTACGTAGTATCGAACCATATACTTCATGTTAGGTATTGGTTTTATTCATTCTTGCCCCGTTTCACTCATTCCCTTCACCAATATAAATGAAACTTCTATATTAAATGAAAGAAATTATATATTAGAGAAAGCTTTATTTGAGTACATTTGTAATCTATTAAGGTGTATACTACCTCAATAGCGTGAGAATCACAATTAAAATCGAAATAGTCAACAAAAACACTTAACAACTACCCCATGAATAAAAAGACGCTATTCCCCCTCGCACTTGTGCCGCTTGCTGCAACCAGCCTGCAAGCACAGGGCAACATTCAGGCAGAACGTACAGACAAACGTCCCAACATCATTCTCTTTATGGTAGATGATATGGGATGGCAAGACACCTCTCTCCCATTCTGGACGCAAAAGACACACTACAACGAATTGTATGAAACGCCTAATATGGAACGTCTTGCCCGGCAGGGAATGATGTTTACCCAAGCATATGCAAGCAGTATCAGTTCTCCTTCCAGATGTAGCCTCATCACCGGAGCTAACGCAGCGCGTCACCGGGTAACGAACTGGACACTCAAAAAAAATACCATGACAGACCGCAAAGATAAACAGCTAACTGTGCCGGAGTGGAATTATAATGGTATCAGCCAAGTACCCGGCACAAACAATACTTTCGTTGGTACTTCCTTCGTACAAATTCTAAAAGATAGCGGTTACCATACCATCCATTGCGGAAAAGCCCATTTCGGTGCCATAGACACTCCGGGAGAAGATCCACACCATTGGGGATTCGAAGTAAATATTGCCGGACACGCTGCCGGCGGACTCGCCAGCTATCTCGGCGAAGAGAACTACGGACATACCAAAGACGGGAAACCGATCTCACTGATGGCTGTCCCCGGACTGGAGAAGTATTGGGGTACAGAAACTTTTGTAACCGAAGCGCTGACTTTGGAAGCTATTAAAGCACTGGATAAAGCAAAAAAATACAACCAACCGCTCTATCTGTATATGGCTCAATATGCTATCCACATACCGCTTAACAAGGATAAACGTTTCTATGACAAATACAAGAAGAAAGGAATGACCGACCACGAAGCAGCTTATGCCACCCTCATCGAAGGGATGGACAAAAGTCTTGGTGACTTAATGGACTGGCTGGAAAAGAATGGAGAAGCCGATAACACCATCATCATCTTTATGAGCGATAACGGAGGACTTGCATCCGAATCGGGATGGCGTGACGGCAAACTGCATACACAGAATTATCCCTTGAACAGCGGCAAAGGCTCTACTTACGAAGGAGGTATCCGCGAGCCTTTGATTGTCAGTTGGCCGGGCGTAGTGGCTCCGGACAGCAAATGTGACAAGTATCTGTTGATCGAAGATTTCTACCCCACGATCCTCGAAATGGCAGGAATCAAAAAATACAAAACAGTTCAGCCGATAGACGGTATCAGTTTTGTCCCTCTGTTGAAACAGACAGGCAATCCTTCCAAAGGCCGGAGCCTTTTCTGGAATATGCCGAACAACTGGGGAAATGACGGTCCCGGAATCAACTTCAATTGCGCGGTCCGCAACGGCGACTGGAAATTGATTTATTACTATGGAACAGGCAAGAAAGAGTTGTTCAATATTTCCGATGATATAGGCGAAAGTAACGATCTCAGTGCACAGCATCCGGACATCGTGAAGAAACTTTCTAAAGAACTGGGCAGCTATCTAAGAAAAGTAGACGCACAGCGGCCCGCTTTCAATGCCACCGGCAAACCTTGTCCCTGGCCGGATGAAGTAAAATAGATAACCAGACAAAAGATTTGTGGCGGGGAGTGTGGAATAATTCCACACTCCCCGCCACAGTTTCCACACACTCTACACACACTTCCCCAATGTCCAGGTTGGTTCTATTTCCACATATCTTTATTTATCAACTACTTACCATATATTCTTCTATTTTGGCACACGCTTTGATCTTTAATTAGACGTTAGCGAAAAAGCAATAACCAATTCCTTAACACAAAAGAGAGAATTGAAAACATATGTCTAATTATCATTAAAGCAAACGATTATGAAGAAATTAGTATTAGTAGTAGCAATGTTTATGTTTGTTTGTGGTGGTTCATTCCTTGTAAAGGCGCAGAGTTCTGCGGAAGCTGTGACAGCCCCGACAGAAATCAATGCGACAGTTGTCAATGATACAGTAGTAAAAGATACTGTAACTAAAGAAGACGCGCCTGCAAAGGCATCACTGATTGCATTAGCCGCCAATGTCAATGATACAGTTGTCACAGACACTGCATCCAAAGACAAACCGGCTGTGCCTGTCAAGGAATAACCTTGCCAACAACATGCAAAACATAGTCTGCCGAAGAATAGTAAGCACACTACAAAAAAAAGCCATCCCTACTTTCGTCTATTCCGGGGATGGCTTTTTTATTATTTAATAAATAATCCCCCCGGAAAAGATGCGCTTTCCTTTCTTTCTTTTAAATAAAATATTGTACCTTTGGAGGTCAATGAATTATCCACCAAACAAACTATAAAAACATGAAACTCAAAAGTCTTTTACTAATTACCCTGGTTACGATAGCCTTCTGCGGTTGCCAAAGCAACTATCAGCCTACTACATTCACCGTTGCTTCTTACAACTTAAGAAACGCCAACGGCAACGATTCGCTCCACGGAAACGGTTGGGGACAACGCTACCCGGTCATCGCCAAGATGGTTCAATATCATGATTTTGATATTTTCGGAACTCAAGAATGTTTCCTTCACCAACTGAAAGATATGAAAGAAGCTCTTCCCGGTTATGATTATATCGGTGTAGGCCGTGATGACGGTAAAACTCAAGGCGAACATTCCGCGATCTTCTATCGTACAGACAAGTTCGATATTATAGAGAAAGGCGATTTTTGGCTGTCGGAAACTCCGGATGTGCCGAGCAAAGGTTGGGATGCGGTGTTGCCGCGTATTTGCAGTTGGGGTCACTTCAAATGCAAAGATACCGGTTTTGAGTTCCTTTTCTTCAATTTACACATGGACCATATCGGTAAAAAAGCACGTGTTGAAAGTGCGTATCTCGTACAAGAAAAGATGAAAGAGCTCGGTAAAGGCAAAAATCTTCCGGCCATCTTAACCGGTGACTTCAATGTCGACCAGACTCACCAGTCATACAACGCCTTTGTGGAAAAAGGAGTGCTCTGCGACTCATACGAAAAATGCGATTTCCGCTATGCTACAAACGGAACCTTCAATAGTTTCAACCCAAATAGTTTTACCGAAAGTCGTATCGACCATGTGTTCGTATCTCCAGCTTTTCATGTAAAAAGATATGGGATACTGACAGATACCTACCGTAGTATAGTAGGAAACGGCGAGAAGGAGAATGCAAACGACTGCCCGGAAGAAATCGACATCAAAGCTTATCAAGCCCGTACTCCTTCGGATCATTTTCCTGTAAAGGTCGAACTGGAGTTTGACGAACGTCAACAGAAATGATTTTTATGCCTCATACGTTTTTCGTTTGACAAGTTCTCACCATGGAGAACACAAATTATACAGAGCTATAAAATTCTTTCTATTTTGATTTTCAATAAGTTTTCTCTGTGTCCTCCTTTAGATTTGCACTGTGAAAAATAAAGGTTGAAATATTACCTTTGTGGTTAAAACAAGTTAACCAAGGAAAGTAGGTGACCCATTGTGTCCTCTAGGCAGAAGCCCTATCCACGGAATTAGTCCTTCTTTCCTTATCAGTTGAACAGATCCAATTAGAATTTTAGGTCGTTGGCCTATTAAAGGATATAGTTTGTTCAACCTATGGTTAACCCTTTAATAGTGCAAAAATATGGAAAAGAAATGGTTTATTGGCATTGACATCTCAAAAAAAAACTTTGGATGTTGTTATTTACGTTCCTACAAAGAAACAATGCGG
>NZ_GG774809.1:56389-138032 GCF_000163675.1 Bacteroides sp. D22 | reverse complement strand
CGGGAGCAAAAACTATTTGAAAAGCGGATCTTTTCACAAGCTGCTAATTCAGCGATTGTATGGGATAAGGAAATGAAAGAGTATTATGAAAGGAAAAGGAAGGAAGGGAAAGCTTATGGAGTAGTGCTAAATGCAGTCAAGTTTAAACTAGTAGGAAGAATGTTTGCTGTGGTCAAAAGGGGAACACCCTTTGTGGAGTTAATGACTTACAAAAAGTAAACGGACTGAAATAGCCCGTTTAATTTCTTTAACTGTTTTTTATAGGCCTATTATTTGCATAGGTCTTAGAATTCTATGGTGAATCCTTTCCATAAATTTCCTTCGGGAAGGGGAGCTTCAAGCTCTATCAGTTCTTTGGAGACAGGATGTATGAATCTCACTCTCCGGGCATGCAGGCAAATACTCCCGTCCGGATTGGAGCGTGGAGAACCATACTTCAAATCTCCCTTGATAGGACATCCCATTTTTGCCAGTTGACAACGGATCTGATGATGCCGTCCGGTTTTTAAATCAACTTCGAGTAAGAAGTAATTTTCCGAATGACCGATCAACCGGTAATGCAAGATCGCTTTCTTGCTGTTCGGCACTTCCTTGTCGTATGCATAACTTTTATTCTGCTTTTCATTGCGCACAAGGAAATGTACCAATTCACCCTCCGGTTCTTTCGGCGCATTTTTCACGACTGCCCAATAAGTCTTTTTCACCTCACTGGTGCGAAACATTTCGTTGAGCCTTGTCAGTGCCTTACTCGTTTTGGCAAAAATAACAAGACCGCTTACGGGGCGGTCCAGCCGGTGTGTCACACCGAGGAAAACATTTCCGGGTTTCTGGTACTTCTCTTTCAGGTACTGTTTCACAGTCTCCGAAAGCGGCGTATCCCCCGTCTTGTCTGCCTGGACAATCTCGGAAGCGGTCTTGTTGACTACAATGATATGGTTGTCTTCGTATACAACAGTCATTCTGTTCGATTACATATTCATACCACCATCTACCTGAATCACTTGACCTGATACATAAGAAGACATATCAGAAGCCAGGAAGGTAGCGATGTTTGCCACATCTTCAGGAGTACCACCACGACGCAAAGGAATTTTCTTTGCCCATTCAGCTCTTACTTCGTCAGAAAGAGCGGCTGTCATGTCTGTCAGGATGAATCCCGGAGCGATAGCGTTGGCACGGATGCCGCGAGACCCCAACTCTTGTGCGATAGACTTAGCCAATGCAATCATACCTGCTTTAGAAGCAGCATAGTTAGCCTGTCCTGCATTTCCGTGAACACCTACAACAGAGGCCATATTGATAATGCTACCAGCTTTTTGACGCATCATGATAGGTGTACAAGCGTGGATGAAGTTAAATGCAGACTTCAGGTTCACATTGATTACCATATCCCATTGCTGTTCGCTCATACGCATCATCAAGCCGTCACGAGTGATACCGGCATTGTTTACCAATATATCGATACGTCCGAAGTCCTTGTGGATTTCTTCTACAACCTTTGCAGTATCTTCAAAGTTAGCAGCATTAGAAGCATAACCTTTGGCTTTCACGCCCATTGCTTCCAATTCTTTAACTGTATTATCTGCATTTTCGTCAATGACAAGGTCAGTAAATGCGATGTTTGCGCCTTCGGCGGCAAACTTAAGAGCAATAGCCTTACCAATACCGCGAGCAGCACCGGTTACAATGGCTGTTTTTCCGTCTAATAATCCCATACTAAAAGTTATTTAATTAAATTTCTGTTCTATGCAGTGCGCCAAACACAATGTTGGACACATATCTATTTCTTGTATCTTCATCCAGATGTGCACCTATATGTCCACGAATATAAGGAACTTCAATACCTTTCACACAATAATGTATCAAGTCGGCAGTCATCTCCACATCATCAATATGGAAAACTCCTTTTGCCTGTCCTTCCAAAAGAACGGCTTTAAAAAGCTGGACTTCCTTTGCATCAAACTTCTTGCGAACTTTCTCCACCCGCCATATATCACGGAAGAAATAAGCACGCAGTGTTCCGTTTCGATAGACGACCTCCTTTACCGCGTCCAACCGGGTATATATCATCTCCAACAATTTCTCGTCCGGTGAGATATTTTTCTCGGCTACCCGCTTCATCATATCCGACAGAATATCCAATTCCGATTCCACAACAGCCAAATAAATTTCATCCTTACTTTTAAAATAAGTATAGAGCGTTCGTCTCCCTTTTTTAGAAGCAAGAGCGATATCATTCATAGTTGTGTTTTCTACTCCCATCTTCGCAAAAAGCTGACGGGCTACATCTACTAACTTGGCTTTTGTCTTGGATACGGTCATAGGTTATAAATTGCACATTGCTGAATATTTTGAGCAAAAGTAATTCTTTTCTTTAGACCATACAAGAAAACAGAGAGAATATTAACATTTGTATATTAATAGGTGCTAAGAAAAAGTTTCATCATTATTTCGTTCATTCTCAACCTAATAAGAAAAAAGTGATGATTTATTCGAAAAATATTCAGCGAATTATTTGTTTGTTTCAAAAAAAGCCGTACCTTTGCACCCGTTAAACATCGCGGAGTGGAGCAGTTGGTAGCTCGTTGGGCTCATAACCCAAAGGTCATTCGTTCGAGTCGGATCTCCGCAACTAAAAAAAAAGAAGAATCGCAGAAATGCGGTTCTTCTTTTTTATGACAACTCTTCTTTACTGACTTTATTCACAACCTCATTTCAGTTATCAACAAGGATATCAACAAAGTTATTAACAGGTTAATTGGTTTATAATAAAACAATTAACCAAATAGTCCCCTTTTCTATCAACAAGGCAGTATTTAGTTATTCACAACCTAAGATGGGGCATAAAAAGTTCATTGAGGGAATTAAAAAGGCTTCCATAAATAAGCTATTCTACATAAAAAATAGTGACGCTATCCAATGCAAATAGTGACGGTATATGACAGCGATACCGTTAGTATCCTGAGCATATACCGTCACTATTTTTTCTACATCAATCAGCGATCTCACGTTTATTCATATAGTACCGCCAACAGAGATTCCCGATTGACCTTATTTATGCTTATAGAACTTCCATACCTTTTCCGCATAACGTTTTCCTAATAATAATTGTGCTTCTGTATTAAAATGAGGGTCCTTCTCATCTTTATACCATCCCAATCCTTTCGACGATACCCAATCAGAATGAGGGATAAATGAAGATACTTTTTTAATCATCTGATTAAAGGGAACAGTCCCCGCTTCTCTCTTCGTCCAGTTCCATTGAGAAATCTGTCCGACAATAACCGGTAGATCCAGCATGTTTAAATCTTCCCGCAGATCTTTCACCAAAGAAATCAGTTTTTGTTTATATGCTTCCGGATTAGAGCAATCGGCTTCTCCCTGATGCCAAAGGATCGCTTTCAAAACGCCTCCCTGTTTCATCGCAACCCGAATCCGGGAGAGGGCTTCTTCATAATACCCATCTTTACTGCCTTTTAGCCAAGAGTTGATAGAAGAACCACCACGCGCATTTACTACCAGTCCGAGAGGGCGTTTCGTTTTCCGCGTCATTTCTTTGGCAAAACCATAAGCCGGTCCCAAACGTTGCATCGACAGGTCTTTACGGACTGTCGAATAACGATTGAGAGGATTTACTGCCGGTTCAAAATTCCCCTTATCATTCAATAGATATACATTTTGCAGCGTATCCATGACTTCCGGAGTCAATGTTGCACGCCCCGCCATGTTGGATTGACCGATGCATACATACAAATCAAAAGTGGATGGAACACTTTCCTTTACATTTCCTGCAAAAGCAAACAGGGATTGCAGGAGGAAAAAAGACAGTAAATAAATAGACCTAAGCATACGAACTGTGTTTATGATTAATAGTTTCTATAAATACGAATAGCATTCAGAATAGGTTCTCCTTCTTTTTTATGAAAGTCGACACTTACTCCTTTTCCATCCTTTACTGTTATTACAAACTTTTTGATAACAGCACGGGCATATCCGTAATCACGGGCTACGTTGAAATCATCTGAAACGGTTGTTCCATTGATTGAAATACCAAAGCTGCGATTTCCGGCAAATGTTTGTTCCGAGTCAGCTCCCAGATTATAAACCAATGCTTCTCTTTCTTTGTCCGACTCCAACTCTGCCCAGTGCAAATATACGGAATATTCTCCATTTGGTACATCAGCCTTAAAAGATTTTATTCCAACGCGTTGGGTCTGGAAGATTGGATTCATGTCCGTTCCGTGAATATCGATATCCGAACCAAGCATGGTACCGAATCCTGTTTGACGACGATAAGATGTTCCGCCGATAAATCCCCAACTACCGGGCTTATATTCCTGTTCGGGAATCCATGCTACGTTTGCCGCACGGTCTTCAAAATATCTCGGAGAACCTAACATTACATTTAATTCCGTAAATGGCACAGCTTCGTCTTTCAACTGCGAGCCTACCAACTGGAACTGAATCCGAAGCATATCACGCAACTTATTATCCCCAGTCACAGCAACAGCTTCCAGCAGATTCTCTCCACTCACAAACGGTACATCAAACAAAGCATAATTATCTTCTATCTTTTTCTTTCCCAGACTCTTGTTATTCACAAACAGCTCGACTTCTTCCGCATTAGAGAATACAGGGACGGATTGGATACATTCTTTCTGTGCCGTATTCACCACTCCCCCACGGCTTTTCCACTCCCGATTACCAATGACAAGTATCGGACGACGTGACAAGGCTGTCTTATAGAACCAATAAACATCTTTCTTCTCCCTGTTTAATCCGACAACGCCTTTATTGTTTACATGAGGAACAGCATCTACACGGGATTCGGAATAAAAATCATTCAGATTCCACAGACTGGAACCGGCTATAAACGGACGTTTCATCATTTCATTGAGGTAATGTTTATGATATACCAGTCCATATTCCTGCGAGAAGTCAAAACGTTCCGGCTGGTACGAATGAACTCTCGGATCCACTCCCGGTCCATATTCCGTTACCATCAGCACTTTTCCTTTGTATACTTTATGGGCACGATCAAGCAAACGCTGGAACTCATTGATATCCGGTTCATACCAACCTTGATACAAGTTCCATCCCTGAATCATCGGGATTTCGGTGAGATGAGCGTCTTCGTAGTATTGAGGCATATTGTGATAAGCCATCATCGTATATCTTGAAGGATCTTCCTCACGGATAGTCGCCTCCAAGGCACGGGCTACTTTTTCCGTGAAACGGTAGTAATCTTCCAACTGTTTACCTTCGGTATAGGGACGACGCAGGAAAATCTCATTCATATACCCCCAAATCATTACGGAAGGACGGTTGAAATCCTGACGTACCATCTCTTTCGCCATCTCAACAGAATTATGCAGGAACTCTTCGGTTTCTGTCACAGCATTAACAACGGGAATTTCAACCGAAGTCACAATGCCCAATTTATCACACATTTCCATGATAACAGGATCTTGGGGATAGTGTGATACACGCAGGTAATTTCCTCCCATCTCCTTCAATAACAATACATCCTGTACGTGCAATTCGTCACGCAAAGCATTTCCTTTCTGAAAATAATCCTGATGGCGGGCAGTTCCGATCAGTTTGCGTCCTTTGCCATTCAGGAAAAAACCTTTTTCCGAATCAAACTTGAACCAGCGCAAACCTAACGGATTCACCACTTCATCCAGCAAAGTACCCTTTCTTTTATCAAGAATACGGGTATATACCATATAGCGATAAGGATCGTCTATATCCCACAGACGAGGGGAATCTATTTTTATCTTTTTGGAGATGTCTGCCTTCGTCTCACCGGCTGCCAGTTTTACTTCTGCCTGCGTCTTTTTCACTTCCTTGCCATCCGCATCACAGATTATATTCTCCACCCTGATTTCCGTAGCCTGGGGCATATCGTTCGTCAGTAGCGTAGTGATTTCTACCGAAGCAGCGGAGTTATTCACTTCGGGGGTACGGATATAAACTCCCGACGAAGCATAATCATTCGTTGCAATGTGCACCGGATTCATAAACTGCAAATAGACGTCCCGGTAGATACCGCCAAAGAAAGTAAAATCGGCAGATAAGGGGGGAATATTCGGATTATAGACATTGTTTACATAAATGGCAAACAGGTTTTCCTGTCCATAACGCAAATGGGAAGTGATGTCAAAACAGAAGCGGGTATACCCTCCTTTGTGCTCCCCAACGAACTGCCCGTTCAGGTAGAATCGTACTTCCTGATTGGCTCCTTCAAAGTAGATCACTGCCCGACGTCCCTCCTGGCTTTTGTCTATAAACAACTGTTTTCGATACCAGACCGGCCCCCGATAGAATCCCGGAGTTTCATCGTCTGCATCTTTATCATTCCATGTATGAGGTATATTGACCGTCTCCCATGAAGAATCGTCACAACCAGTCAGTTGTGCTTCAAACGGAGATCCTTTTGTAAATTTCCACCCGTCGTTGATGGTGTATACCACGCGTTGCTGTGCCTGCGCCCATCCCACAATAAACAATAGAATAAAGATATAGAATAGCTTCTTCATAATCTATGTATGCATCTAATTAAAACTTTATTTTTATCTCTCTGCCTGTGTAGACACACTCTTTACTCTCAAGAGCAGCACCGTCAGGCAGATATAACTTCACACGCATTTTTACTTGTTCCGGCATACCGGGATAACTTCCTTCACGCAGACCGATCGTCAATGTCCGTTCCGAATCTTTCCATTGCATCGGTACTTTGGAACATACACCATTTTCATAGCGGTAGGAGTCGCCTTCGTCCTCATACCATAAGAAAGAAGCATTCGCTCCTCCGTAAATACGCAGTTCCAATTCACGGTCGGGGTATTCCATCGCATATTGTTTCACTTCTGCCAGAGGCAAGATAGAACCGGCTTTTACATACAGGGGAAGGATGTCGAGGGTGTTTGCCTGCATTTGTTCTCTTCCTCCTTCAAAGGCCTTTCCGGTCCAAAAATCGTACCAATATTCGCCGTTGTGTTCCGGCAGATAGACACTGATGTTCTTTTCTTCCGATTGCGGATGAAATACCGGTCGTACCAATAAAGAGGTGCCGAACATATAGGCGTTATCAATATCAAAAGTCCGGGTATCTGTGGTGAAATCCATTGCCAAGCCTCTCAACAGGGTATAGTTGTTGGCTGTGACTTGGTGGGACATCGAGTAAATGTAAGGCAACAGACGGTAACGCAAATGGATATATTTCACCTGATTATCATAAGATGGTGTCCCCTTTTCACCGAATTGCCAAACTTCACGCGGCACATTCGTGCCGTGAGCACGGAAGACAGGAGTAAATGCACTGAACTGGAACCAACGGGAGTACAACTCTTTATAATCATTGCTTTTCAACCCATCAGGATATTTTGCATCACGTTCTGTGACAAAGAATCCTCCTGTATCGGAAGTCCAATACGGAATACCGGACATGGATAAGTTCAAACCGGCAACCAGTTGTTTATGCATATTTCCCCATGAAGCCGAGACATCACCCGACCATACCGCCGTACCATAATGCTGTTGTGAAGCAAAAGCGGAACGGGTTAAGATAAATACGCGCTTCTGATCGCTTTCGGCCCGAAGACGTTGATAGAAGTCCTTCAGCATTTCCAAAGAATAGGTATTCAGATAACGGTGGAAACTGCCCAGATAAGTATTTCCGGCTGCTTTCGTCCTCTCTTCCTGCTTCAACTGTGTGAATCCGTCACGGAAAGAAGGTTCTGTCGCATCCATCCACCAGGCATCCACACCCATATCATAGAGTCCTTTCTTGAGATATTGCCAAAAGATATCCCGTGCGGCAGGATTGTAAGCATCAAAGACTTTATAGCCTGCCCATGTAGGTTCGCTAAATAAGGCACCGATAGAATCGAGTGACTGATAAACAGCTGTTTCCGGTCCGAATCCGGGCCATACGGAAAGCATAAAGTGAACATGATCCTGCTGATGCAGTTCTTCAATGACTTGCCGGGGATGATCGAAGTTCGCCGGATGGAAAGTCAGACTGTTCCAATGGGGTTTATCTCCCCAATATTCCCAGTCTTGCACAATGTTATCCAACGGAATCCCCCGTTTACGATACTCTTTTACAACGTCTTTCAACTCATCGAACGATTTATAGCGTTCTTTAGACTGCCAGAAACCATATACCCACTTCCCGAACATCGGCACGTCTCCCGTCAATTCCCGATAACCGGCAACGACTTCGTCCATATTCTTTCCATATACAAAATAATAGTCGGAGGCATCGCCTACCTCGGAAGTAAATGAGTATCCTTCCTCCGTATCTTCAAACTTTGTTGAAGAATAATTATCCCATAAGATACCATATCCGTTAGTCGAGATAAGGAACGGATTGACTATATCCATATTAGCCTGTAATAGAAGTACGGATTTTCCACGATAGTTCATGATTCCGTTCTGATACTGCCCCAGACCGTAAATAGCCTCATCGTCAGTAGGAACAAAGCGTTGGGTTACTTCGAGGCATTGCTCACCTCCGGTAACCGAACGTTTGAAGTGCCGTGCCTTTTTAGCTTCTTTCTCTTTCAGTAACAGCTTTCCTGTCGATACTTCCTGAAAAGTGAAAGCCGCATCTTCTTTATCAAAAGCAACGGAAAGCTCACGGGTAGAAAAGATCAGTTGCTGCCCTGTATCTTTCCATTTATAATCTTTGAATGCCGGTTTTTGCGAATCGACAACCAATCTTTTTGTTACCAGCGTATCACCTTCGGGAAAAGACAGAATCCGCACGCATCCTTCCGACATAAACTCAACCCTGTATTGGATACTATCGGATACGAAAGCACATCCCCTGCCGTCTTCATGAACCGGCGAGGAACACCCGAAACAGGATAATACGGATAAAACTAATAACCAATTTTTCAAACTCTTCATCAATACATTTATTTGACAGTGTAGATGGTATAGCCCAATGACAAATTACGGACAACGACATTTCCTTTTAAATAGAACGTAGGCATATTGAATCCATTTACGATATTATCTTTATACAGTTCTACTTTTGCACTTTTCCATTCGCCTGTATTGTCGGTACGTATCCGGGATACAATTTTAAACGGTTCTTTCGGTTCGCGCTGTGTGGATGAACGTATAAAAAGAGATTCATTTCCTTTGTCCAGGTATTCAAAATAGAGATACCCTACATAGTTATTCATTTGCAGTTTGGAAACCAATTCTTTGGGCAAAGAGATAGAAAGCGTTTCTTCGGCACTGTAGCCACCTAATTTTCGCTTTCCCTGAATCTTCATGTCCGACTCACGCAAACGCATCATCTCAACCGCTAAAGCGGATTTGGCTGTCTTGACATCATTTTCTATTTGTGACAACAAACCTATCGCCACCGGATAACGTCCCTGACTAATCAACAACGCTGCCTTATCGAGCGAACGTTGACAAGCAGATACGTCCATCTTCGTCTTTTCCAGGAAGCGGGCTTCTTTTCGCAAACGGAAAAGCATTAAAGGTAAGGTTAAGCCACGCTCGTCCGCCTGTTCGCCTTTGAATTCTGCCGCATACTTTAAAGTGGTACGCAGCTCACGGTCACCGTTTTCGATGGTAGGTTCTATTTCATGCCCTTCGGTATAGTCGCTCCACGAAGCGATAAACATCATGTCCAGACTGTCTTTCTCTGCCATACAGAACTTCCACATACTTTGGTAAGTTTCTCCATTATTGCGAGGGATATAATAGAAGTGTCCGCGTCCCCAGCCTGCACATCCCCGGTTATCCATTCCCGGCATGGCAAATCCTGACTTAATGGTATAAGCAGGATTGTTACTATGCCAAATCGAGTCACGGAAAGGTTTCATAAACTCAATAACATCATCCTGCGTGGCATAATTATCCCATTCAGCATGTGCCTGATCTCTTGTACGGACACGGGCGGGAAGCCATGCGGTCGGTATTTCTCCCACTTTTTTCCAGGCATCCATATCATCACTGCGGGTGACAGGAGTGTATTTATCGTTTTCCAGTTTTCCCCAATCCGCCCAACGACGTAAGGCAACGGGCTGCTTCATTCCTTGCGGAAACTTCACCTGTGATAATACTTTCTTGTATTCATCGACTTTTGCTCCGGGACCGAAATGATAAAAGACAGGCATTCCCTTCACCATAGGAGCAGTCGGACCGGTAAAGACACTATCTACTAAATATTGGTAACATTTAGCCATATATTCGGTCTTTGCCTCACGGGTGTTAACTTCCGGATAAATCTTCGTAATCCAGTCATAATACAACCAACCGTCGCACCAGTTTACACCGATTTCAAAGTCATATTTCGCTGCCACTTTCTGCATTTCACGCAGCAAGATGTCATTTTCGTGAGGCTTGAATCCCCATTCGATAAAGAATCCGTCTATCTTGGCAGCTTTTGCCGACAATATCTGATATTCGATATAATCGGGATCGAGATTGGACTGCATTCCGACTTGGGGATAGGCCACTGCCGCTATCTCATGTCGTCCTTCACTGTCTATCAGGTCGGCATTATAACACAGGGATTTCCTTCCCGTACTTGATTTCTCCGTATTGGCATACATCTCCCAACGCCCCAACTTTCCGTCATGTTGCCGGGTATAACGCACACCGTGGAAGTCAGCATACACTTTCTTTCCGTTCTGCGCCAAAGCCGGTAATGCGATAGATACCAATAAAAAAAGAAGAAGTTTCCTCATTATTCCAAACTTAATTATTCAACTTATGTATTTTATTACCCTTCGACGATACTTAATCAATCCTCGCCCAATACAAAATCGTGCTTTTCCGGATAACTGAAAGTATTGTCTATCATCCAACGACCTTTATAAATCTTAGCTCCGTCCATCTTGAAGAGTTCTTCTCCCTTCTCATTTACAAGTCCTTCAGCCCACCATTCTTCAGTCGGTTTCAGCATCAAGATTCCGTCAGGTCCGTTACAGATACTTTTTATATCGGCTATATTGTAAACTTTCTCACAAGTCGGAGTATCTGTAGAAATATCAAACTTATAAACAGCCGAAGCGGCAGTAAGCCACAATTTATCTTCTTCACCATATACCGGGAACAAATCGTGTCCACCCGATTCCTTGTCGAATGTATAAATACGAGTCTGATTGGTGAGCTGCGGATTATTCCGGTCACCATTATATTTCATGCGGAACAAGGCTGTCACACCTGCCTGAATGGTAGCCGTGGCATAGATACATTCTTTTTTCCTATCCCAGACTACATTATGGGCATTACCCAATTTGATTGTGTTAGCTTTCATTCCCAATACTTTTACCGTATCCACCACAAAGGTATTGATTTCACCGGATTTCGACTCTGCCGTAACTATATTTCCATCCGGTAAAATTTCTGCGGAATGAGGATTCTGTCCGCAGTTTGCATAAAACATCAATTTATGATCTGACAAGCGGATTAAAGCTACCGCTCCACCGGAAGCAGTCATCAGAATATAGCGTTTATTGAATACCGGTTTTACTTCACTCGGATTAATAAACCAATCCTGATGTGCTGAAGGAACACAAGCGGTATAAGGATCCCAACTCCATACATTACGTTGGGTTTCTGCGTCCCTTATCACAATGGCACGTCTCGTTTGCTCTGCCAAGACATATGCCTTTGCGGGAAGTTGGAACGATTCATTTTTTACTACTGGTGCTGAGTCATCATCGGAGCAAGCCCCCAAAGCTATGTTAAAGCCTAAGAAAAGGGCTAATAAACTTATCTTCTTCATTGTCGTAACTATTTCAATTTATATTTTCTTTTTTTATCAAAATCTCAATGAACTATACCATTCATTGCCGGGTATCATAATAATCAATTAATGGGTAAACAGCCAAATTCAGCTGTCGAACATACGAAAGGAAAGACTCATAGGGTTCATATTCCAACGAAACGATTCCTTTATTCGAGGCACTACCATCCGATGTACACCCGTCGTTATATTCAAAATGTATCCATCCGATACAATTCCGCGTTTCAAGTAAACGGAGACAGAAGTTTTGATGAAATTCTCCTCTGTTTTTTTGTGTATGTACGAGCCAACCACCGCCTTCGGTATTTGCATATTTAACTCCTTTATAACTGGCATCCTCTGCTTTCGTATAAAACTCTGATACCAGAAATGGCTTCACAGCACACCAAGCTTTCAGATTGGCAAGAAAGTCGGTTTCCGGTTGCCAACGTCCGTAGTAATTAACAGAAACAACATCACAATAACGGGCACACGCTTCTACCACCTTCTGATTATATTTACTCCAATCGTGCAGACGCGTACCTAAGATCAGATGCTCCGTATCATAGCGGCGGACAGTTGTTGTCGTTAATTGATAATAATAATCAGATACAACTCCACGAAAATCCTCCTGATCTGCTTTTGTTATTGCTGCTGGAGAAACAATCCCTCTTTCTTGCATAAACTTTTCTGCATAAGTCCGGGCTGCTTTATAGCGGTCGGGCAGGGACAAAAAATGCTTCAAATCAATTCCCCTTAAAGGATCGCCATTCTGATAACTTGCAAACGGTAATTCATTATCGAGATAATATCCGATAAAATGCTTATCACCTGCAAACAAAGCTGATTTTTCCCGTACAAGATTATCAATATATGCAGCAAATGTAGGTTCGAAAAGAAGAATCAGGCGATTATATTTATCATCATCAAAAGCATATCCTAAATTCTTAGTCATATCCCACATAAAAGTGCGAAGCAAATACAGTGTTTCTGCATAGGCAATCTTCTGTGTCTTCGTAGTCAGCAGATTGGCACGTATTGCTACAGGAAATGTTTCAATACGGTTTGAGCCATACGAAATATAGTTTATATGATTATCTGCCAACAATTTACCAGTTTCCTCACTCCATCGGGACTCACTTCCATACTTTGTACTGAAAGCCTTTTGATGAGCTGTAGATTCCCCCGGACGAACATGCTGAACCCCGTGTAAAATAACAGCTCCATTATCAGGATCGAGCAGGTAAGCTCGTCCTCCACAATGGGCAACCCGGAAAAACCCCTCTTTTCCTGTTACAGAAGAGGGTTGTAATCCGTTCCGTCCTCCCCATGCAGTCCGGGTATAATCTCCCGAAGGAGCATACCAGTTCATATTATCAATGATACGGGTTTCACGGGAGTCTGCGGTAGTCCACAACTGAAAAGTTCCATTCTGCCACTTTCTATACTCTACATTCAGATAAGTATATTCATCTGTGGGAGTAGTGGGAGTTTCCGGTTCTGAAGGTTCTCCCGCATCGGCAGAACAACTTGTTGCGAACAACAATATCAGACCGGATAAATAAAAAAAACGGAAATACCGGTATATATGTCTTTCCATATTACTTTCAGTTAATACATCTATTTATTCAAGAAGCAAGTGGGACTTTACAAACAGATGCTTCAAAGCATGGAAGAAATCTGTTAATGGATAGCTATCGTGTACGAGAAAACTATCTCGTACACAACAACTAACTTCTTATCCCTCTACAATCCACCAGTTCTCTTTCTATCCATACATTTAGCCAATAGGAAAGTTGTTACTTCTTCTTGGGAAATTTGATTTCAACAGTCATTACGCGAGCGGTCGCATTATTAGAAACCAGTTCTTTAGGCTCTGTTATATTAATAACTTTCATAACTCCGATTCTTCCTCCACCTGCAGCAGAAGATCCTCCTGTACGGAAAGCTATAACATTTCCGACTGCAATAGGATCCAGTAAACTTTGAGCAATACTACTTGAAAGTATTTCCGAAGAAATAGAAGCTACAGTTGCATTCTCATAGTCGAAGTTGGATAATATCGCGAAACGTGTTAAGTTTTTCACTTTAATAGCCGATAGTTTACCGGTAGATCCGGAAAACTCACCATCCTTTCCTGTATTATCCATAGAGTATAAGCGAGGACTACCAGAAGCTCCAAAACAATAGAACTTAAAGTCTACATTCTTCGCATTAACTTCATTAGCGATTGCGTAATCAACAGAATATGTTTTCAAATCATTCAAAGATACCATTCCAAATGCATCCGGATATTTCACATGTGCATTATTAGCAAGAGGCTGGCTGCCGACATTCAATGTGGCAACATCCATATTTACATACGCTTTCACGTAACCAATCGCTTCTTTGCCCTCTCTTCCGTCAGAAACAACTACCTTAAGTTTTGAAGTAGCTTCCGTAAAATCTATTTCCGGAGCATAATTTAAAGTATGTTCCCCATTCTTCGTTTCACGCAAGGCTTCAACTTCCGATCCATTTTCAATACGATAAATCACCACTTCGTGTACTCCACGTACTGACTCAATCTGCACAGGTACTCCTTTCTTAGCATCCGTACCTGCAAAAATGGTGGACTCTGTTAAAGTTAATGAAGGTCCGGGGATAGTCTTATAAGTTACAGGCAATGTTGAAATCGTAATGTAGCCGTAGGTATCTTCCGCTTTTACTTTAAAACCTCTGTCACCTTCTTTATAATCTATCATTTCATCAAACGTATATTCTTTCTCCCCACTCAAATTGATTATTCCTTTCGACTCCTGTCCGCTAGCTGAAACCAAATACATTTCAACAGTTTTCAGACCAGCCTCCGAAGTTATTTTAAATGTAGTACGGGGAATGGTAGGATTCTCATCCATTTCATCATAGATGATCTCTTCCGGATCAAAAGTGATAACCGGACGTTCTACGACATCAGTTACCGATATGGGAAGTGTTCCTGTGATAATATGATTCAGCTTATCAGTCGCTTCAATAATAAATGCTTGATAATTTGCATTGTATTCTAAGTTCTCAGACAAACTGTAGGAGTTCGGATTGAAAAAATCCGTAACAGTTTTATACTCAACAGTCCCCTCTACAGTCTGGATTTTCATCGTTACACTCTGTAATCCCGCCTGTGACTTGATTACAGCTACTACAGGCAGATTGTCGACTTTATTCAGATCGACATCCAATTGTTCCATCGGGAATTTGATAACAGGAGCAGATGCATTTGGATCTATGTTTTCATTGTCGTCGCCGCAAGCCACTAAGTTCAAACAAAGCCCGATTAATAAGATGGTATATAATTTACGAATCATAATAAACTCATTTTAATGTAATACTGATTATTTCTGATAATAACAATATTTCTCGAAGATGTGAATAACACCATTCGTCGGTAAAATATTACTAGTCTTGGCATTGCGTTGAGGCGATTTACCATTGCTACCCGTTTCATTCACTAAGATCTTTCCTACGGCAGCCTGCCATGGGTTCTTCCAAACAGACATCGTCATCAACCCCTTTTCTCCGGGAAGCATTGTCAATACAAACATGGCTTCCACCTGCAGTTGACCGTAAGAACTATATTCCCCATCTACAATATGGTATAAAAGCATATTTTTCACCGTTTCTTTATCACAGTCTGTAATAGAGGCTATCCCCGGGAAAACATTTTCACGGTATGATTGCATGGCCGTATTATTCAGAGCCAGATAAGTGTATTTATTTTCAGTCTGCGTATAATAGTCTTTCAAGCCTGTATACTCTATAGCAGTAGTAAATTCAGAGAAGATATCCTGATGGTCCTGAAAATACTCCCAAGCAGTTACATTTACATGAGGATCGTCGACCGATGCTTCATAATCATAATTCTTTTGCAATTCCAAGTCACACCCAGCTAGCGCAATAACGCTCAAGCAAAAGAAAATCGTTCTATATATTGTCTTTTTCATCGTTTCAATCTTTTTAATTGTTACCATAATATGGATTCTGAGTTATCTTCGGATTCTCCAATATGTGAGAATAATGAATCGGGAACAGTTCATTTCCATCCTGGCTCATGCCGTTAATAGGCTCCATCACTTCTTTCCATTTCCCTGTACGTAGCAGGTCGAACCAACGACGGCCCTCACCTACTAACTCTACCTGGCGTTCACGCAGTATATAATTAACGACTTCATCTTCCGATGCAAAGCTAAGTGCAGTAGGAGTAACCAGCCCGGCACGATCACGCACTTTTTTCACTAAATCCAAAGCTTCTTCCCATTTTCCGAGACGGGCACGAGCTTCAGCCTGCAATAACAACATATCCGTGTAGCGATAAATAGGATAAGCAACCTCACAGGTTTTGTTTAATGAGTTACTAATATCACCGGCCATATATTTACGTAATTCATTTCCATTCTGATAATCCTTCACCGTATAGGCTTTGCGCAAATCACCCTGCATATCCGGCTCATTGAAGACACTCATCAATTTATCCGACAGAACGGCAGCACGGTTACCGGAACCGGAGAACCATTGATACATATAACTATATCCATTGGTTCCCACTTCATCCATATTAAAATGAATCAGGAAGATAAACTCTTTTGTTGAGTACTCATCATTTTCAGGAGTATCATCAGACGGTTTGTTATTCAGTTCTTCTGTGAACATTGTATGCCAAGTCTGAATAGAAGGTTCAAAGTCCACCAAACGACCTTTGGACGATTTAATGTCAGCCATTTTATCAATGGTTTGATCGGCCAGATTATATTGTTCAGCCCACATATAAGCATCAGCCATGATAGCCCAAACACCACAGATAGAAATGCGTTTGCGTTCGTAGTTCTTGTTGCGGTTTATCAGTCCTTCCGCTTTCTTCAGGTCCGGAAGAATGACATTATCAAGAATGTAGTTTTTATCCGTACGCTCTTTGTAGATGGCTTCCGAATACTTTTCAGTAGGTTCTGTAAACAAAGGTACGTCTCCCCAAACACGGATAGCATAGAAGTAGGCCAAAGCACGCAATGCATACGCTTGTCCGAGATAGTCATTTCGGTCTGCCACATCAGGCATACTGATATTAGGAACATATTTAATAGCCAGATTTGCCTGGTTAATCATCTGATACAGAGTCGTCCACTTTGCACATTTCTCATCCGTAGACATCAGGTTGTTGATAACACGTGCCTGATCGGCCATTACCGGTGCTCCGGGAGCTACATTATCAGAACGGAACTCACCCCAATAGAAATAGTTCTCCCGTAAAGTGGAACGTAACAATCCATAGATTTCATTTATACCTGCCTTAGCGTCACGGGCAGTCTGCCACATGTCACCTGCCGGAATTTCACTTACCGGTTCCTCATTCAGAAAGTCTGAACAGCTATTCAATGATAGAGCCAGGCATACAGCTCCAACAAAATATTTTATATTCTTCATACGATATCTTCAATTAAAAGTTTGCAGAAAAACCAATACCATATTCTCTCTTTCTCGGATAGCGGTAAGAGTCTTTACCTACCTGCAGAGGATTGTTGGTAGAGAATTCAGGATCGAATCCCGAATAGTTGGTCCATGTCAAGGCGTTGTTTACAAAAGCGTAGATATTTATATTCTTCAACATCAGCTTCTTTATCCAGTTTTCAGGAAGATCGTATGCTACACGTATGTTCTGCAAACGAATAAATGAAGCATCTTCCAGATAGAACGAGTTACCCATACGGGCATTGTTGTAATCATCATTATACGGACGCGGATAGATTGCCTGGTCACCCGGATGCAACCACATATTATGGATGACTTCCGGTGAAGGAGTAGTTCCGGTGTATTTGAACATATTACGATTATGTTCGGCTGCATTATAAATCTGTCCTCCCAATGAATAATAGAATCCTAAGTATAAACTCAAATTCTTCCAAGTCACCGTTGTATTCAAACCACCGGTTACATCAGGCATGGCATTACCGATCACCATACGGTCATTATCATCAATCACACCGTCACGGGTTCCTTCCGGTTCCTCCCAGTTGTAATCTCCCCCACGGAACGGTTTGCCGTTCGGCAACGTTTTCTGACGGATATTACCTGCATATTCCTTTCCATCCAACAAATATTTGTACTGGAATACACCATTCTCAAACACCGGAGTCAGTTGTTCCCATTTATCAGTAAAAGCATTCGATTCGTCGTATGCAAAGACACCGGCGCTTTTAAATCCGTAGAAGTCACCCACACGGCCACCTTCCTGCATCCACCAGATATCACCTTCCATATATGCCTTACCTTCAGACAGCTTCTCAATACGGTTGACGTTTCTGGAGATATTGAAAGAAGCATTCCACTTCCAGTCCTTCGTGCGGATAATATCACCGGTAACAGCTATTTCAAAGCCTCGGTTACTCATTTCACCGACATTGGTTTTCATATATGCAAAACCGGATTCTTTAGGCAATTGGTAGTTTGCCAGCAAACCGTCTGTATATTTATCGTAATAATCGGCAGTGATTGTCAAACGGCTATTCCAGAAATTCAAGTCCAGACCAAGGTTGAATTGTTTAGTTTCCTCCCATTTCAGATTGTCTTTACCGATACGAGTCGGAATAACGCCACCCACTCCGTCATAAATAGAATTCGGAGAATAAGAGTAGATATAGTCGTAGTTGCCGATTGCTTCGTTACCCGTGATACCGAAACTTGCACGGATCTTACCATCTTCGAGAAACTTTTTCGAGAATTTCATGAATTTCTCATCCGAGAAGCGCCATCCCACAGATACGGAAGGGAAATTACCCCATTTGTTCTCTTTGGCAAAACGAGAAGAACCGTCACGACGCATAATGGCATTGAGCAAATATCTTCCTTTATAATCATAAGTCACACGGGCAAAAATGGAAGCCATAGAGTGATTGCTTAATGTGGAGCCTGTAGATGACAAATCCAGGTTTGCGGCAAAAGCATTCATTGTATAGATAAAATCTGTAGACGAGTTTATCCCCACAAATGTTTCGTTTTCATAACGCCACTGCTGTGCACTAACACCTACCATGGCCGTAAAATTATGATCTTTTATTTTGCGTGCATAAGTAAGGATGTCTTCATTCATCCAGTTCCAGTTCAGGTAATTATAAGAATAACCTTTATTCTGTTTCTGCCATTCGTCGGTGATAAGACTCGGTTCGAGTTTTTTGCGTTTATCCAGATAGAAGTTGGCATTAATATTGGCTCTAAACTTCAAATACTTGTTGAATTTGATTTCAAAGAACTGGAAGAAGTTAGCCTTATAAGAATCAGTAAAGTCGGTGGTATAATTGACCTGCGCAATAGGGTTCTTCTGACCGTTAAACACTCCGACCAAAGAGCCATCCGGATAATAAGTATTGAAATAAGGACGACGAGTCAACACTGCGCTCAATAAAGTACCTTCATTCAGACCTTTCTTTTTAGAATAAGTCAAAGAAATACGGCTACCCATATTCATCCAGTCTGTCGGTGAATAATCGGAGTTGATACGAGTATTTAATCTCTGGAAACCTGTATTGGAAATAATACCTTTCTCATTATAATAACCGGTATTGATGAAATATTTCAGTTTCTTTGTACCACCACCTACACTGATATCCACCTGATCTTTTTGTGCAGTGCTTGTAATCATGTCCAGATAATCGTTATCCACATTAAAGAAAGAGTTCAACGGATCATTCAGTATATCACTACTTTCATCCGGATTACCTCCGCCGTATGTTTCAAAATACTCTTTACGATATTGGTCGTACAACAAACGTTCTTTACGGTTTGCCTGTGGCACCTTGTGAGACAATGTACCCCATGAGTGATTATACTTGATATCAATACGGGCTTTACCTTCCTGCCCACTTTTAGTAGTGATAATAATCACACCGTTCGCCGAACGGGAACCGTAGATAGCTGCAGAAGCGGCATCCTTCAAAATCTCCATAGAAGTAATATCATTGGTATTGATACCATCGATACTTTCCAAAGGCACACCGTCTACGATATAAAGAGGAGTAACCCCTTCGGCAGAGAAAGTGGAAGTACCACGAATTTTGATAGAAGAAGATTCACCGGGCTGTCCGGAACCGGACACCACCTGTACACCGGCAGTAGTACCCTGCAATGCTTCAAAAACATTAGTAGCCATTTTTTGCTCAATGGCCTCGCTTGAGATGGAAGTAATAGCTCCTGTTACATCACGCTTTTTCATCGTACCGTAACCCACTACCACTACTTCGTCCAATAGCTTAGAGTTCTCTTCAAGCGTAATATTCATTGTTTTATCTTTCACTACCACATCTTTAGGGGTATATCCCATGAATGATACAGTCAAAGTAACTCCCTTCTTCGAAACATTCAATGAGAAATTACCATCTAAATCTGTAATTGTTCCATTAGATGTTCCCTTTTCCATCACATTGGCGCCAGGCAAAGGAAATCCTGTTTTATCCACAATAACTCCCTTCACTGCAAACCCGCCTTGAGCATAAGCCGGATTGACAAGGAAAAAGAGACTCAAGGAAATCAAAAGGAACGACTGAAGCAACCGCACTTTTGTCCTACTCTGCAAATTTTTCATAACTAGAATAAAATTAAATTGGTTAATTATCAAGGTTTTACTCACTACTTAATTAATTGGGGAAAATATATTGATTCTCTCCAATAAGATGTTGTCTTTTATTTATTATATGGATATTTGTCTTTCATAATACTACACAATAATTATTATATTAGAATAAAGATTACACAGCACCCGGTCTACCAAATGAAAGTGTGTGCGGACACACCTAACCAAAGAAAACTCAAGTACAAGCTGGCATTATCCAACGCCACAAAAGTATCGCATTTGAATATATTGCACCCTATCGAATTGTTCGTTTTATCTAGTCTAAAAATTCAGATGACTTATTTTAATCACTTCACAGAGGGTTCGGAGGAGGTATTATGAGCTTTTCGGTATTGCGTAGGAGCAATATCAAAAAGTTCTTTAAAGCATTTATTGAAGTATTGAGGATTTCCAAATCCTAACCGGTAAGCAATATCCGATATATTCATTTCCGGAGAATTCTGCAGAAAATATGCCGCTTTTTTCAGACGCAGATTCATGATAAAATTATTTGGCGTACTTCCCGTGATACCTTTTATCTTCTGGAATAAGACAGTACGTCCCACCCCCATCTCACGTGAGAAGACATCTACACTGAATTCGGGATTTTCCATATTATCTTCCACTACCTGCGTCGCTTGTTCGATAAACCTCTGATCGAGTTCATTCGTTGCAATCTTCTCCGCTTTGCTATCCAGCTGATGGGCATATTTATTCTGTAAAAGTCTGCGGGTATTAATCAGATTATTGCATTGCATCACCAGCCGCCGCATATTAAACGGCTTCACCACATAAATATCCGCTCCAATTCTCAATCCTTCCAACTCACGTTCGGGCGCACTAAGGGCAGTCAGAAGAACGACGGGGATATGACAAGTTTCAATATTGTTCTTAATTTTGGCACACAATTCCGTTCCGGGCATTCCGGGCATCATAATATCCGAAATAACCAGATCAGGTTGCATCATTTTTACTTTTTCATACCCTTCCTCACCATCACTTGCAGTTTCAACCGTGTACAATGGAGAAAAGATATCTACAAGGATATTTCTGATTTCTTCATTATCATCAATAACCAACAGCTTGCAGTCAGTAGTCCCACTCTCACTTTGAGCCGACTGTACCTCCTTAACCAATAGTTCTTTATCTTCCGAATAATAAATATATTCCTTATCCTGCTCCGGTTCAATCCGGGAAACAGAAGAATCAAAGTGAGCATCTCCTTTCTTCAGAGTGACCTTAAAACATGAACCTTTCCCCAACTGGCTTTCTACAGTTATATCTCCCTGATGAGCTTTCACAATCCCCTGACTTAGAGCCAGCCCGATACCCGTTCCTCCATACTGTCCGATATTCTCGGCCTGATAGAACCGCTCGAATATCTTCACGTAATCTTCCTCGGATATTCCTGCCCCATTGTCTGAAACAGAAAACATACATTCATCCGCTCCATCAGCCAATTCCATACTGATACTTCCACCGTCTGAAGTATATTTAAAAGCATTCGACAGCAGGTTATTAACCACTTTCTGCAATTGCATACGATCTCCCCACACGAGACATTGCTCACAGTCAGCATGCAAAACAAACGAAATATTCCTGTTAGCTGCCAATTCTTTGAACAATACATAATGCTCTTTGAGTAAAGAATATAAATCAAATTGAGAAACTTTCAATTTCAAAAGTCCCTGCTCCTGTTTCCGGAAATCAAGCAACTCCGTTATCAATGATTTCAGGTTACCGGCATTTTTATGTATATTCAGTAATTTCGAATAAGCATACGTAGACAACTTACCGGAATTCAACAACAGATCAACCTGCCCCAGGATAAGGGTAATAGGGGTTCTGATCTCGTGTGAGATATTAGTGAAGAAACGCAGTTTGGATTGGTTCATTTCTTCAATATATTGTTTCTCACGAAGTTCAAAATCCAACGAAGTTTTCAAGAACAGCCGAATTCTATATTCTCTCACCACAAAGAATAGAATCGTCAGAATCACACACACATAAATAGTATAAGCCCACCAGGTGGCATAAAAAGGTGGTGTGATCGTTATATGAAGAGATCTGATTACTTCCGGAAAGTTCTTCAATCTGATCTCAAAAACATAATCGCCCGGAGATATATTTGTATAAGTAATATCATTCCCCAAACGATTCTCACTCCATTCGTCATTAGAACCTATCAACCGGTATTCTACCTCACCACCGCCAATATGCAGAAAGTTATCTGTCGAGAAACCGATAGAAAACACATTCTGCAAATAATTCAATTTAATCCGGTCGGTATAGGCAAAGGACTTATTTAGGATGCCGGTTTGATCGCCTGTGGTAATCTCTTTATTATTGACATACAAATGCGCCAACTCCAAATCATATATTTTCGGAGGATAGGACAAACTACTTTCACGAATGGCAACCAGTCCGGTAGCTCCTCCCATATAAATATCATGATTGCGGGATACATGCATGGATTTCCTATTAACAAGAGTCAGCGGAAATCCCGTCTTAGAATTGAAGTTTATCACTTTCCCGTCTTTCTGTTCTAACACAGACAATCCATGTCCGGTACCAATCAATAAATTCCCGGAAGGAGTTTCACCCAACACTCTGATATTTTCTCCCGACAATACGCTTTCAGGAGTATGCAAACGAAACAAACGCTCTTTCTTATCCAACAAGAAAAGCCCGTTGCCATGTGTTCCGACCCAAATGTTTCCCTTTCGATCTTCATAGATGACATTGACTAGCTCTTTTTGAGATCTGACCTGCTTCTTCAGACTTATCCTATACGTTTCAAACCGTCCTTCATCAATCACATAAGCTACACAACCATCATCGGAAGCAAACCATAGCCGGTTTTTCGAATCAAGCAACAAAGTGTTATAATTATGTGTAAACAACTCCTTTTGATGAAACAACACTTCAGTTTTTAAGGTCTGTTTATCCAGACTAACAACTGCAGATGTTGTACCTACATACAATTTACGAGGAGTGTCGGCCAAGGCAAACAGAGCTTCTCCCACACTTTCCTCTCCGAGCGGTTCGAGGTCATATATATCATTCCGATAGTTATCAAGATGAAAACAGTTGACCTTGTTTGTAAAGTCAGCGGCAATCCACAAGCAGTTATTAGCCTCATCAAAAACGACATCTTTCAGATAATCCGTACTAAAATGATATCCGGTATGCGCATTAAAATGTTTGAATATTCCTTGTTCCGGTTGATATAAATCCAGTCCCCCACCTTCTGTACAAATCCATATATTTCCGGATTTATCTTCTGCCATAGCACCCACCACCGGAAAAGACAATCCGGTATCCGAAGCATGATAATGTACAAAATGTTGATATTCCGGTGAGAAGAAGTTCACGCCGCCCCAATAGGTCCCCACCCAGACAGTTCCTTGTTTGTCCGTATAAAGAGAAGTCACCGAACGATTGGACATAGCCCCCACCCGGTTAGGATCCGCCTGATAATGAAATATTTTCCCGGTAGCCACCTCAATCTTACTCAATCCGCTTCTGTAACCTACCCATATATTCCCTTCCAAATCCTGACATAGCGCTCTTGCCATATCATCCCGGACCGTGTAAACACTCTTGTTGTTATAATCATAATGATGTATGACTGCACCTTGAGGTGAAAAACAGAAAACACCATGATCCTGCGAACCGATCCAAATATTCTGATCGTTACTTTTTATCAGTTTCATCACCTTGATTCCAGGCAAATAAAGCGACATCGATCCACAAGTATCCACACGCATCACCCCGCCATCTTTCAAAGCAACCCAAAGATTTCCTTCCGAACCTTCTACCATTGTCGGCCCGGTGTCCGGCAAATGTACCTCCGCATACATGGGTTTCACGGAACGGGTATTCTTATCATACAAGAAGAGTTTTCCCCCTTCTGCAATCCACACTCCCAGCTTTCCTTTGGCAAGAGTGGAAGGAGAAGGCACCGGAAGAATATAATATTTCTCCGTTTCAAGGTCGAACTGGAAAAGTCCGGTAGAAGTCAAGAGAAAAAGACTCCCCTGGCCGTCCTCCACCATCTGGGTGACATATAGATTACCATAACTGATGGAATCGTTATGAAAATGATTAAAGACTTTGATATGATTGCCATCGAAACAATTCAGACCATCCAGCGTGGCAATCCATATACGCGACTTCTCATCCTGGCAAATATCGCTCACCGTTATTTGCGACAATCCATCCTCCACACCCAATGTTCTGAACTTATATTCCTGTGATTGAAGAGGAGATATAAATCCTAAAAGAGATAACAGAATAAGAAAATGGATCTTAGATAGTTTTTGTCCGCGCATATCAAGAATGATGGTTTATAGCACATTATCTTCGCCACAAAAGTAACAGTTTTTATGATATTCCCAAAATCAGAGCCAAATAACTAATAGATATGGACTTCATCCTATTCATTCTTCCCGCCCGAACGAACGATACTCCAACGGAGTAAGTCCCGTACGTTTCTTGAAGAAAGAGAAAAAATATTCGGTTGACTGGAAACCTAGAAAAAAAGAAATCTCTTTTACTGACTGGGAAGTTCCCACCAGCATTTGTTTAGCTTTACGAAGTTTCAATTCCTGGAAATATTTAGCAGGAGCATAACCTGTATACTCCTTAAAAACACGCCGAAACCATGAATAACTAATATTGAGTCGCATAGCCAACTCTTCCGGGTCCACATTGCCGGAAACATTTTCATTCATAATGATTTTTGCCTGTTCGATCTTCTGATCCACATCACTCATCTCAAAAACCTTATTCTTGGAGACGGAAAGAATCATCCCTATCATGTGGAGCACAATCCCGGAAAGATATTGTTGCGCGGAAATCTTATCCGCTTCGGCTACGGCAAGAGCACGGGAGAATAATGAGACTAACTCTTCATTAAGGCCTATTTCCAGTATTTGCTGTTCCTGCGACAAAAAAGCATCATCAACAATGGCGTCTATCATAGGCCCCTCGAAACCGATATAATATTCCGTCCAACCAGTCTGCCGCAACGGGCGATAAGTATGCCATTGTCCGGGAAACAATACCATCAACCGACCTTTACAAACTTGCTTTTCAGAGGTAGAATCGGATGAAAACAAACCACGTCCCTTGGTGATATAAACCAATTGATACTCACGAAGCACTCTTCCTTTTTCTGCATTA
This sequence comes from Bacteroides sp. D22, assembly GCF_000163675.1. Lineage (NCBI taxonomy): Bacteria > Pseudomonadati > Bacteroidota > Bacteroidia > Bacteroidales > Bacteroidaceae > Bacteroides > Bacteroides sp. D22. The sequence continues at coordinate 112,452 of NZ_GG774809.1, read as the reverse complement.
AAGAAGTAACCGGAAGGATGCTCTTTCAACGGATAAGGTGAATCAGGAGGAATGGATTGATAGCCGACGGTATTTACCCATAGCCCGAATTTACGGTCCATGTCATTTACAATCAGATATTTAAATTCTAATCCTAAACTATTATCCTCGATCATACCAGTGTGTTTTCATGCAATTGAGTTGGACAAAAATAGGAATTATTTTCAGAAAAACACCACAGATTACACAGATTACACAGATTTACACAGATTTAATTCTTAAATATCGACTTCCGATTAGAAAATAATCTGTGTAAATCTGTGTAATCTGTGGTGAAAAGAACTTCCGCAAAAACTAACTTTAGAAAGCTTTGCGATATAGAGCTTCGATATCTGCTACCGAAGTAGGACGAGGATTACCGCCTGTACAAACATCATTGAAAGCAGCTACAGCCAGTGCAGGAATATCTTCTTCCTTCACATTGATTTCATGTAATTTCTGCGGTATATTGATACTGGCAGAAAGTGCTTTCACTGCCTCAACAGCCGCTTTTACTCCCTCGGCTTCACTCATTCCGGTAGTGTCCACTCCCATTGCTTTCGCAATATGGATATATTTCGGAGCTGCCGGAGATTCAGCATTGTATTCCATCACATACGGCAACAATAAGGCATTGGCTACCCCATGAGGAGTATCATAGAACGCACCTAGCGGATGCGCCATCGAGTGAACAATTCCTAAACCGACATTCGAGAATCCCATACCGGCAATATATTGTGCCTGTGACATAGCTTCGCGGGCTGCCACATCTTTACCATTATCCACAGCTGCTTTCAAGTTTTGAGCAATCATTTCAATGGCTTTCAATTCGAACATATCGCTCATTACCCAGGCACCCGGAGTGATATAACTTTCGATGGCATGAGTCAAAGCATCCATACCGGTAGCTGCAGTCAATCCTTTGGGCATTGAGTACATCAGTTCAGGGTCTACGATAGCTACGGCAGGAATGTCGTTCGGATCTACGCAAACCATTTTCTTGCGGGCATCTTCATCAATAATCACATAATTGATCGTTACCTCGGCAGCTGTTCCGGCAGTAGTAGGCAGCGCGAAAGTAGGCACCGCTTTGTGTTTGGTATCGGCTACCCCTTCCAGAGATTTCACGTCTGCAAAATCCGGATTGTTCACAACAATACCGATTCCTTTGGCAGTATCAATGGAAGAACCGCCGCCCAAAGCAACGATAAAATCGGCTCCGGAAGCTTTGTATGCTGCCACACCGTTTTGTACATTTGCAATCGTAGGGTTCGCTTTTACATCACTATAAAGTTCGTAAGGAATCTGATTTTCATCAAATACTTTAATGATTTCGGCAGCTACACCAAACTTGATAAGATCTTTATCCGTTACAAAAAAGGCTTTCTTAAAGCCACGTCTGGCTGCTTCCACAGCAATGACACTACGGCATCCGGCACCGAAGTACGAAGTTTCGTTTAAAATAATGCGATTCATGGTTATCTATTTGTTTAAAGGGTTAACCGCAGCACCTTCCAGGGTAGAAAATGCCACGGTTTCTAAAGTAATTAAAATCAATGACTAGTATAAATCTTATTTAGGAAGATTGAAAGCTACTGACATTTCTTTCATCTGTTCCTGACTCATACCATCCGGTTCGAAGCCCATATTTTTAGCTGCGATATAAATCAGAGCCGACTTATTGAGTACATCAATCTGATCGAATGCCTGCATCGCATCGCAATCCACTGCAAATACGCCATGTTTCTCCCACATCACCACATCGTAATCCTGCAATTCTTTGATGGTAGCTTCAGCCAATTCCACCGAGCTAGGTAATTTATAAGGAATGATACCCAAACCACGCGGGCAGAATGCCTTTGTTTCAGGAATCATACTCCACAACAGATTGGTAGCCACATCTTTTTCCAGAAACTTCGGACAATGTGTCATGGCAATCAGTTCGATCGGGTGTGTGTGTACAGATGCTTTATAAGGAGAGTTTTTGCTCAACAGGTCATTGTGTACGCTCAAGTGAGAAGGCAATTCCGATGTCGGGGCTACAGCTTCATCCGCAATAATCACATAGCTGGCACAGTCATCCAGAATACGGATTACCGAACCATTTTCCATCGGCCAGCGGGCTAAATCACGCATGCGTTTATTAGTTCCCTTGCAGTAGAAATAGCAGCCTTTCAGATAAGGAAGAGTCACACCGATAGATTTTACTTCGCTGATCGGCTTCATCTGACGGATTTCATCGTCTACAAACTCTGTGATATTAACAGTGATATTACCACCATTACGTTCAGCCCATCCTTTCTGCCACAAGTATCCGGCAACTTCTGCTACCTTGTTTACTTCTTTGGCAAGTGCCGGACGATTCTCTAAAATTGATTTCATTATATATATATTTTAATTAGGCACGGATTACACGGATTTTGCCGCAAGTTATAAAAAAACTGCGTAACCCGTGTAATCCGTTCTTGATTTTTTTAAAACAAATTTGGGAACACTAAAGAGAAGATAAGGACGATCAGACCAGCTATCAGCACAGTTATGGTCTTGTTTGACACCCCTTTCCATTCTTTCAGAATTATTCCCCAAACATTACTAAAGGTTACGTTCAATGCCATCAGAATACACCAGGAGAAAGCCAGTAACACCGGGCTTTCGGTGAGGAAGCTCTTACCCATTTCCAGTCCGAAAAACTGCATATACCATAGTACACCAGCCAACGCACAGAACACTAGATTATTGCCCCACACTTTTCCTTTAGCATAGTCACCCATCGATTTATTAGCTACATTCTGTTGCAAACAGTAAGCTGCATTTGTCAGGAAGCCTCCAAGCGTAACCAGAAAGATAACAGGAAGACCGGCATAAAGTCCTTCCACTCCACCAGCCAAAGCGGCTTCTTTGATAGGTGTTCCTGCATCCAGTCCCAAAGCAAAGCAGGCACTCATGACACCAGCCAAAAGTGCAACCAGTAACCCTTTTGTCAATGCAAAGTCTTTTACGGCAGCACGTTTTTCTTCTTCACTCATGTTTTGCGCACGCAAGCTACCGGCATACCCGATAATAGCAATACCTGCCAACGTGATGCAAACACCCAACAAAAGAATCAGCCCGTTACCTTCAAACAAGTTTGTACCGGCAAAAAGAGCCGGAAGAAGGGTACCGAACCCGGCACAAGTACCCAGTGAGATACTCTGTCCGAGCGCAACACCCAAATAGCGCATGGAAAGTCCGAAAGTCAACCCTCCTACTCCCCACAATATACCATAAAAGATGCTCATTCCAGCACCTCCTGCTCCCCACAAGTGGAACAAACTGCTCTCTTGGGGTACACCCAGTAGTGAACCCAGGAACGGGAACACTAACCAGGCAAATACACCTTGTATTAACCAGAAGCTTTCCCAGCCCCATTCTTTTACCTTTTTGATAGGTACATAAGAACTGGACTGGCAAAAGCTACCGATGGCTATAATCAATAAGCCGATTAAGATTTCCATAACTTATCGTTTAGAAGTTACTTCGGCTTCGTACTTTTCGATTTCTGCGATGAAATCTTCACCAACAGGAACATTGTTCTTCAAGCAGAACATATCCCAAACTGCATTCCAAGGAAGAGCCTTTTCTTCTTCAAGCAAAGCCAGACGTTGGAATCCCTGTCCGTTTGCTTCGTATTCGCGCAACTTGGCAATCGGTTCGAGCAGAGCACGAGTCATACATTTCTGTGCAGCACGGCTACCGATTACGTATGCACCAATACGGTTGATAGATGCATCGAAGTAGTCAAGACCATAATGTACACGGTCCAAAGCACCGCAGCGAACGATTTCGCTGAACAGTTCCATTGTCGGATCATCCATGATAGTAACATGGTCTGAATCCCAACGAACCGGACGGCTTACGTGCAACATCAATTCAGGCACATAAAGCAACAGTGAAGATACTTTATCAGCTACACTTTCTGTCGGATGGAAATGACCGGTATCCAATGTAATCATCTTGTTACGAGAAGCACCATAACCGATATAGAAGTCATTAGAACCCACTGTATAGCTTTCCAGACCGATACCGAACACCTTAGATTCGATACAATCCTTCATATTCTTATATTCGGTAGCGAAGATCTGATCCAAAGAATCTTTCAGCAATGCACGATATTTCATACGATTTACCGTAATATCCTTGCTTCCGTCATGTACCCAAAGATTCATGATACACGGATCCCCCTGTGCCTTACCCATTTCTTCCGCAACGGCACGACAGCGTTTGGTATGTTCAATCCAGAACTGACGGATACCTTCATCAGGATTAGAAAGAGACAAGTCACCTGATTTCGGATGAGAGAAAGAGGTAGAGTTGAAGTCGAGCTTCATGTTATGCTCTTTACCCCATTCGATCCAGTTCTTGAAATGTTCCGGTTCTACCTGGTCACGGTCTACCACCTTACCCTGGAAATCTCCATAGATTTCGTGCAGGTTCAGACGATGAGTACCCGGAATATAAGAAGCAGCTTTCAAAATGTCAGCACGCAATTCATCAATATTACGAGCTTTGCCCGGATAATTACCGGTTGCCTGAATACCTCCGGTCAATGAGCCGGCCTGTACTTCAAATCCTGCAACGTCGTCAGCCTGCCAGCAGTGAAGTGACAGATGAAAATCCTGCATCGTTTTCAATACTTGTTCAGTGTCTACACCTACTGCTGCATAACGTTCCACAGCAATCTCATACGCTTTCTGAATCAGTTCTTCTTTTTTCATGATATTCTATTAGTTTAAATAAATGATTATTCTGTCGGTTGTTCAATGCATTATCGAACGCAATTCTTAAAATGGATATAAGCCGCGTCCCAAGCTTCCGTATCTTGCGGCTGATAAGTCTTCAACGGGATAGAGCGGTTGATTAACTGGCGCATACCGGCAACATCCGTTGCTTCACCTGCTGCCATTGCCTGAATCATTACATTACCGATAGCTGTTGCTTCAGACGGACCGGCTATCACAGGAATTCCTATCGCATTAGCTGTAAACTGGTTCAACAGATCATTCCGGCTACCGCCGCCAATTACGTGCAATGTATCAATCGGACGGGGAGAAAGCGAACGTAAATTCTCCAATACCTGACGATAACGCAAAGCCAGACTTTCAAAAATACAACGCACCACTTGTCCACGTTTCTCGGGAACTGCTTGTCCGGTAGCCCGGCAATATTCAGCAATGGCTTTTTCCATATCCGCAGGATTCGCGAAACAATCATCATCCGGATTAATCAGACTACGGAACGGCTCGCAAGCATCCGCCTCACTGATTAATTCAGGATAGCTTGTATCTCCCCAATTCAGACGACAACGTTCCAACAACCACATTCCACAGATATTCTTCAACAGACGGATGGTTCCTTCCACCCCGCCTTCATTGGTAAAGTTCAACGCTTCTGTTTCGGCATTAATCACCGGAGCATCTGTTTCAACTCCCATCAACGACCAAGTCCCACTGCTCAAATAAGCAAAGTTGCGATCGAGTGCCGGAACGGCAGCAACGGCAGAACCGGTATCATGTCCGGCTACTGCAATTACAGGAATTGCCCCCAATCCGGTTATCTTTTGCACTTCTTCCGTCAATACTCCCACCTTTTCGCCGGGGAATACAAAACGTCCGAAATTCTTTTCACTCAATCCTACCGCTTTCAACAGCTCCGGTTCCAGACGACGTGTTTGAGCATTTACCAGCTGCGCTGTCGAAGCAATTGTATATTCCGTCACCATCTCTCCGGTCAGCATATAACTTAATGCATCCGGCATAAACAGAATTTTATCTGCCGCCTCCAATGCGCTGTCGTGATTGCGACGTAAAGTATCTAATTGAAAAAGTGAATTAAAATTCATAATCTGAATACCCGTTTTGCCATAGACTTCACTACGCGAAATACGGGAGAAAAGAGCTTCCGGTGCTCCTACCGTATGAGGATCACGGTACGCGTATGGCTGACGAAGCAAGTTACCGTCTTTTCCGACGCACACAAAATCCACTCCCCAGGTATCAATACCGATAGAAGCAATGGATTCGCCACGATGAGCCACCAACTTCAATCCGTCAATAATATGACGATATAATGCATAAATATCCCAATAGAAATGTCCACCCACTTCAATCAGGTGGTTAGGAAAACGATTAATCTCTTCCAGATTTAATCCGCCTTCGATGAAAGTTCCTAAGATTGTACGGCCGCTCGTTGCGCCCAGGTCGACTGCAAAAAAGTTTTGTTTCATGGTATTCTGTCTATATATTTAAGGTATCCATTTACCTACATGGCAAAGATAGGCGATTCCCTCCTCCCTTTCCTTATGTATTTTGATTGAAAGGGTATACATTTTGACACAAAACAAAAAAGCAGGCTCTCACCGTTTAGCATATTTTTCACTTTTATGCAAAAAAACTTTGGTTTTATGCATCTTTTCTCCGAAATAATGCATACTTTTGCACCGTTCTTAGAATAATTATACAATGAAGAAGAAAGCAAATCGGTTAGACGCCATCAAAATGATTATCTCAAGCAAGGAAGTCGGTTCGCAGGAAGAACTGTTGCAAGAGCTGAACCGCGAAGGCTTCGAACTGACACAGGCCACCCTCTCCCGCGACTTGAAACAATTGAAAGTAGCCAAGGCTGCCAGTATGAACGGAAAGTACGTATATGTACTGCCGAACAATATTATGTATAAACGTTCTACCGACCAGAGTGCCGGTGAAATGTTACGTAACAACGGATTTATCTCTTTACAGTTTTCCGGTAACATTGCCGTTATCCGCACCCGCCCCGGTTATGCGAGTAGCATGGCGTATGACATCGACAACAATGAATTCAGTGAAATTCTGGGAACCATTGCCGGTGACGATACAATCATGTTGGTGTTGCGTGAAGGAGTTGCCATCAGCAAAATACGTCAGCTTCTGTCACTCATCATTCCCAATATCGAATAATTATACCTATTATTATATAATAAAGAAATGGACACTCAACAAATAGATGTTATGGTAGCCGACGCCTCACATGAGGTTTACGTTGACACTATTTTGGAAACTATCAGAAATGCTGCCGCCGTACGAGGAACAGGAATTGCGGAACGTACACACGAATACGTAGCGACAAAGATGAAAGAAGGCAAGGCGATTATTGCTCTTTGTGGCGATACTTTTGCCGGATTCACCTACATCGAATCATGGGGAAACAAGCAATATGTGGCTACTTCCGGTCTGATCGTTCATCCCGATTTCCGTGGATTAGGACTGGCAAAACGCATCAAACAGGCTTCTTTCCAACTGGCACGTCTCCGATGGCCGAAAGCAAAAATATTCAGTCTGACCTCCGGAGCCGCTGTCATGAAAATGAACACCGAACTGGGTTATGTGCCTGTCACCTTCAACGAACTGACAGACGACGAAGCTTTCTGGAAAGGATGCGAAGGATGTATCAACCATGATATTCTGGTAGCGAAAAACCGCAAGTTCTGCATCTGCACAGCCATGCTGTACGATCCGACAGAGCCGCGGAACATCAAAAAAGAACAAGAAAGAAATAACATTTAAAAGATACAGCACTATGGAAGAAAAGAAGAAAAAAGTAGTGGTGGCATTCAGCGGCGGACTGGACACATCGTTCACCGTCATGTACCTCGCCAAAGAAAAAGGTTACGAAGTATATGCAGCTTGTGCCAATACGGGTGGTTTCAGCGAAGAACAACTGAAAACAAACGAAGAAAATGCTTATAAACTGGGAGCAGTGAAATACGTGACGCTGGACGTTACCCAGGAATACTACGAAAAGAGCCTGAAATACATGGTTTTCGGAAATGTGCTGCGTAACGGTACTTATCCTATTTCTGTTAGTTCCGAACGTATTTTCCAGGCACTGGCCATCGCACGATATGCCAATGAAATCGGTGCGGATGCCATCGCACACGGTTCTACCGGAGCAGGTAACGACCAGATCCGTTTCGACATGACTTTCCTCGTACTGGCTCCCAATGTAGAAATCATCACATTGACCCGTGACATGGCATTGAGCCGTCAGGAAGAAATTGATTATCTGAACAAACATGGTTTCAGCGCGGACTTCACCAAACTGAAATACTCTTATAATGTAGGTTTGTGGGGTACTTCTATCTGTGGTGGCGAAATCCTCGACTCCGCGCAAGGACTCCCGGAAACAGCCTACCTCAAACATGTTGAAAAAGAAGGCAGCGAACAGCTCCGCCTGACTTTCGAAAAAGGGGAACTGAAAGCTGTCAACGACGAGAAGTTTGACGACCCGATCAAAGCCATCCAGAAAGTGGAAGAGATTGGTGCAGCATACGGTATCGGCCGTGATATGCACGTGGGTGATACAATTATCGGTATCAAAGGCCGTGTAGGATTCGAAGCAGCAGCCCCGATGTTGATTATCGGCGCCCATCGCTTCCTTGAGAAATATACATTGAGCAAATGGCAGCAATACTGGAAAGACCAGGTAGCCAACTGGTACGGTATGTTCCTCCACGAAAGCCAATACCTCGAACCGGTGATGCGTGACATCGAAGCGATGTTGCAGGAAAGCCAGCGTAACGTAAACGGTACGGCTATCCTCGAGCTTCGCCCTCTCTCCTTCTCTACCGTAGGTGTAGAATCGGAAGATGATCTGGTGAAGACTAAATTCGGAGAATACGGTGAAATGCAGAAAGGCTGGACAGCCGAAGACGCCAAAGGCTTTATCAAAGTCACTTCTACTCCGCTACGTGTTTACTATAATAACCACAAAGACGAAGAGATATGATTAAAGCAGGAATCATTGGTGGCGCAGGATATACAGCAGGCGAATTAATCCGTCTGCTGCTCAACCATCCGGAAACTGAAATCGTATTTATCAACAGCAGCAGTAATGCCGGAAACAGAATTACCGACGTACACGAAGGCTTGTATGGAGAAACAGATCTAAGATTCACCGACCAGTTACCTTTGGACGAAATTGACGTTCTCTTTTTCTGCACCGCCCACGGCGATACAAAGAAATTCATGGAAAGTCACAACATACCGGAAGACCTGAAGATTATCGACCTCTCGATGGACTACCGTATTATGAGCGACGACCACGACTTTATCTACGGTCTGCCGGAACTGAACCGCCGCGCTACTTGTACGGCAAAGCACGTAGCCAATCCCGGTTGTTTTGCAACCTGCATCCAGCTCGGTTTACTTCCGCTTGCCAAGAATCTGATGCTGACGGATGATGTAATGGTAAATGCCATTACAGGAAGTACGGGAGCCGGAGTGAAACCGGGTGCTACCAGTCATTTCAGTTGGAGAAACAACAATATGAGCGTGTACAAAGCATTCGAGCACCAGCATGTTCCGGAAATCAAGCAATCACTGAAACAGCTGCAAAACAGTTTCGATGCGGAGATCGACTTCATTCCATACCGTGGCGATTTCGCCCGTGGTATCTTTGCAACGATGGTAGTCAAAACCAAAGTAGCACTGGAAGAAATCGTTCGTATGTATGAGGAATATTATGCAAAAGACTCCTTTGTACACATCGTAGATAAGAATATTGACTTGAAACAAGTCGTTAATACTAATAAGTGCCTGATACATCTGGAGAAACACGGTGACAAACTATTGATTATCTCTTGTATCGACAATTTGCTGAAAGGCGCCAGCGGACAAGCGGTTCATAACATGAACCTGATGTTCAATCTGGAAGAAACCGTAGGACTACGTTTAAAGCCTTCAGCTTTTTAAAAACAAAGAATTATGAAATTATTCGACGTATATCCTTTATATAACATCAACATTGTCAAGGGCAACGGTTGCAAAGTATGGGATGAGAACGGAACGGAATATCTGGATCTCTACGGAGGCCATGCCGTTATCTCTATCGGACATGCACATCCTCACTATACAGCAATGATAAGTAACCAGGTGGCTAAACTTGGTTTCTACTCAAACTCCGTCATCAACAAGCTCCAACAAGAGGTAGCCGAACGACTGGGCAAGATTTCCGGTTACGAAGACTACAGCCTGTTTCTGATTAACAGTGGAGCCGAAGCGAACGAAAACGCTTTGAAGCTGGCTTCCTTCTATAACGGACGTACCAAAATCGTATCTTTCAATAAGGCGTTTCACGGACGGACGTCTCTGGCGGTAGAAGCGACCCACAATCCTTCCATTATCGCCCCTATCAACAATAACGGTCATGTCACCTATCTCCCGCTCAACGATATGGAAGCGATGAAACAAGAATTGTCTAAAGGAGACACATGCGCTGTTATCATTGAAGGAATACAAGGTGTAGGCGGTATCAAGATACCAACCACCGAATTTATGCAGGAACTCCGCAAAGCTTGCAGCGAAACAGGAACGATCCTGATTCTCGATGAAATTCAGAGCGGATACGGGCGTAGCGGTAAATTCTTCGCTCATCAATATAATGACATTAAGCCGGATATCATCACTGTAGCCAAAGGAATCGGTAACGGCTTTCCAATGGCAGGTGTCTTAATCAGCCCGATGTTTAAACCGGTATATGGCCAGTTGGGAACTACTTTTGGAGGAAATCACCTGGCATGTTCGGCAGCTCTCGCTGTGATGGATGTCATTGAACAGGAAAATCTGGTAGAAAATGCTAAGGCAGTAGGTGATTACTTACTGGAAGAGCTGAAAAAATTCCCGCAAATCAAAGAAGTGCGCGGACGCGGACTAATGATCGGCCTCGAATTTGAAGAACCGATCAAGGAACTACGCAGCCGTCTCATCTATGACGAGCATGTATTTACCGGAGCAAGCGGCACGAATGTACTTCGCCTGTTACCTCCTCTCTGTCTCAGCATGGAGGAAGCGAAAGAGTTCCTCGCCCGGTTCAAAAAAGTACTCTAACCGCTCATTTGATTAATAAACAGCCAACGATAAAAGCAGCCTTTATTAGAAATTTATTTCTTATTCTGGCTGCTTTTTGTTTTTTCGTAATTAACTGTTACCTTTGTCTGTAACAACTCATTAAAAACAAGCGTATATGAAAATAGCCATTATCGGTGCAGGAAACATGGGCGGTTCAATAGCCCGTGGCCTGGCAAAAGGAAGTCTGATAGACGATTCGGATATCATTGTATCCAATCCCAGTGCCGGAAAACTAGAGAAACTGAAAAAAGAATTTCCGGGTATCTCCACCACCAACAATAATCTGGAAGCAGCCACAGGAGCAGACATTGTCATCCTTGCCGTCAAACCGTGGTTTATGGAATCGGTGATGCGCGAGTTGAAATTAAAAAGCAAACAGATACTCATCTCCGTAGCTGCCGGCATCAGTTTTGAAGAACTGGCTCATTATGTCGTAGCACCGGAAATGCCCATGTTCCGTCTGATTCCGAACACCGCTATCAGCGAACTGGAAAGCATGACGCTTGTTGCCGCGCGCAACACGAATGATGAACAAGACAACTTCATCCTCCGGTTGTTCAGCGAGATGGGAACCGTGATGCTTATTCCCGAAGATAAAATAGCGGCAGCCACCGCATTGACCTCCTGCGGTATCGCTTACGTATTGAAATACGTTCAGGCAGCCATGCAAGCCGGAATCGAAATGGGACTTCGTCCCAAAGATGCCATGCAGATGATAGCACAATCCTTAAAAGGAGCAGCCGCACTGATTCAGAACAATGACACCCACCCCAGCGTAGAAATCGACAAGGTCACCACTCCGGGCGGAATCACAATCAAGGGGATCAATGAACTGGAACACAACGGATTCACCTCCGCTATCATCAAAGCCATGAAAGCCTCCAAATAATACCATAGAATTATTAATCATAAAAATACGAACCACTTGTATGAATGAACAAATTAAACAGATCGCAGAACGCCTCCGCGGATTACGTGATGTACTGGAACTGACCGCAGAGGATATCGCCCGCGACAGCGACATCTCTGCCGAAGAATACCGACTTGCAGAAACCGGAGACTACGATATCTCTGTCAGCATGTTACAAAAAATAGCCCGCACGTATAATATAGCTCTCGACGCCCTGATGTTTGGTGAAGAGCCTAAAATGAGCAGCTACTTCGTGACCCGTGCCGGCAAAGGAGTCAGCATCGAACGTACCAAAGCTTATAAATACCAATCACTGGCTTCAGGATTCATGAACCGTACCGCCGATCCGTTCATCGTCACTGTTGAACCGAAAGCAAACGACGAACCAATCCATTATAACCAACATAACGGACAAGAATTCAACCTTGTCATCGAAGGACGTATGCTTATCAACATCGAAGGCAAAGAAATCATCCTCAACCAAGGCGACAGTATCTATTTTAACTCTAAACTTCCACATGGCATGAAAGCGCTCGATGGCAAAACAGTACGTTTTCTGGCAGTAATTATGTAATAACATCATGGTAGAAAGATTTTTATCACAGACCTCTTTCAGTTCACAAGAGGATTTTATCAAAAACTTGAAAATAAACGTCCCGGAGAACTTCAACTTCGGCTATGACGTAGTAGACGCCTGGGCTGCCGAACAACCTGACAAGAACGCTTTACTTTGGACAAATGACAAAGGCGAAAGTCGCCAATTCTCATTTGCCGACATGAAACGATCTACGGACATGACCGCTTCTTACTTCCAGAGCCTGGGTATCGGCCGTGGCGACATGGTGATGCTGATTCTGAAACGCCGTTATGAGTTCTGGTATAGCACCATCGCTCTTCACAAACTAGGAGCAACCGTTATTCCGGCCACCCACTTGCTGACCAAAAAGGATATTATCTATCGCTGCAACGCTGCCGACATCAAAATGATCGTAGCTGCCGGCGAAGGAATCATCCTGCAACATATCAAAGATGCTCTTCCCGAATGTCCCACGGTTGAAAAGTTAGTCAGTGTCGGTCCGGAAATCCCGGAAGGCTTCGAAGATTTCCATCAGGGTATCGAAAATGCTGCTCCATTTGTACGTCCGCGCCATGCGAACACTAACGACGACATCTCTCTGATGTATTTTACTTCCGGCACTACCGGCGAACCTAAGATGGTGGCACATGACTTTACTTATCCGTTAGGTCATATCGTTACCGGTAGTTTTTGGCACAACCTGGACGAGAACAGTCTTCACCTCACCATTGCCGATACCGGCTGGGGAAAAGCAGTATGGGGAAAACTCTACGGACAGTGGATTGCCGGAGCCAATATCTTCGTCTACGACCACGAGAAGTTTACCCCGGCAGCTATTCTGGAAAAAATCCAGGAATATCATGTCACCTCTCTCTGTGCACCTCCTACCATCTTCCGGTTCTTGATTCACGAAGACCTGACAAAGTACGACTTGTCTTCACTTAAATACTGCACCATTGCCGGAGAGGCATTGAACCCTGCCGTATTTGAAACTTTCAAGAAGCTGACGGGTATCAAACTGATGGAAGGTTTCGGACAAACAGAAACAACCCTCACCATCTCCACCATGCCTTGGATGGAACCGAAACCGGGAAGCATGGGGCTGCCGAATCCTCAATATGATGTAGACTTGATCGACCATGAAGGTCGCTCTGTTGAAGCGGGTGAACAAGGACAAATTGTAATCCGCACCAGCAAAGGTAAACCTCTCGGACTTTTCAAAGAATACTACCGGGATGCGGAACGCACTCATGAAGCTTGGCACGATGGTATTTATTACACCGGCGATGTTGCCTGGAAAGACGAGGACGGCTACCTTTGGTTTGTCGGTCGTGCAGACGACGTAATCAAGAGTTCCGGTTACCGCATCGGCCCATTCGAAGTGGAAAGTGCGTTGATGACTCATCCGGCTGTTGTGGAATGTGCTATTACCGGAGTACCCGACGAGATTCGCGGCCAGGTAGTAAAAGCTACGATTGTTCTATCCAAAGACTATAAAGCACGTGCCGGAGAAGAACTGATTAAGGAATTACAGAACCACGTGAAGAAAGTGACTGCTCCTTATAAATATCCGCGTGTGATCGAGTTCGTAGAAGAGCTTCCTAAGACAATCAGCGGTAAGATCCGCCGGGTGGAAATTCGTGAAAACGATAAGAAATAAGTAAAAAAGCACCTATTTATCGATAAATCCTCCTTCACTTGTCTTTTGGCAACCGAAGGAGGATTTCTTATATGAATCATACTACAAACTGGTCAATTAATACAAATCCTGATTCAATGAATCATTTGTATACTATATATGAAACAATATTGCACCTCTATGTTGCTTTTCTCCCTTATCTTTGTTGCAGTATAAACAAAAACACACTATAAAGATTATGATTACAAGTAGAAAGATTTCTCAAGTCAATGTTTTTGCTGGTAGTCCTTGGGAGGTAGCCAGCGTAAAAAATTTATTGAATGAAGCCTATATTCAAGTTTCAATGAAAGACAATGGTTTAAACAGTATTTTGATTTCTGTTCCTTGCGAATACTATACTGCGGCCATGCGTGTAATTAATAACAGAAAAGTTTCATAGGTTTTAGGTTTACATATAAATTGGAGGGTTCTTATTGTCAGCAGGAGTTTTAGCTGGATAATACGGTGACTAGCAACTCATTGCACCCTGACAATAAGCCATGACAATAGGCTGACAATAAAAAGATCGTACTTTTATTGTCAGCCTGTTATTTAATAGATTAAATTCACGACAGAATTATAGAATTCGTTTCAATCTCCTACATATCTTTCTGATCCAGCAGTTGCTACAAATAGCGTTGTCCGACATAGAATTCTTCTCAAAGGATCGCAGTCTTTCGTATTGTTCCTCCACCATTTTCCATAAACCGTCCAGTCGCGAACTTTGGCCTCTAATTGCCATTAATTCCTGATCCCGCATATTCAAGAGTGAAGCATACAGTCGGCTGGTTTTGTTTTTTTCCATGCAAAGTTGCTCTAACTCATCGATATATTCAGACGTAATTCCCAGCTTAGTCCGTTTTATAAATTGCTGAATACTATCATCATCTATGGAAACTGTATCGTTCTCATAAGACACTGTGATTTTTTTCATTTCCACCCAGAGCCAGATATACTCTTTTTCGAGTCGGTATTTCTCGGCTGCCGCTTCTATGCTAATCCATTGTGACATAGTGTTTGTTTTTAATTTGTTATACAACAAGGAATAAATAGTGCTCTGTTGATGTTGATTCAACAAACATTCGCGCTTTTTGCATTCCGGGCGGACAGGAGATTGGGGTTGGGGATTTATAAGGATCATGAAACCAACCGGGTACAATAAAAGCGTGAATGCTGTTGAACCATTATCCGTATTTGAGGCCTAGCAAACCCGTCCGAAAGATAATGATAACAACAGACATCCACGCTAATTGTGTATATATAACACATCTTTCATCGATATGTTGACATACGGCCATTCACGTGGAATATCTGTTGAACCACCCCTCTACGGACAGAAACTTGCTAGATTTCAAATACGAGGGATAAGTCGTAAATATTCCTATTTATAAATATAAAAAACGCTTCTTACCTATTTCATCACGCTGATGAACAGAAAGCGTATGACAAAGATATGCTTTTTTTTTCGAAACAAAGTGGAAATACGGAAATAAATACAGGAAGTTTTGTATTGAAAGAGAAGAAGTTCAATATTAGCAAAGAGCGTATAAGAAATATAAACTCGCTACGAAGCGAATGTCGCCCCCGTTAAATGAATGCTGCGCATCTGGTATCTTTCACTAAAGAAGCAGGTATTGTTCTGCTAAAGTAACAGTATTGTTCAGCTAAGGCAGCAGTATTGTTCGGCTAAAGCAGCAGTATTGTTCAGCTAAAGCAGCAGTATTGTTCAGCTAAAGCTACGGTATCTTTACCTTCCCACGGCCGTGGTAACTTCTTTCCACAGCCGTGACGAATTCCTACCACGGCCGTGGGAAGATCTCGTCACGGCCGTGGCGAACTACCAATACCGGTAAGTTAACGTACGAATAACGGTGTCTTTATGCAACAATACACAGTGGCGAGCATATCTTTACTTACTTGTTAATGTTTCAAGTCCGCCTTCTTGAATAGAGTATAACAAGAAAACACATTCTTTATCGCGATAAAGCGCAAATAGTTTGTTTTACAAGTACCTTATCCGTACCTTTGAAACCAATAACAAACACTTACTCTCATTAAATATCAAGAGAAGAAAAATGAAGATTACACAAATCAGGGAAAACGGAGATACGGAGGCACTAAGCGTGACAGACATCGACTTGCTGATAGAAAAAATGAAAAAAGAAACCAAGCTCCGCCCGGTAACCGGATTACGTCAGGCCCTGCATTTTGTTCTACCCGACGAGCCTTGTTCCCTCGCCAACAAACTACCACGAGTGATTCCCGCAGCAGCCTTCGGACGAGTGAACGGAGTGAAGCGAATGAAAACCTACAATGGCATTGTAGAACTGACCATCGGTCCGCTAGCCGGAAAGACAGAAGTGGAAATCGTGAAGCAAAAGGCAGCCGAACTTCCCCAAACAATGCTGGCTTTTATGGGAGCAAGTGGTAAAAGCGTCAAGATATGGACTTGCTTCACCCGTCCGGACGGCACTTTACCGCAAACAACGGAAGAAGCCGAAGTGTTTCAGGCACATGCTTACCGGCTTGCCATTAAATGTTATCAGCCTCAACTTCCCTTCAACATTCTATTGAAAGAGCCGAAACTGGAACAATTCTCACGTCTTAGCTATGATCCGGACTTGATTTACCGTCCCACCCCTGTCCCTTTCTATCTTTCACAACCCATCGGTATGCCCGGCGAGATGACTTATCATGAGAAATCGAGCACTGAAGCATCTCCACTGAATCGAGCACTGCCGGGGTATGACACGGAAGATACAGTAGCATTGCTTTATGAAGCGGCATTGCGGAAGACATTCGAAGAAATAGAAACAGACTGGCATCGGAACGATCATGATTTGCAAACGTTAGTAGTCCCGCTTGCCGAAAATTGTTACTACTCCGGCATCCCGGAAGAGGAGGTAACCCGACGAACCATCATGCGTTATTACAAAAGAAAAAATCCGATGCTGATACGCGAGATGATAAGAAACGTATACAAAGAATGTAAGGGAGTGCCCAAAAGCAACTGCCTGACTAAAGAGCAACGCCTTAGCCTGCAGATGGACGAATTTATGAACCGTCGTTATGAGTTCCGTTATAATACGCAGATCGGGGAAGTGGAATACCGGGAGCGTTTCTCGTTTCAGTTTTATTTTCATCCTATTGACAAACGGGCACAAAACAGTATCATGCTTGATGCCCAATCCGAAGGTATTGGCGTATGGGACAGGGACATAGACCGATACTTACATTCCAACCGTGTGCCAATCTACAATCCGTTGGAAGAGTTCCTGTTTCATCTGCCTCATTGGGACGGCAAAGACCGTATTCATGCTTTGGCAAACAGGGTTCCTTGCAAAAATCCGCATTGGGAATTGCTTTTCCACCGTTGGTTCCTGAATATGGTTTCACATTGGAGAGGAGTAGATAAAATGCACGCGAACAATACGTCGCCCATATTAGTGGGCCGACAGGGAACTCATAAATCAACTTTCTGCCGTGAAATGATTCCGCCTGCGCTTCGCGCTTACTATACAGACAGCATTGATTTCAGCCATAAACGGGATGCAGAACTGTATCTGAATCGGTTTGCGCTCATCAACATCGATGAGTTTGACCAGATAACTCTGCCACAACAGGGATTTCTGAAACATATTCTTCAAAAGCCTGTGGTCAATCTACGGAAACCGCACGGTCGCTCGGTACTTGAATTGCAGCGGTATGCTTCATTTATCGGTACAAGCAATCAGAAGGATTTGTTGACTGATCCTTCGGGAAGCCGCCGTTTCATTTGTATTGAAGTGACGGGAAACATCGACACTACACAGCCGATAGATTATGAACAGCTTTACGCACAAGCCATGTACGAGATTCATCATGGCGAACGCTACTGGTTTGACAGTGAGGATGAGCAGATTATGACGGAAAACAACCGTGAGTTTGAGCAGACACCGGCTATGTTGCAATTGTTTTACCAGTATTTCAAGACTGCACAAACGAAAGAGGAAGGGGAATTTCTTACTCCGGTTGAAATATTGAATTATCTGAAGAAGAAAAGCGGTATGTCATTGTCTGATAACAAAGTATACCACTTCGGGAGATTGCTGCAAAAATGCGGTATTCCTTCGAAGCATACTTATAAAGGTACTGTTTATCAGGTAATAAAGCTATCATAAGAGATAAAAGCAAGGCTGACAATAAAAGTCTGGATATTTTATTGTCAGCCTATTATCAATGGTTATTGTCAGGTGATAGAACGTTGATATTCATTCACTTGAATGTATTCCTGACAGTATGACAATAAAACAGGTACAAATCATTATGAGATTCAAATTTCCAGGATACTTGTCTTCCACCTTTCTGTTGAGCTATTAAGTTTTTCTAAATAGTTGTATTTGCATCCAACTCTCCATGTAACCAATAGAGCAACCAACGAATAGCCAACGGAACAACCGGACCGCCTATTTACTCTTTCTTCTTGGGAGTAACGAAGCCGATAGGATTACGCGGCTTATCTGCTAAAGCCTTTTGCGCCTGCAATTCGGCTAACGTCTGATTTATTAATTCTAACTGCGTCCGAGTGTCGTCATTGATGTCGTTATAGTCTGCAAATACTTCCTCTATGTACTCCTTTAGTTCCTTGACTTCGTTTTGAAGTTCATATACTGGATCGGTCGGCGGGTTTAACAGTAACTGACGAACCGCAACGAAAGCACGCATTATACCCCTGTTTATTCCAATAGCAGTATCAGAGTTTAGAACACTACTAAGCATTGCTACGCCTAGTTCCGTAAAAGCAAAAGGCATATATTTAAAATTGCTGCCTCTTCCTTTGTTCAAGGTCACAATTTGTGATCTTGAAAGTTCGTCCCTCGTGAGTTCAAACATAAAGTCCTCACCTTCGAACCTTTTTAAATTACGTCTAACAGCTTGTTTTAGCACCCTGTTTTCTATTCCGTACATTTCCGCCAAATCAAAGTCTAACATCACCTTTTACCCGCGTATGTCGTAAATCTTACTTTGTATTACTTCGAGTTGTATTCAACTTGTCGAAATCAGACTGAAACACACGGTCCTGAAAGATACGGTATTTCTCAAATTCGGTTTCTGCATAATCTTTCGCTTGTTCGGCAGACATCTTTCCTGAATCATTTAATATGGGGCGGTCATCGCTATCCAAGAATTTATCTATACGTTTTGCCCAATCTTCCATTGTCATAGGAATATGCCGCTTTGCCCGGTCTTCTGCCAAATCCAGAAAAGCATTGACCAACCGTCCCATTGACTCCAGTTCTTCTTCTTTCAAATAATTCTTTGCTATCGACACATCTGTTTTTACAATCTTTCCGTTAGGAGCTTTCTCCCAGGTAGTTAGTCCCATGTGTTCCTTCTCTGCATCGGCACGCTCTACAATAAGTTCTGCCGCCGTGTGTCCATGAACTGCATAGTGCATTTTGTTCTGGACTTTTTTGAAAAACAAACGTGTGGTCGGGGCATTGAGGTTATAGTCTATGCTGGTAGCATAAATATCTGTTAGCTTTTGGTAGAAACGTCGCTCACTCAATCGTATTTCCCGGATTTCAGCAAGCAAATGTTCAAAGTAATCTTCATTGATGAATGATCCGTTCTCCATTCGCTTTTTATCAATGACATATCCACGAATGGCAAACTGCCGAAGTATAAATGTACACCATTGCCGAAATTGAGTGGCGCGCACGGAGTTGACGCGATAGCCGACTGAAATGATGGCATCAAGACTATAAATAAAAACTTCACGAGAAATATTCCGATTACCTTCTTTTTGAACTATCCGGTTTTTCCGGATAGTTGTATTCTTATCTACTTCTCCTTGCGAATATATATTTTTCAAATGTTCATTAATTGTGCGTATATCAACATCGAACAATATCGACATCGTCTTCTGCGTCAGCCACAAAGTTTCGTCCTGATAAAGCACTTCAATGCCTTCTTCTTTATTCTCTATCTGAAAAATAAGAAATTCAGCCGTACTATTGCGTATTTGCAGTTTCTTGCTTCCGTTATTACTTTCTTCCATATTCATCTTGAACATTCATTTCTTTTATCAGAAACAAATGTACTTAGAACATATCGAACTGCCAAAGATAATATCTCCTATTTTATCTCCACCTTCGTCTGTAATCTTATGTCATTGGAAGCAGCGCCAATCATTATCTGAGAAGTTCCCTAAAAAGATCATAATTACAGTAGAAAGCTTTCTCCGTAATATCTTCGCTTTATGGATTCAACAGATTTTATTCGTATTTTTCCGGTTTACATATTGGTTTACATGAACCGCATAAATTATATGTATAAAGGTACTGGCAAAAACATTTAGATGGAAAAGATATAAACAGGGGAAATAGTAACTTCTTCATAAAACAAACATAAATAAAAGAAACCTGCTTACCCAAAGAATATTATCTTTTCAGTAAGCAGGCTTTCACTCATATTCAAAAATGCAAAGAGCAAAATCTCTCACAAATTTGTGTGTTCCATTAATTGATAGCTATCGGAGCATCCAACGTCTTAATAGTAATTCCATTTGTAGTACCGTTTATACGCCCTGTGGCATCTTTGATAACTCCACCTTCCTGAGTCTCCGATCCGTCTAGTTTATAATAAAGTGCCAAGCCTTCTGAAGCAGGGTCAACACCCAGCATATTCTGCTTAAGTTGATTTTCCGTACGGGCTACACTCCAAACACGGACTTCACTCATTTTACCATGGAATGGACGTTCACCCCATTTAAAACCATAGATTCTACCAATATAAAAACCCATATCCGAATTCGGATCAAAACCGTCAATCCCCCAATCTGAACCAGCCCATTTCTCACCATTTACATAAATGCCTGTTTTTCCTGTCGGTTGATCATAAGTCAACGCTACATGATACCAACGATTTGTTAACAACGGTTTCGTTACACGGTAGTTCTGTCTTCCGGCCACTTCCAAATAATCTTTAGGAGTAATTCCTCCTCCCGCATCACCGATACGGAGGATCATCACACCTTCAGTTCCCATAATCGTATTATTATCGAGGAAATAATCCACATTAATCAATGCTTCGTAAGTGAATGACGAGAAGAAAGTACCGACAGGGAACTTCACAGAAATATAGTGATTACTGAAGTTACCAGCTTTGGTAATTTTCAACGGTTTGGAGAAAAAGAAATATGCAATGTTTGTTCCGGAAAGAGTCGACACCGAAGACGAATGCACCCGCATAGGCAAAACATACGAGTTCCCGGCTTTCAAGGCTTCTAACCCGGAAAGTTCGACTTCTACATTATCCGCATACAATTTTCCACTCGAAATAGAAGATGTCGTACTGCTTAGCTTTACCTGCGAAACATCAAGCATCTCATAATTTGTGCCATACTTTGCATTGTATTCGTCTACTACACTTGGTTCGGCTACACTATATGATACGTCTACCTGAGAGGAAGTTGCTGACGAGAGTCTTGAAACCAGATCAAATGTCATTACATCCATTTCATCTTCCACCGAGAAATTATATTCCTTGCTTTCGAAATAAACCTTAGGCTCCAGCAGGTCATTCATGCTGTCGTTGCAAGCGCCCAACAATAACGCCATACTACCTACCATCAAATAATAGAATATATGTTTATTCATCATCTTTTTACTGTTTTAGAATTTTATAAGTCCACTTATTCCTGCGGTTTATTTTCCGCTTCGTTTTGTTTCGCTTTCCATTCATTGAAAACCCGCTGATTGATTTGAATAGCCTGACGCATCCATTTATAATTTGGCGTATTGTCATAATCATTATCGAAGCGATAAGCTCCTACTCCACCTTTATAACCTTCTCGCGGCATAGCAGCTGCCTGCTTCAGCAATTGACCTCCATTAGTGGCATACTTTTCAAAGTTCTCTGTGCAGATTATTTTCTTAGGATCAACGCCATAACCATCAAAACCGGGATTGGAACTACCATAACTTTGTATAATCCAATAATCGACATACTCATCCAATTCATGGGTAAGCCCATAAATATTTCCATCAATACAGATCATTTTATGTCCTTTACCTTCCGGATCGCTTTTCGGGCCAATGTAATTATTCATTTCTTTAACCAAATGAATCAAATGCTTATTCTGACTCAATGTGCCATCCATATCAAACACACCACTACCGATTTCCCAGTCTACATCATAACCGTCCCATTCGTTTGCATACAAAGAATCGCACAGAGCTTTGGCAAACTTCGCCAGACATGCATAATGGTTTTCACTTTCAAACTGACCTTCAAATCCCCAATATTTCCAACGGGCTTGTTTCTTCGCCGTTTCCAATTGAGCCGCCGACCAGCCTTCTTCCTCCGCTTGTTTTTCCACTTCGAGGTATACCGAATTTGGTGTCGCACCCTTACCAAGATAAGAAAGCAGACTTACCTGCAACAGTTTCGTTCCTTTCACCTTTTGCACAAACTCTTTATCTGCCTTCTGCTCCGGAGTGATTTCATAACGTCCTGGAGCGCCACTCCACATTGAAACAAAATCCATACTATCGGGCATAGCAGAGAGATATCCTCTTCGATAAGCTCCAGCAGGCGCCCAATTGGAATACCATCCGAAAGCTACGGGACGATTGTAATTCCAAGCAGTCGCCTTATAGGCGCGCAGATTGGCATAATATGCCTCACTCTCCGCATTGTTCATTGTGGCATACCCGCCTATATGGTCTATCTCAATATTCTCCACATCCATGCAAGAAGTTACCATCATGCCTGTCAATGGAATAATATATAACAATTTTCTTAATGATTTCATATTCTTCATCTGTATTAAAATGATACATGTAGGTTATCTCTTACAATCCCACCACAAACGGGTAGAAGACTTATCTTCGCCACCTGCACCGTTATTGAACAACTTCAAGGCTGCTTCATAAATAGCCTTTCCCTCGTTAGTCTGAGAAAAACTGGTGGGATAAATCATACGGCGAATACCGCCCTCAAGAGTTGCGCCTTGCACTGCTCCTTTCAAAGTCTTAATGACATTCAACTTCGGATAACCGGTTCTTCTCCATTCCGTCCACGCTTCCTGTCCGTTAGGAAACAAAGCAATCCACTTCTGAATCATAATTTTTTCCAACTTCTGCTCTGTTGTTCCTTCAAACTTGACAGTAGTCTCACACGGAGCAGAAAGTGTTTGCCCATACTGATAATGGGAAAAAACATATGCCCGAGGTGACAAATTGGAATTCATATAATCGTCTACAGGATCGGTCACACCATTCTCCTGAAAAGACATATCAATGCCCTGTTTATACCATGAATCCGCACTGCCGAAACCTTCCCACACTAAAGCTGCTTCCGCACGCAAAAAATAAACTTCCGATGCACGCAGCCAATATGTAGGAGTTCCACTTTGAATATTGGGCTTTGAGCAAGATTTGTAGATATCATTCTGCGCATTGGCATGCCCTGCCGGCACCGCTTGATACGTTTTTCCGTCGAAAGCCTCAACACCATAAGAGACATTACCATCCATCGGCAAAAAATAAACGCTCAAACGCGGGTCTTCATATCCCATCAGATAAGAAAAGATGGAAGAACCCATACGAGCTTCATTATAGTTGCCTGCCAGCCATTCAATGTTGTTGCGGAAAGTCATACCCGCTCCTTGACTCATTTGAGCCGCATCATCCTTAGCCGTCATCACACCGATAGAATGATTTACTGCTTGAGTAGCATACTTTTTCGCCAGTTCCGCATCAGCGAAGCGGACACGCATAGCCAAACGAAGCATCAGCGAATTGCCGTATTTCACCCATTTGGTAGCATCTCCGGCATATACCGCATCATAAGCGCCCATTACATTCACCCCATTTGCCGCCTTTTCTGTTAATTCTTCAATGGCTGCGGTCAATTCTTCAAACATCGCCGTATACACCTCTTTCTCCGAATCGAACGGAATGTTCATTGTAGCGTCCGCCGCATGAGAATAAGGCATCGGACCGAAACTTTCAAGTGTCTTGTGCCAAGCGGAAATCTTCAGAATTTGAGCCAAAGCAAAGACTTCGGGCGTACCATTTTTCTCGGACGCTATTTTCAATTTCTTCCAAGGATCAAGAGCATTGGTATAAGACTGTGTATAGGTCGCTTTTATCCAATTGTCCAACAAATAATAAGTAGTATTGTTACTACCTGCGTTCCAACCGTTACTGTTGTTCTCACCAAAAAATCCACTCCAATTATCGGCCGACAGATGATAAGCTATTTGATATTCATTGATAACATCTGTATCATCAGCCTGTGTGCCTACGGGAATCACTGTCCGTTGCATAGCTGTAATCAGCCCTCCGACTTCAAAACCATCCATCGCACCTTCTCCGTCGCTCATCTCAAATTGGTTGGTATTGATTTCTTCAAAATTGCATGAGGCAAATAGCGCCATTGCGCATATCACCGCTAATAGTTTAAAATGATTCATTTTTCTCATAATAAAGAAGGTGTATTATAATTTAAATTTAATACCGAAGCCAAAGCTACGAACACTCGGTTGCATAAAATAATCATTACCTTGTCCGTAAGTACTAGTGGAAGGAGTCAGTTCCGGATCGAACGGAGCTTCGCAATACAACATCCAAGGATTGTTGGCTATAAACGAAACTGTAACATCTTTCAACACGTTACCAAACCACTTATTAGGCATAGTATAGCTAAAGGTAAGTTCTTGCAAACGAATATTGGTGGCACTGTATACATAGTAACCGGAAGTTTCATAATTTCCCGTACCTGTCATCTGATAATAAGACTTCGCATCTACCAGACCTTGTCCCTTCAACAATACGCCTCCCGCTTCACGAGCCTCAGCCGAACGTTTGGACACACCGTAACGATCAAGCAATGCCTCTGTAGAAGAGGTCACCACACCACCAAAACGCCCGTTGATTTGGAATCCGAGTCCAAAGCCTTTGTATGTCAACATATTACTCCATCCCAGATTAAAGTCAGGAGAAGTTTTTCCCAAATAAACAGGTTCCCCCTTTTCCATTCCAAAGATTCCGTCGCTCTTTACCTCAACATATCCCAGGTGGTCTTTCTTCAAGAAGGTGTTGGCATAAATATCGTGGATACTTCCGCCTTCTTTCAAGATGACACGACCACCATCCTTTAAAACCTCCGGAATATTAATCGGTTCATCCATCAAATCCGTATGATAGTTTTCAACCATCTCCTTAATCTCGTTTATATTTCGAGAGAATGTCAATGTTGAAGAGATTCCTAATCCGAACTTAAACTGATCGGAATAGCTTAATGAAGCCTCCCAACCACGATTTTCCACATTACCGGCCTGCAAATAAATCTGCTTGTATCCGGTATATTCCGGAAGATCACCCAAGAAGGTCTGATTGTATGTATTAGAATGATAGTAGGTTACCTCCGCACTTAATTTATTCCACAACTTCAGACTTAATCCAAATTCGTATGACTTTGTACGCTCTGCCTTGAAATCAGTAAACGGATAGATACCGGTAGGATCTAATGCACCACCCACAATAGGGGTAGTTACCGTACCCGGAGTCAGTCCCGAACGGGATACAGGCGCACCGACTTCCGTATACGAACCACGAACTTTCAGGTAAGAGATAAATTCGGGCAATTTGACCATCTCGGAAATAATCCCGGACAGACCGATTGAGGGATAGAAGAAAGATTCTTCATCGGTATTCACCAAACGTGAATTCCAGTCATTACGTCCGGTCAGCGTCAAATAAAGCATACTCTTCCAACCAAGTTCCAAATTGGCAAAAACAGCATGATTACGTACACGACTATCACCACCCTTTTCTGAGATACGACCATTAGCCGGATCGATATTAGAAGCCGCAAATTTATTGGGCACTCCCAATAATGTCCCTTTGTATCCTCTCTCCAATGCCCAATAGTTAGAATAGTTCCAACCCGCATTGGCAGAAATACTGAAATCAGCTATATGTTTATTTACGTTCAACATAAAGTCGGCATATTCCTGACGGTCTTCATAGTTATTGTATCCATACAGTCCTTTCTTTCCTTCCGCAAATTTATCGTCGGATGAAGCGTAAATCTTGCGTTCAAACAATACATGTGTGTCATCCATTCTGAAACGGGCTGTCGCATTCAACCAATCGGTAATATTATAAGTCAACCCTACGTTGAACATATAACGACTCTTTTCATTCGTAGCTACATTGCGATAAGCAGTCCAGTAAGGGTTCTGTGAAGCATATACCGGATCTGCCACCGGCCAATACTGAACCGGAAGTTGGCGACTTTCATCGAAATGTTCGAATGACTTAATTCCATCAAAGTCTTCACCACGAGGGAACAAATAGGCGGCCATCACCGGATTCCAATATTGTCCTTGCGATACCATATTCTTGTCTTTCTGTTTCACATACGACGCACCTAAATCGAGTTGTAATTTATCATTAAGGAAAGTTGCCGTATTACGGATTGTGAAATTCAAACGATCATATTCATTATTAGGTACAATACCTTTGGAATTGGTAGAAGAAACAGAAGCAAAAGTCTGATTCGATTTCGTACCGGTGGTCAACGTAACCGAATTAATAAAGTTTGTTCCGGTATTAAAGAAATCCTTCTTAGGATCATAACTTGTAGGAGTCAACAGTTTCTCACCCCAGCTTTCATACATATCTTTTTTGTTACCATACGTATTTTGAAACTCAGGAGTCATATAAGCTTTGCTGAACTCTGAAGAAGAAGAGAACTGCACTGAAAGTTTTCCTTCTTTTCCTTTTTTAGTGGTAATCAAAATTACACCGTTAGCGGCACTACTACCATACAACGCAGCAGCCGAAGGACCACTCAAAACAGAAAGACTTTCAATATCTTCGGGATTGAAGTCGGCGATTCCTTCTGTTCCGGCCTTACCTTCACCCATAATACCACTGTCGGTATTTCCCATATTGGTATTGAACAAAGGAATACCGTCCACCACATACAAAGCATTATTATCACCTTCAATAGATTTTGCACCACGCATTACAACACGTGTCGCACCACCAACTCCACTAGCACTTTTGTTTATACTCACTCCGGCTATCTTACCGTTCAGCGAGTTTACGAAGTTAGCATCTTTTACCGTAGTCAGAGCATCTCCCTTGACTTGTTGTACATTGTAAGACAACGCCTTTTCTGCACGTTTGATACCCAATGCCGTCACAACAACTTCATCGAGCACTTCTGTATCCTGCTTCATTACAACCGGATAGAAATCTTTCTTGGAAACAGGAATTATCTGTGCAGCATATCCGATATAAGATACTTTGAGAATAGATTTCTCTGCCGCCTTGATCGTAAAGTTACCATCGAAATCGGTAATCGTACCTGTAGAACTACCATCCACAGATATATTTACTCCAATCAACGGTTCACCGCTTTCATCAGTAACCTTTCCTTTGATATTTTTAAGGGTTTGTGCAACTACAGGCTTCTTTTCAGCTATTATGATGTAGTTACCTTGAATCTGGAATGAAAAGCCCGTCCCTTTTAAGATGGTATCAAGTGCGGTCTCGAGGGATGCATTCTGCAAGTTTAACTGGGCTATTACTTTTCCTTTTAATTCGGAATCACTATAATTTATAGACTTTTTGGACTGTTTTTCCACAGTTTTTAAGGCATCAATGACAGTGATGTTCTTCTGCTGGATAGTTATTTTACTATCATTTTGAGCCAAAGCGAAAGTCTGTATAAGAATAAGACTTAAAAAAGTGAGAAAGACCCGCTTATGAGCTATTTTTTCTGCTATTTTTTCGTAGATTTGTAGCATCTTTAGTATTAGTTAATTGGTTATTATTCTAGGATCATTCAGAATAGCGTCAATATTACGCTAATATTAAAAGAGATTGATTTCATATCCGGGAGGAACGGCCATTCCTTCCGGGTATTTTTTTGCATTACGTATTAAATTTAAAAGGTTCTACAATATATTTATTCTTTACTAGTTACATAGCACTTATTTCCCTTGATAACATAGTTTACATTTCCTACAACTTGCGATATAATCTTCATAACTTCCTCCAGATTCGCCTGTTTGGAGAAGCGGAAACTATATGTATTCTTTTTCAAGCTATGAAGGCTATATACAAAAGCATAAGGAAATTTGCGTTCAAGACTTGTAAAAATATCCTCCAGATACATATTACTAAAAACCAATTCCCCACGTTGCCATGCCGTCACATCATCTATCTCAGGCATCCGCAGATTGTGCGCTTTCGTATGTTTGTCATATACCAACTGTTCATTAGGCTTTAAAATAATATTGGACAGCAAGTTATTGAATTCAACTTTCACACTACCTTCCAGCAAAGTAGCCATCAGTTCGCTATTTTCCGGATAAGCATTTACATTAAATTCAGTACCTAAAGCAGTAACTTGATAATCATTGGCCTTTACAATGAAAGGATGCTTCTTATCCGGTTTCACTTTAAAGTTGGCCTCACCAATCAAATATACACTTCTAGTCTCTCCTGTAAATTTTTCCGGATATAGTAGTATACTCTTCGAATTCAGCATGACATTTGTACCATCCGGTAATGTAAGTTCACGAATTTCCGCTGTCGGTATATAGCATTCAACTAAATCTTTTTCCGGCCGTTCCTTTTCCAACATCAAATAAATAGAAACGGATGAGACTGCTAACAAGAAAATAGCTGCAGCTCTCCATATAAGCAACTGGTAATTTCTACGTGAAGTGATAGACTGCATTCCCAGATTCTGCCGCATTCGTTGTATTGATTGTTGCATGCCATCAGGCACTTTCTGTTCTCCTGCTTGTTTCCAAAGCTCACGAAGAGCCTCACTCTTTTCATCAACATGCTCCTCATCAGCCAACCACTGTTGCACTTTCTTCTGTGTTCCGGCTGAATAGCTATTATGGCCGAATAATTCTACGAGTTGTTGAATATAATTTTTCATGAATCTTTTTCTTTCTTTTTTGGGCTTTATACACTAAATACAACTACTACATACATACTACTTAAAAATATTAGAGAAAAAAAATAAAAAAGAGGAGTACCTTCTTTAATTCGATCAATGCCAAATAAACCTGATGCTCTATTGTTCGGATAGAAACATCGAGTTTATCAGCTATTTCTTTATGACTTAATCCCCTGAAACGACTAAGTTCGAATATCAACCTCCGACGCTTCGGCATTTTCTCCAGGGTGAGTTGAATAATCATCAACATCTCCTTATAATATACGTTATTCAAGATCTCTTCCTTTTCTGTTAATTCATAAAGAAGAGTCTTCTCTATAACTTCCGACTGATATTCCTGTTCTACTTGTTGATGTTTAAAGATATTCAGAACTATATTTCTAGTCATTATAAAAATATAATTGTCTAGTTCTTTATCATTATCCAGCCACAACTCAGGCTGCAACCAGAGCTTACAGAAAACATCTTGAGCCACATCTTCTGCATCCGCTTCCGATTTTAGCAGCATTTGAGCAAAGTTCTTTACCTTTGGAAAATTTACAGTGAAAAACCTCTGAAACTTTAATTCAATCTGCCTGTCATTATTCTCCATCTCTCTAGTATTTTTCAGTGTTAGCGGTTAAATCAAATATTACATATATTTAGGTCTAAGGAATGATTCAATATAATATTATACATTAAATCATAATCTAAAAGCAAAATAAAAGATTAATAACACAATAAAAAAATATTATAACTCTTTTTTGGTTTATTTCTTCCAAGCAGCTATCATATAGAGCTTTCCAGAAAATAAATAAAATGTATATTATACACCCATAAAAATAAAAAGGCTTCATGAATCAATGATTCATGAAGCCTTATAAAGAATACTCGTACTCGAAGCGGGACTTGAACCCGCACAGCCGCAATGGCCAAAGGATTTTAAGTCCTTCGTGTCTACCATTCCACCATTCGAGCATCCTTTCAAAGAAAGAGCGGAAAACGAGACTCGAACTCGCGACCCTAACCTTGGCAAGGTTATGCTCTACCAACTGAGCTATTTCCGCGTTTTTTCAACGGGTGCAAAGATAAGTAGTTTACTTGTTTCTGCCAAATCTTTTCGGAGGAAAGTTTAAAAAACTATCCTCCGAAAGTCTATTTTATCTTCCAAGCAGTGCTTTCTCCGCTTTCTCCATTCCACAAAAGTTGAATCCATCAATCACTTGCTGCATCAATGCGGAGATTTCTGCATTACAGAGGTTGCCGATACTACCTTCATGAGTATGGTGTACTTCTTTAGTATGCGAGAATTTACCTGCTTCAATATCCAAACCAACCTTCTTATATGCATCACGGAAAGGCATACCTTCACGTGCCAAACGATTTACCTCTTCCACGCTAAAAATAAGGAGGTATTTGTCATCATCAAGAATATGTTCATTTACCTTTATTTCATTCATGATATAGGTTGTCATCTGCAAACAGTCTTTCAGTTCCTGAAAAGCAGGAAGGAAAACTTCTTTGATAATCTGCAAATCACGGAAATAGCCAGAAGGCAAATTATTCGCAATCATCATGATCTGTTGGGGAAGCGATTGCAGTTTATTACATTTAGCACGTGTCAGTTCAAAGACATCGGGATTCTTCTTATGAGGCATAATGCTGGACCCCGTGGTACAGTCATCAGGCAACTTAACGAAACCGAAGTTTTGACTGTTAAACATACAGGCGTCAAAAGCTAATTTGGAAATCGTCCCGGCAATCGTAGCCAATGCAAAAGCAACATTGCGTTCCATCTTTCCACGCCCCATTTGAGCATATACAACATTGTAATTCATTGAATCAAAACCTAATAAGTCAGTCGTCATGGTACGGTTCAAAGGAAAAGACGAACCATATCCGGCTGCTGAACCTAATGGATTACGATTGCACATTTTAAATGCTGCCTGCAAAAACAGCATATCGTCCATAAGACTCTCGGCGTAGGCACCAAACCACAAGCCAAAAGAAGAAGGCATTGCAATCTGCAGGTGTGTATATCCCGGCATCAAAACGTTTTTATACCGTTCGCTCTGACGGATCAAGACATGAAATAGTTGTTCTACCGCTTCGGCAACCTCTTTTATTTGCGTACGGGTAAAAAGTTTCAAGTCCAACAGAACCTGATCATTTCTGGAACGGCCACTATGTATTTTCTTTCCGATATCACCCAAACGACGGGTCAACATCAATTCTACCTGCGAATGTACATCTTCCACCCCGTCTTCTATCACAAATTCGCCTTTTTCAGCCGAGGCATAAATACTCTTCAATTCCACCAGCAACTGGTCCAGTTCTTCTTTCGTCAACAACCCAATGCTTTCAAGCATCGTAATATGAGCCATAGAACCAAGCACATCATGCTTGGCCAAATAAAGATCCATCTCACGATCACGACCTACCGTGAAACGTTCGATATCCTTATTTACCTGTACGGACTTCTCCCAAAGTTTCTGTGCCATAAAAAAAAGTTTAATATTCAATAACTGCCAACATATCAACCATCTTCTCCAAACCTTCCTGGAGAGGTTTCTGCACCATTGCTTTCATAAATGGATTAAGATCCATTCCGATAGTTACCTTCACTTTACACTCTTCTTCTGCAGTTTCAACCAGTTGAATCCACATATTAAAAGGAAGAGGAGAGTTAGTTGTCGCCAACTTTATACATTTACAAGGATCGCGCTCTATAATTTGCAAAGTCAATTGTCCAATAGGGGAAACACTAAAACTCAACGTGTCCGAATCAAAACTCAAATCCTGCACCTTATCTTTTGGCAAACGGTCTTTGACTGCTTCCAGATTACTTAAATCCGAAAG
The DNA here is from genome assembly GCF_000163675.1 of Bacteroides sp. D22. Lineage (NCBI taxonomy): Bacteria > Pseudomonadati > Bacteroidota > Bacteroidia > Bacteroidales > Bacteroidaceae > Bacteroides > Bacteroides sp. D22. The sequence continues at coordinate 80,533 of NZ_GG774809.1, read as the reverse complement.
TTTATTATATACGCGCTCCTGGCTGTAAGGTATTACCTTGACACTACTCTCAAAATTACTCATAAACTTCTATTAGTATAAAACAAAAAAAGAACAATCCGGCCAGATATTGTCCGAACAGTTCTTTTTACCAAATATGTTTGATCAAAAAATGAATCTTATTTTCCAGCATCCCAATGAGCAGGGTCTTTACGCCATTCGTTCAATGTCTGTATGTCTTCTTTTTCAATATAACCTGTACGAAGAGCAACATCAAGCACTGCTTCATAATTGGTCAACGTTACCAAAGTCACTTTCGCATTTTTGAATGCCTCTTCTGCTACCGGGAATCCATACGTATAAGCTGCAACCATACCGATCACTTCGCAACCATCGCGACGAATTGCTTCAACAGCCTTCAAACTACTACCACCTGTAGAAATCAAATCCTCTACGACTACGACTTTCATACCCGGACGAAGTTCACCTTCAATCAGGTTCTCCAATCCATGATCTTTGGGGGTAGAACGAACATACACGAACGGCAGATTCAATGCATCAGCCACTAAAGCTCCCTGCGGGATAGCACCTGTAGCCACACCAGCAATCGCATCCACCTGTCCGAATCGTTCCAATATCAGACGTGTAATTTCAATCTTCACAAAATTACGAAGAGAAGGATAGGACAGAGTTTTACGGTTGTCACAGTAAAAGGGGGATTTCCATCCAGAAGCCCATGTAAAAGGGTTAGCGGGTTGAAGTTTAATAGCTTTAATCTTCAACAGTTTCTCCGCAAATAGTCTCTCTAAGTTTTTCATAACTAAACTAACTATTAATTATTTGCCGCAAAAGTACAGAAATTGAACGAGAATAAAAAGAAGAATCCGTTTATTTTTTCAGTCAATTTGTTCCTCTTCATCGGGAATGTCGATACAACGCTTAATATCTTTCAGTTCAAAGCCACGACTCATAGCGAATCGCTTCAGCTTTCCATTCAATTCATAATCGTCTGCTGCATGGATACTTTTCCGTTTGGAAGCCAGCAGGTCACGCAGAATAGAAAGGTATTCTTCTTCATCAATCTCGTTCAGATAACGCCATGCCACATCAGATGGGATCTTCTTCATATAAAGCCCTTGGGCTATTTTCATTTTCCCCCACTTGGCAAAGCGGAACTTGTCATTCACAAAAGCTCTGCAGAAACGTTCATCATCGATAAACTTCTCTGATTCCAGTCGGTCAAGAATACGCGCAATGGTATCATAGGCAATTCCCCAACGTTGTAACTTCTCATTTATTTCTGCCCGACAATGCTCGGCAGTGGAGCAGTAAGAGGCTACGCGATTTAAAGCCTCTTCATCAGTTAATTGTGCACTCATCGGTTAGCTGTAACTATTCTATCTTTTCCAAATATGTCTCTTATAACACGAACATCACGATATTGGTTCATTTCAAGTATGTGTGCTGTTTCCCGGCCATAGGCCTGGTTGATTTCAAAATAAAGTTTCCCACCCGGCAAGAGTAATTCACTTCCCAGACGGGCTATACGATTATAAAACCGTAAAGGGTCCTCGTCAGGAACAAACAGAGCCAGCCCCGGTTCCCATTCAAGGACATTAGCGTCCATTTCGTTCTTTTCCGTTTCGGTCACATAAGGCGGATTGCTGACAATAACATCGAAAGACGGTATCTTTTCCCAGTCATCGGCTAGAACATCTCTTTGTAGAAATCTCACCCGAGCTTCCAAGGCGTCATTGTTTTTACGAGCAATAGCTAATGCTTCTTCGGAAATATCCCAAGCTTCTACTTTTGCATCCGGAAGTTTTTTATCCAAAGAGATTGCAATACATCCGCTTCCCGTACCTATATCTAATAGACGACGAGCATTTGGATTCTCCTCTACTATTAGTTCCACAAGCTCCGCGGTCTCCGGCCGGGGAATCAGTACGCCGGAAGCAACCTTAAAATTCCTTCCACAAAACTCCGCAATACCATGAATGTACTGTATAGGTTCATTTTTCTGTAAACGGAATATAATGTTTTCTAATTCACGCTGTTTGCATTCGGATAAAATTATATCTTTGCCCATGTAAATATCGAGCGCATCTAAACCTAACATGTCGCAACAAATCAGCATCGAAAGGGCTTTTACCTCCTCCGGTGGATAGATTTCCTGCAAAGATTGGCGAATGTAAGCGGTGATACGATTCATATTTTCACAATTTCGGAGTGCAAAAGTAAGAATAATATGGCGAAGAGCACCAAAATGGAAGAAGAAAAATACATGAGACGTTGCATTGAGCTTGCAAAGAATGGGTTATGCAACGTATCTCCAAACCCGATGGTAGGGGCCGTTATCGTATGTAACGGGCGAATTATCGGTGAAGGTTACCACATTCGCTGTGGCGAGGCGCATGCGGAGGTTAATGCGATCCGTTCTGTCAAAGATGAGTCATTGTTGAAACGTTCCACGATTTATGTCAGTCTGGAGCCTTGTTCCCACTATGGGAAAACGCCTCCTTGTGCCGATCTTATTATAGAGAAGCAAATTCCACGCATTGTTATCGGTTGCCAAGACCCTTTTTCAGAAGTGGCCGGACGGGGAATTCAGAAATTACGGGATGCCGGACGAGAAGTGACAGTTGGTGTATTAGAGGAAGAATGTAAATCGCTGATTCGCCGTTTTATCACTTTTAATATGCTTCACCGTCCTTTCATTACACTGAAATGGGCAGAATCAGCCGATCACTTTATTGATATAGAACGTACAGACGGAAAACCGGTAGTCCTCTCCTCTCCTCTTACTTCCATGCTAGTGCATAAAAAAAGAGCGGAGGCGGATGCGATTATGGTAGGCAGGCGAACTGCTTTATTGGATAATCCGGCACTTACGGTACGCAACTGGTATGGGCACAACCCGATACGCGTTGTGTTAGATCGCACGCTATCCCTCCCTAATGATTTACAAATATTCGATGGCAACGTGCCCACATTAATCTTTACTGAAAAGCAACAGCCAGAAAAAAAGAACATCACATATATCACCATCAACTTTAGCCATAACCCATTGAAACAGATCATAGAAGCATTGTATCAACGAAAAATACAATCATTATTGGTGGAAGGAGGCAGGCAATTGCTGCAATCATTCATTGATAATGAGCTATGGGATGAAGCCTATATCGAAAAGTGCCCCAGCCGGTTACACTCCGGTGTTAAAGCACCTCAAATGGACGATAATTTTAGTTATTCGATAGAAGAACACTTCGAAAGACAAATTTGGCATTATGTTCGTCGATTATAGCTAAGATAGTTCTATTCAGGGGGTTTTACGTCGATAAAAACAGTGTTATTATCTATAATTTTATATAAAACTTACCTGTAATGTTCATTATCGGAAAAAATGTTTCTATTTTTGCAACTTGTAAATAAACACAATCTTTCAAATGAAAATAAAGTTTTTATCATTCATTGCGAGTTTTTTCATGGTGTCATTTGTTATAACGTCATGTCTTGATGACGATAATAACATCGAATATAGCCCGGATGCAACTATACATGCGTTTGCACTTGACACAGCAGGCCTTGGGAGTTATAAATTCACTATTGACCAATTATCACGTGAAATCTATAACGAAGACTCTCTTCCTGTTCATGCCGATACCATCATTGACAAGATTTTAATCAAAACATTAACAACGGCATCAGGTGTCGTTACGATGAAGGACAAAAGCGGAAACGATTCTGTCTTAAACATTAATGATTCAATCGATCTTCGGAAAGAACTTATTATAAAAGTATGGTCAACAGAAGCATTAGCGGGTATATCTCCTAATCAAACTAAGGAATACAAGATCAAAGTAAATGTGCATGACTATGATCCGGATTCGTTAAGGTGGAAATATATGAATAAAATAGATGACCAAATTGTAGGAGAACAAAAATCTATTATTTTTGGAAGTGAAGTTCTCACATACTCTGTAGTTGGCACAAAGTTATATGCATACAAAAACTCTTTAACAAACTTTGGCAGTTGGGAGTATAAAGAAATAGAGGGATTACCAAAAGGCAAACTTCCGACTTCTATCATTGCCTTCCAATTCAACAGAAGCAGAACCATGTTATATGCCACCTCCAATGGTGATGGTAAAGTATATGAATCGGCAGATGGAGAAAAATGGAATGAATCAACGATGTTTGGTGAGGGAGTGGAATTGCTACTAGCCACATTGACTAATAACGATGTCAGCAGAATTTGTTATATAAAGAAAGGAGCAGATAACCAACGCTATTTCTATTATCAAACAAATGATGTACCAAAAGAGACTTTGGATAACGCTGAAAATGGAGGAAAAGTGCCATCTAAATTTCCAACTAAAAATATATCCTATACAGTATATAAGTCTTCGACAAATATTAATTCAGTCCTTCTAGTAGGAGATACAGAAACTGCGACTTTGGCTGATGACAGTAAATTAGAAACGACCATTGTATGGGCATATGACGGAAACAAATGGGTTGAGTTCTCAACTACTTCCTCTGTTGCATACTGCCCTAAATACACTCAACCATCTATTATATATTATAATGACTTAGTATACATATTTGGTCAAGACTTCAGTTCTATTTATGTTTCCAATCAAGGATTATTCTGGAAAAAGGCGAATCCTAAGTTCTCTTTCCCCCATAGAGATTGGAGCAAAGGAGGAACTCCAGATCCCGATGTAGATCCTGAATTCAGAGGCAAAACCAACTATTCAATGGTACTAGATCCTGACACTCAAAATCTATGGATTATCTTTAGTAAAGGAAGTGCAAGTTTTGAAGAAGAGGTAGAGAAAGAAGAAAGTACAAAGGCAACCACAACTGAACCACGCACATATGAGCATGATTCAGAGGTATGGCGTGGTCGTCTTAATCAGCTATGGTTTGATTTGGCAAATGCCAAGAAATAAAAACGTATACGTTTAAAATAAAAAGATGTCCTATATAGAACAAATAGACAAAACTCGGATACCACAACACGTAGCCATCATTATGGATGGAAACGGACGATGGGCAAAACAACGAGGGGAAGAACGTACTTACGGTCACCGTGCTGGCGCAGAAACGGTACAGAATATTACTGAAGATGCTGCCAGACTGGGGATTAAGTACCTGACACTTTATACCTTCTCAACCGAGAACTGGAATCGGCCGCAAGACGAGATAGCGGCTTTGATGAATCTATTGCTAGAATCTATTGAAGAAGAGACACTGATGAAGAACAATATTCGCTTCAACGTAATCGGTGATTTCAAGAAGTTACCGGTTGAAGTTCAGAAAAGTTTGACGTCATGTATAGAACGCACATCCAAGAATAGTGGAATGTATATGGTACTAGCTCTTAGTTACTCATCCCGTTGGGAAATAACAGAAGCGGTACGGCAAATAGCAACGCAGGTAAAAACGGGAGAAATATCTCCCGAGCAAATAACCGATGAGTGTATCTCATCTCATCTGGATACTAATTTTATGCCCGACCCGGATTTACTGATCCGCACGGGAGGAGAAATCCGGTTAAGCAATTATCTCTTATGGCAATGTGCTTATTCGGAGCTTTATTTTTGTGATACCTTCTGGCCGGACTTCGACAAAGAAGAACTCTACAAAGCCATTTGGGAATACCAACAAAGGGAACGCCGATTCGGCAAAACCAGTGAACAGATCAGCTAATATAACTCGAAACATCAAATTATAACATAAATGCATTATCGTATTTCCTTTATATTCATAACGTTTGTCTGCCTGTGCTGCTTTGCGACAACAGGCGTTGCGCAAAATGCTAACACTGATGAAGACTCAAAACCTGTCATCTTATACTCCGGAACACCCAAAAAGTATGAGATAGCAGATATTAAAGTCGAAGGCGTAAAGAATTATGAAGACTATGTATTGATTGGACTATCCGGACTATCGGTAGGACAAACAATTACTGTGCCGGGTGACGAAATCACTGGAGCAATCAAACGTTATTGGCGTCATGGTTTGTTCTCAAATGTACAAATCACAGCCGAGAAAATAGAAGGCAACAAAATCTGGTTAAAAATCAGTCTGACACAACGCCCACGTATCGCAGATGTACGCTACCACGGTGTGAAAAAGTCAGAACGTACCGACCTTGAGGCCAAGCTAGGAATGGTAAAAGGTATGCAGATTACTCCGAATACCGTAGACCGTGCCAAAACATTGATTAAACGTTATTTTGATGACAAGGGATTTAAAAATGCCGAAGTAATCATCGCACAGAAAGACGATCCTTCCAGCGAGAATCAGGTGATTGTGGATATTGATATAGACAAAAAGGAGAAAATCAAAGTACACAAAATCACCATTGCAGGAAACACTGCAATCAAGGCTTCCAAGCTGAAAAAAGTAATGAAGAAAACCAATGAGAAAGGTAAACTTCTAAACTTGTTCCGCACCAAGAAATTCGTGCCGGAAAACTTTGAAGCAGATAAACAACTTATCATCGACAAGTATAATGAGCTGGGATATCGTGATGCAATGATCGTTAAAGACAGCGTTTCACAGTATGATGAAAAGACGGTAGATGTATATTTGGATATAGACGAAGGTCAGAAATACTATCTTCGTAACGTGACATGGGTAGGTAATACTCTTTATCCGTCGGAACAGTTGAACTTCCTGCTTCGTATGAAGAAAGGCGATGTATACAACCAGAAGTTGTTGAATGAGCGTGTTTCTACAGACGACGATGCTATCGGTAACTTATATTACAATAACGGTTACCTCTTCTACAACCTTGATCCGGTAGAAGTAAATATCGTAGGCGACTCTATCGACCTCGAAATGAGAATCTATGAAGGCCGTCAGGCTACTATCAATAAGATTAAGATCAGTGGTAACGACCGTTTGTATGAAAACGTTGTTCGCCGTGAACTTCGTATCCGCCCGGGACAGCTGTTCAGCAAAGAAGACTTGATGCGTTCTTTGCGTGAAATCCAGCAAATGGGCCACTTTGACCCGGAAAAACTGCAACCGGATATTCAACCGGATCCGATGAACGGAACTGTTGACATAGGCTTGCCTTTGACTTCCAAAGCCAACGACCAAGTAGAGTTCTCTGCCGGTTGGGGACAAACGGGTATCATTGGTAAGTTGAGTTTGAAGTTTACCAACTTCTCCGTAGCCAACCTGTTACACCCGGGTGAAAACTACCGTGGTATCCTGCCGCAAGGTGACGGCCAGACATTGACTATCAGCGGACAGACAAATGCTAAATACTACCAATCATACAGTATTTCATTCTTCGATCCATGGTTTGGCGGTAAACGTCCGAACTCATTTTCTGTATCGGCCTTCTTCTCTGTACAGACAGACATCAGTAGCCGTTACTACAATTCCAGCTATTTCAACAACTACTACAACAGCATGTATAGTGGTTACGGTGGTTATGGTATGTACAATTACGGTAACTATAACAACTACGAAAACTATTATGACCCGGACAAGTCTATCAAGATGTGGGGACTTTCCGTAGGTTGGGGTAAACGTCTGAAATGGCCGGATGACTATTTCACTCTTTCTGCCGAATTAGCTTACCAACGCTACAACTTGAGCGACTGGCAATACTTCCCGGTAACCAATGGAAAATGTAATGACCTTAGCATTTCATTGACTTTGGCACGTAACTCTATTGACAACCCGATCTTCCCCCGTTCAGGTTCAGATTTCTCATTGTCAGTTCAGCTTACACCGCCTTACTCATTGATGGACGGTAAAGACTATAAGGGATATTATAGTAACCCTGAAACAGGTAGCATTACCCAGGACAACATGAATAAACTTCATAAATGGATAGAATACCACAAATGGAAATTCAAAGGCAAAACGTATACTCCGTTGATGGACCCGATTGCACATCCGAAATGTCTGGTGTTAATGACACGTACTGAATTCGGTTTGTTAGGTCACTACAACCAATACAAAAAATCTCCGTTCGGAACATTCGACGTGGGTGGTGACGGTATGACCGGTTATTCAACTTATGCAACTGAAAGTATCGCTTTGCGCGGTTACGAAAACAGCTCATTAACTCCATACGGATCTGAAGGTTATGCTTACGCACGCCTCGGCATTGAATTAAGATATCCGTTGATGCTGGAAACAAGTACTAACATTTATGTGTTAGGTTTCCTAGAAGCTGGTAACGCATGGCACGATATCAAGAAATTCAATCCATTCGAGTTGAAACGTTCTGCCGGTGTCGGTGTTCGTATCTTCCTGCCGATGATTGGTATGATGGGTATTGACTGGGGTTACGGTTTCGATAAAGTATTTGGTTCTAAACAATACGGAGGAAGTCAATTCCACTTTATCTTAGGACAAGAATTCTAATGTATCATCAAAAACTAAACGTTATGAGAAAGTCTGTTCTATTAATCATGATGCTGTTTGCTGTCAGCATGGCGGCAAATGCACAGAAGTTTGCACTGATCGATACGGAATATATCATGAAGAATATTCCGGCAGCTCAAAGCGCTAATGAGCAAATGCAAGAAGCTACGAAGAAATACCAGAGCGAAGTAGAAGCCCTGGCAAAAGAAGCACAGAAGATGTTCCAGGACTACCAGGCAAAATCTTCCACTCTTTCTGCCGCACAAAAGACAAAGACAGAAGATGCAATCGTAGCTAAAGAAAAAGCGGCAGCCGAGTTGAAGCGTAACTACTTCGGTCCGGAAGGCGAATTAGCCAAGATGAGAGACAAGTTGATTACTCCAATTCAGGACGATATTTATGAAGCCGTGAAAGCTATATCACAGCAACATGGATATGATTTGATTATCGACAGAGCCTCTGCTACAGGTATAATATTTGCAAATCCACGCATAGATATTAGTGATGAAATCCTAAGAAAATTAGGATATTCAAATTAATTTCATACATTTGCAGCTGGAAATAACTAAAAATCATTCAAATAAATTATAGAACTATGCTAAAAAAAATTGCACTTGTAATGTTGCTTGCACTCCCAATGGGTGTATTTGCACAGAACCTGAAATTCGGCCACATTAATGCACAGGAAATCATCACTGTGATGCCCGAATTCACCAAAGCTCAAAATGACATTCAGACTTTAGAAAAACAACTTACTGCTGAACTTCAGAGAACGCAGGAAGAATTCAACAAGAAATATCAGGAATTCCAACAAGCTATCGCTAAGGATTCTCTTCCTCCCAACATCGCTGAAAGAAGACAAAAAGAATTGCAAGATATGATGCAAAGACAAGAGCAATTCCAACAAGATGCTCAACAGCAAATGGCGAAAGCACAAAATGATGCCATGGCTCCTATCTATCAGAAGTTGGACAATGCTATCAAAGCCGTAGGCGCTGCTGAAGGGGTAATCTACATCTTCGACCTGGCAAGAACTTCGATTCCATACGTAAACGAATCACAGAGCATCAACTTGACTAGCAAGGTAAAAGCAAATCTTGGTATCAAATAGGAACTGAGCAAGAATAAAGAAATACCAAAAGGGAAAGAGAAAGAAGTTGATCCTTCTTTCTCTTTCCCTTTTTTTGGCGTACATTTGCGTATATAAATCAAGTGTGTCATGAAGCAACATCTATCCAATACGCCCGGACCGATCGGAGTATTTGACTCCGGTTACGGAGGTCTGACCATCTTAGACAAAATAAGAGAAGTATTACCGGAATATGATTATATCTATTTGGGAGATAATGCACGTGCTCCTTACGGAACACGTTCTTTTGAGGTCGTATACGAATTTACCCGGCAAGCAGTCAACAAACTATTTGATATGGGCTGCCACCTGGTTATATTAGCTTGCAATACAGCTTCCGCAAAAGCTTTGCGCAGTATTCAGATGAATGATTTACCAGGCATCGATCCGGCTCGCCGTGTGCTCGGAGTCATCCGCCCTACCGTAGAGTGTGTCGGAGAGATAAGCAAAAACCAGCATATCGGTGTACTGGCAACAGCAGGCACCATCAAATCCGAATCGTATCCGTTGGAAATACACAAGTTGTTTCCTGAAATCCAGGTCAGCGGCACAGCCTGTCCGATGTGGGTATCACTAGTTGAAAACAATGAATCACAGGACGAAGGAGCAGACTATTTTATCCGGAAGTACATCAACCAATTGCTATCGAAGGATCCTCAAATAGATACTGTCATTCTCGGATGTACTCATTTCCCCATACTTCTACCCAAAATCCGGCAATATATTCCGGAGCATATCAGTGTAATTGCGCAAGGCGAGTATGTTGCGGAAAGTCTGAAAGACTATCTGAAAAGACATCCCGAAATGGATGCAAAATGCACGAAGAATGGGAACTGTCAGTTTTACACGACCGAAGCGGAAGAAAAGTTTTCAGAATCGGCCTCTACTTTCCTGAAACAGCAGATTAGTGTAAAACACATCACGCTCGAATAAAATTTAAGAAAAAAAGTAACCGTTTCTCTCTCTTTTTTGTTATATTTGTAGATAACCCCTAATAAGCAAGATCATGAAAGAAGAAGATTATAGCAAAGCAATAGAAGTATTCTCCGGATCCCCATGGGAAGCCGAGATCATCAAAGGGCTATTAGAAAGCAATGACATCCGTTGCGTAATCAAAGATGGGATTATGGGTACACTGGCACCCTATATCGCTCCTTCCGTATCCGTTCTTGTCACCGAGGACCAATACGAAGCAGCCACCGCACTTATCAGGAGCCGGGCCGAGAAAGATAACGACTGATGCGGTCGAGCCCTTCGCGGATATTCTCCAATGAATTTGCATAGGAGAAACGTACATATCCTTCGCCTCCCGTACCAAAATCTACCCCGGGAGTAATACCGACGTGTGCATGTTCGAGTACATCGAATGCAAAACGATAAGAGTCGGTAGTAAATTTGCGTGCGTCAGCAAAAATGTAAAATGCCCCTTGAGGTTCTACTTTTATTTCAAAACCCATTTCCCGGAGACGGGCAATCATATATCGGCGACGCTCATCATAAACCTGCTTCATCCGTTCCACGTCCGGTTCAGCCTGCCGCAATGCGGCAATCCCTGCCTGCTGAGCAACACTGGACGCACAGATAAACAGATTTTGCTGTAACTTTTGCAAAGATCGCATACAAGATTTAGGTGCGATCAAATAACCCAACCGAAGCCCCGTCATCGCAAAGCGTTTAGAGAATCCGTTCAGGACAAAAGCCTGATCCGTATATTCAAGGATGCTGTGCGCACGTCCTTCATACACAAGGCCGTGATAAATTTCATCTGAAATGACAGGAACTCCCAACGCTGCCACTTCTTTCAGGAACTTTTCATCCAACAACATTCCGGTCGGATTCATCGGAGAATTGATAAAGATAGCCGCAGTATGCGGATTCACACACTTACGGATAGCCTCTATGTCGTATTGCAGATATTCTTTAGACAAAGGAACCAAAACAGGTTTGGCTTGCGTTGCCAACACAAAATTGCGATAGCAAGCGTACCCCGGATTGGAAAGAATCACTTCACTATCCGGATTGCAGAGCAACATCAATGCAAGAAGAATAGAAGGAGAAGACCCGGAAGTCACGACAATACAATCCGGATCTACCGTTACCCCATATTCGCGCAGATAAAAAGCGGCAATTTCCCGTCGCAGTTCCGGATCACCCAAAGAATGTGTATAATGAGTCAGATGACGATCATAAGCCGCTTTTGCCGCTTCCGCCACACAGGCCGGCACATCAAAATCGGGTTCGCCAACTTCCAGATGAATAATATCAATGCCTTGTTTTTGCAATTCGTTCGCCCTCTCCAACACATCCATTACGATGAAAGAGGTCATCTGTTCTACTTGTGGGTTTGTATGTTTCATTGTTTTTCTTTTCTCTATCTGACTGCAAAGATAATTCTTTTTAGCCTGTTTTGGTAACATATCGGCAAAAAGCTCTATATTTGTGCTTTCAAATCGTTAGTAGGAATGAAACAGGAATTTACACGAATCGCAGTAAAAGTAGGAAGCAATGTATTGACACGCCGCGACGGAACGCTGGACGTTACCCGTATGTCGGCACTTGTTGACCAGATAGCGGAATTACATAAATCCGGGGTGGAAATCATTCTGATTTCTTCAGGAGCTGTTGCTTCCGGGCGCAGTGAAGTGCATCCACAGAAAAAGCTCGATAGTGTAGACCAACGCCAGTTGTTTTCTGCCGTAGGTCAGGCTAAGCTCATCAACCGTTACTACGAACTTTTCCGCGAGCATAGTATTCCTGTTGGTCAGGTGTTGACCACGAAAGAAAGTTTTGGTACCCGCCGCCATTATCTGAATCAGAAAAACTGTATGACGGTAATGCTTGAAAATAATGTTATTCCTATTGTCAACGAGAATGATACAATTTCCGTCAGCGAGCTTATGTTCACTGATAATGATGAATTGTCCGGACTCATCGCTTCCATGATGGATGCACAGGCTCTCATTATCCTAAGCAACATCGACGGAATTTACAATGGTTCTCCTGCTGATCCGGGTTCTTTTGTTATCCGGAAGATCGATCACGGAAAAGATTTATCCAATTATATTCAGGCAACTAAGTCCAGTTTCGGACGGGGAGGAATGTTGACGAAAACAAATATTGCCCGCAAAGTAGCTGATGAAGGAATTACAGTGATTATTGCCAACGGGAAACGGGATAATATTCTGGTAGATTTGCTTCAGCATCCGAAAGAAACGCTTTGTACACGTTTTATCCCTTCAAACGAACCGGTATCCAGTGTCAAAAAATGGATTGCTCATAGCGAGGGGTTTGCCAAAGGAGAAATTCACATCAACGAATGTGCGACAGAAGTTCTAAACTCTGAAAAGGCTGTCAGCATCCTCCCCATCGGAATTACTCACGTTGAAGGTGAATTTGAGAAAGATGACATTGTGCGTATCATGGACTTTCAAGGAAATCAAGTGGGCGTTGGAAAGGTGAACTGCGATTCCAAACAGGTGCAAGAAGCAATCGGTAAGCATGGAAAGAAACCGGTAGTACATTATGACTATCTATACATTGAATAATCAATAATAAGGTCAACTGTAGATAGGGTTAGTAATATTGCAAGTCAACCCGAAGCAGTGATAAGAAATTGAAGCTATTATTCTGGAGAATATTAGCATCTTGATTGAAGGAAAGCGTTTATTTTCGGTTGTATAATGTATTGTAGATAAAACATCTGCATTGAGACGCCCGTATATTGCTGATATACCACTACAAAAGCAACATTTATTTCTGTTCTCAACAAGTTTTATTCACATCATTCACTATATTTGCATAGTTTATCTTTCCATTTAATGCAAAAAAGGAGCAAATGACTACAAATTTAAACGAGACCTTTGCTGCCGTACAGGTGGCAAGTCGGGAATTAGCCTTGCTGAATGATGACATCATCAATCAGATTTTAAATGCAGTAGCTGACGCAGCAATTGCAGAAACACCTTTCATTCTTGCAGAGAATGAAAAAGACCTCGCACGGATGGACAAAAATGATCCGAAGTACGACCGGTTGAAATTAACGGAAGAACGTTTAAAAGGCATTGCTGCCGATACACGCAATGTAGCGACACTCCCCTCTCCTTTGGGTAAAGTGTTGAAAGAAAGTGTTCGCCCCAATGGCATGAGATTGACAAAAGTCAGCGTTCCTTTCGGAGTGATAGGAATTATTTATGAAGCCCGTCCGAATGTCAGTTTTGATGTTTTCTCCCTTTGTCTAAAGAGTGGAAATGCCTGCATATTGAAAGGAGGAAGTGATGCCGATTGTTCCAACCGGGCTATCATCAGTGTGATTCATGAAGTATTGAGGAAATTCAATATCAATCCGCACATTGTAGAACTACTTCCGGCTGATAGAGAAGCTACGGCAGCATTGCTGAATGCAGTGGGTTACGTAGATCTGATTATCCCCAGAGGCAGCAGCAGCCTGATTCATTTCGTACGCGAGAATGCAAAGATTCCCGTTATTGAAACAGGGGCAGGTATCTGTCACACTTACTTTGATGAATTTGGAGATGTAAACAAGGGGGCAGCTATTATTCATAATGCGAAGACACGCAGGGTTAGCGTATGTAACGCGCTGGACTGCACCATTATACATGAGAAGAGACTGACCGATCTCCCTATGCTTTGCGAGAAACTAAAAGACAGCCATGTCATTATCTATGCTGACGCACAGGCTTATCAAGCATTAGAAGGCCGCTATCCTGCCGAACTTCTGGAACACGCAAAAGCAGAAAGTTTCGGCACAGAGTTTCTGGATTATAAAATGGCTGTCAAAACCGTAAAAAGCTTCGAAGATGCCTTAGGACATATTCAGGAAAACAGCTCCAAACATAGCGAGTGTATTGTTACCGAAAACAAGGAACGTGCAGCCTTATTCACAAAGATTGTGGATGCAGCTTGCGTATACACCAATGTATCTACTGCCTTCACTGACGGAGCGCAATTCGGATTAGGAGCAGAAATCGGAATCAGTACGCAAAAACTACATGCGCGCGGTCCGATGGGACTGGAAGAGATCACCTCTTACAAATGGGTCATCGAAGGAGACGGGCAAACAAGAAGAAATTGAGACGATACCTTTATCGTTAAAAATCAAACAAGGTATTGAACGAAACTAATTGAAAATTAAGAATTAAAAGATAAATGATATGAAGAAATTTACTTGCGTACAGGACATCGGCGATTTAAAATCAGCCCTTGCAGAAGCATTCGAAATTAAAAAAGATCGTTTCAAATATGTAGAACTGGGACGAAACAAGACTTTGATGATGATCTTCTTCAACTCCAGTCTGCGCACCCGCCTTAGCACACAGAAAGCTGCAATCAACTTGGGAATGAATGTAATGGTACTAGATATCAATCAAGGTGCATGGAAATTGGAAACCGAACGTGGCGTAATTATGGATGGCGATAAACCGGAACATATCTTAGAAGCCATTCCGGTGATGGGCTGTTATTGTGATCTCATCGGAGTACGTTCTTTCGCCCGTTTCGAAAACCGCGACTTTGACTATCAGGAAACGATTATCAATCAATTTATCCAATACTCCGGACGTCCCGTCTTTTCGATGGAAGCGGCAACACGCCACCCATTGCAGAGCTTTGCCGACTTGATTACCATTGAAGAATACAAGAAAACAGCACGTCCTAAAGTGGTCATGACCTGGGCTCCACATCCACGTCCATTGCCACAAGCTGTTCCCAATTCTTTTGCCGAATGGATGAACGCAACGGATTACGAATTTGTCATCACCCACCCCGAAGGTTATGAACTCGCCCCGCAATTTGTAGGCAACGCAAAAGTAGAATACGACCAGATGAAGGCTTTCGAAGGAGCCGACTTTATATATGCCAAGAACTGGGCAGCTTATTCTGGCGACAATTACGGACAGATATTAAGTAAAGATCGTGATTGGACAGTCAGCGACCGTCAAATGGCAGTTACCAACAACGCTTATTTCATGCATTGTCTTCCGGTTCGCAGAAATATGATTGTGACAGACGATGTGATCGAAAGCCCGCAATCAATCGTTATTCCGGAAGCTGCTAATCGTGAAATCTCGGCAACTGTCGTTCTGAAGAGACTATTGGAAGGACTAAAATAACCGAAAAATAAAGAGGCCGAAAAGCCTTTTCCATCAACGCATAAGAACAAAAGAACATCTCCTTAAAATCCTACTTATAAATATAAAAACAGGATTTGAAAATTGAGATGTTCTTTTGTTCTTATTGTATTTAAAATAAAAGCAGGCTATTACTTACCGCCCGCTCTTTACTTTACCTTATTTCTCTATTTCTTTGCCAGCCTCCTGCCAGGAATTAAATCCTTTATCAAGCTCAAAGACCTTATAGCCCTTCTCACTCAAAATTGCCGCAGCCTTCTTGCTCCGATTACCACTACGGCAATACACAGCCACCGGTTTATCCTTCTGTAATAATGAATCAGCCATTGAAGCAAAAGAATCATCCATCACATTGATGTTGATTGTCTTCGTGATGTGCCCCTCCGAATATTCCGCAAGTGTGCGGACATCCAGACGTTGTATATCCTCATTCTGAATAAGAGAATCAAATTCCTCTACATTCATGGATTGAAAATCTCCTTTCTGCTGACAAGAGAAAAGGGAAGAGAGAAATAAAAATATCTCCACGATTAATTGATTCAATTTAAACATATATACTCTATTATTCAATTCTGCCCAGGAGTATAGTCAAACCCGGGATCACAATACTTTTCAGATACTACCGCAGATCCATCCTTATCGTACGTACAATATTTAAACTTAATATTCATAGTCCGGCCAGGATGCTCTTCATCAATATATTGCGCCAAAGGAACAGAGATGTAAGCACGCCGATTATAGTATTCTTCATCACTGTTCGCATCATGGTATAATAACATATTCACAATACCATTTGTTTTAAGTTCAGACACATCTTCCACTATGCCGAAAGTATGTCCTTTGCCTGTACTGACTTTTAGATTCAGAATCATATTCAGATAATCCCTCCCCAGCCAGATACTGACCACCTCTACCGGGTCTTGCTTTATACCGTCTTTATACACAGGATCATCTTCCGGCTTAGGCACCGGCACAATGAGCGATTGCAAAGAATATATAGTAGCCGCACTTCCATCCGGAAGCACTTCATAGTTACTCATTACACGTCTGGAGGTATTTGCGGCAATAGTAGAACCCGTACGGTCTTCCGCCACAGGCAAAGCCTCTCCCTTATCAGGAATAAGCGTTTGTATACGACCGTCTTCCCCGGCCTCTACAGTCACAAATTCCAGTTTCACCGAAGGATAATAATAATCATCATCTCCACAGGCAGTCATCAGGAAAAGCAATCCCCACAACCAAATAACATGTAATTTTCTTCTTTTCATCGGCAAGCTGCTAAATAATTAACTAACGGATTGGAATACATTAATAACAACTTCTCACGCAAAAAGTCTTCATCCTTATTCGGAATCTTGATCTTTGCCAATTGTTGTTCAATATAGTTCATAAACTGTTGTTTCTCTTCTTCCGTGTAATTGGACCCGAATTCCGTCGTGCCATTCAGCCAATCGTACGCCACATAATTTCCCGGATATATCCGGTAATTACGATGAATGCGGCGGTCAATACAAGCAGAAATACGGGCAAACAAATCCGGTTTCGGCAACGAACGGTCCAACTCTTTCAGATCATCATTCAGACAAGGGGCAACCTGAAAATGTACCCTGCCTTTATATCCGAAAAGACCGGTTTGCATATTAATCAAATCGTCCTGCGTCGTCTTCTTATACCCTTCGATGTCTCTCTTCAACTGAAACTCCTGCGCTTTCAGAAAATCACACGGGTCATATTCGTATGAAATAGCAAGCGGAGCAATATTCATTTCCATCAAACGGTCTATCAAATCACCTTCACCACCCATTGCCAGCATTTTCAACACACTGTCTTGTGTACGGTCATTCGAATCTTTTGCACGTCCTTCACGCTGCGCAATCCAAATAGACTGTTTGTTCTCCGAAATGGTGTAATGCATATAACGGGACATACGTGCTGAAGATTCCAACATCTGCCGCATTGTCAATGCCCGCTGCACAATGAATGATTTATTGACACGTACCAGTTTCTTAATCCAGGGATAAATCAGCAAATTATCTCCAATCGCTATTTCTACCGTATCCATTCCCTGGTCAATCAACAAAATAGAGAGAAAGCCCGAATCGAGAATAATGTCTCTATGATTCGATATATACGTATAAGCTTTACTTTTATCCGGTATGGCGGTATGATCCAGTGTCAGCCCGGCGGTATGATCTGCCGCTATCTTCCACAAAATGCCATAGCAAAATGCCTCCTGAAAATCAAGTTTAGTCTTACAGGCACGCATTTTCTGCGCCAGAAGTTCAAATGGAACGTTCGGTATAGCCCCGGTAGCAGCTTTCTGAAAAGCCGGATCGGCAATCAGTTCCTCAAAGATTTGAGGAAGTTCCTCATCATTGTAAGGACGAATTTCATTAAACTCTGTCAGATCCATCACGTGATTAAAATTTGTTTTCAATAATATCGGTCATCACATCCTTTATATCCAGTCCGGCTGCACGCACCTGCTGGGGAATAAAGCTGGTAGTAGTCATTCCCGGAGTAGTGTTTACTTCGAGAAGATTCAGTTTTTCACCGGCAGTCACAATATAATCTACACGGATAATGCCGGAGCAACCTAATATATCATAGATAGCCGAAGTCAACATCTGCACACGCTTGGTCAGTTCGTCCGAGATACGCGCAGGAGTGATTTCATCTACCTGTCCATTATATTTAGCATCATAATCAAAGAACTCATTGTGCGTCACCACTTCCGTAGGCGGGAAGATGACTGTCTTCTCTTTGGTCTTATAGCAGCCGCAAGTCAGTTCCGTTCCATCCATAAACGCTTCTACAAGCACTTCTTGCGCCTCTCCGAAAGCTTTAACAATAGCCGGCTGTATTTGTTCTTTTGTCTTTACTTTCGTAACTCCGAAGCTCGAACCTCCCAGACTAGGCTTGATAAAACAAGGCAGACCGATCTTTTCCACTACTTCCTCGTCAGAAATCGATTGTCCCTGGCGCAGCAACAATGATTCGGCAATGCGCACTCCAAAAGCTTTCAGATATTGATTGCAGGTAAACTTGTCGTATGTAATGGCAGCTGCCAATACTCCACAACAGGAATACGGTATACGCATCATATCAAAATAGCCTTGCAGGCGACCATCCTCACCGGGCGTACCATGGATGGTAATATAAGCAAAGTCGAACACAACCTTTTCCGTTCCGTTCGTAAAACTAAAGTCATTTCTATCTACCGGCACTTTATTTCCGTCCGGCAATTGTACTTCCCAGCGACGGCCTTCCATCTCCACGATATACAAATTATACTTTTCCTTATCAATAAAGGAATAAATGCCCTGTGCACTACGCAGGGAAACTACGATTTCAGAGGTATCCCCTCCTGCTACGATAGCGATGTTGCGTTTCATTCTAATTCTCTATTACTTATATAGCCTCTCCACTTCTCGATAAGCCGGGTCATGTCATCCGGAAGTTCGGAAGTAAAGTACATCTCCTCACCTGTGACGGGATGCACAAACCCCAACGTCATAGCATGCAAAGCCTGTCGGGGACAAGTGTCAAAGCAATTATTTACAAACTGTTTGTATTTACTAAAATGAGTTCCTTTCAGTATCTCATGCCCGCCATAGCGTTCGTCATTGAATAATACATGGCCGATATGCTTCATGTGGACACGAATCTGATGGGTACGTCCTGTTTCAAGTATACATTCCACAAGGGTTACGTATCCCAGTCTTTCCAATACACGGTAGTGCGTAACGGCATGTTTGCCCACTGTCGGGTCGGACATCACCGCCATCTGCATCCGGTCTTTCGGATTGCGGGCGATATTACCGACAATCGTTCCTTCATCCTGTTCCACAACGCCCCACACCAGAGCACGATATCTGCGTTTGGTAGTCTTATTAAAAAATTGGAGTCCCAGATTTGTTTTGGCATCCGGTGTCTTGGCAATCACCAGCAAGCCCGAAGTATCTTTATCGATGCGATGAACAAGTCCCACGTGCGGGTCATTGGCATCGTAATCCGGTATATCCTTCATGTGCCAGGCGAGCGCATTGACGAGCGTACCGTGATAGTTTCCGTGTCCCGGATGCACTACCAACCCTGCCGGTTTATTCACCACCATTACGTAAGGATCTTCATAAACAATAGTAAGGGGAATATCTTCAGGAATAATTTCGTTTTCATAACGGGGGCGATCCATCATCACCGTTATGACATCCAGCGGTTTCACTTTGTAGCTACTCTTCACCGGCTTGCCATTGGCCATAACGAACCCGCCTTCAGCAGCCTTCTGAATACGGTTGCGCGAAGCATTGACAATACGTTCGAACAGATATTTGTCGACTCTGACCATCGCCTGTCCCTTATCTACAACCACGCGGAAGTGTTCGTAAAGCTGGGATTCGTCGCCGACTGGTTCTATATCGTCTAAATCATTCTCCAGTTCATCCGGAAGTTCTTCCTCTATCATGCGAGTCCGTTTCTGTTATTTATCTATTAAAACCAACTATCATCTTGAGCAGATGATGATTCCGACGTAATCGGCTGGTACGTATCTACGGAAACATCGGCTGAATCTTCTTCCGACGTATCACCGGAGCCGTTTCCGACCATCAATGTTAACGAAGATCCCACAGGTATTTTCTCACCCGCAGCCAACTGGCGTCCCTGGTACTTCACGCCGTATACCCAGTCTTTCTCACCATTTACCAATTGAACCTGATTCAGTTTGAAACCGGCATTTAGCAATTTAGCCTGCGCCTGGCGGAGCGAGCTGTTGTCCGCCACATCAGGAATAGCACGCAAAGGGACATCCAACGTATTGACAGTCAGATATACCGTACGTCCTTCTTTCACTTTCTCGCCGACTCCCGGCTTCAGTTCGAGAATGATACCTGCTGCTTTATCCTTTACATATTTGGTATCGGAAATCACATATACCAAACCGTGATTCCGGAACATTTTCGCTGCTTCGTCCACCGTCATCCCTTTCACATCGGGAACGGCAACAGTTTCACCATGATGAGTATGTATATCAAGCCATTTCAATACACCGAATATCATCACTACCACCACAACAATCATGGCGATAATGTTCACCCAGAAGAATTTATTTGTTTTAAAAGAAAAGAATTCTTTAATAGTCATACGCATTGCTGTTAATATGCGCCAAAGATACGACAAAATAGTTGAACTTTTAAAAAGTAGGCGATGAAAAATGTCCTCATCTATTATGCAAGAACGCTTATCATCGCCAGAATTGCTGCAACTATAATCCCCACTCCTATAGATTTCAACAACCTTATTATATTTATGCGGGGTTTCAAATCCCCCGAATCTGCTCTTCTATTACGTATGTTTGTTTATGAGTCTTGTTCTATTCCACAAAGAAAAGCAAAAAGTCATAAACAAGAGCAAACAATAGCGCTTTTTAACATACTATTCTCCTGAAAATCAGGAAACAAAAAAGGCGAAGATTAAATTCCCCGCCTTTTTTGTTTCCTGATGACAAGTGATTATCACTTTTGTCCGTTGTACTCATCAGAAACAGTCAGTTTCTTTCTGCCTTTTGCACGACGAGCAGCTAATACTCTACGACCATTAGCCGATGCCATTCTCTCACGGAAACCGTGTTTGTTCTTTCTCTTTCTGTTAGAGGGTTGAAATGTTCTTTTCATTACTGTATCTTGTTTTTATGTTATTATTCTACGTAATCGGGCTGCAAAAATAGGCACTTTTTTTAAATTAACCAAGAGATAACTCATTTTTGCTCAAAAGTTTTTGTGTTTTTTACCGATTTAGATTACTTTTGCAATCGAATTCCTGCGAAAACAATTAAATAACAATAATATATTAAGAAAAATAGCAGTATGATTAATGCTCAAGACATCAAAAACGGAACTTGTATCCGTATGGACGGAAAGCTCTATTTCTGTATCGAATTCCTGCATGTAAAACCAGGTAAAGGTAATACTTTCATGCGTACTAAACTGAAAGATGTAGTCAGCGGTTACGTTCTTGAACGCCGTTTCAACATCGGTGAAAAGTTGGAAGATGTACGCGTAGAACGTCGTCCGTACCAATTTTTGTATAAAGAAGGAGAAGATTATATCTTCATGAACCAAGAAACATTCGACCAACACCCTATCGCTCACGATTTGATTAACGGGGTTGACTTCCTGCTCGAAGGTGCAGTATTGGAAGTTGTTTCTGACGCTTCTACTGAAACTGTTCTTTATGCAGATATGCCGATCAAGGTTCAAATGAAAGTGACTTATACAGAACCGGGCGTGAAAGGTGATACAGCTACCAACACGCTGAAACCTGCCACTGTAGAATCAGGAGCAACCGTACGTGTTCCGTTGTTCATCAACGAAGGTGAAACAATTGAAATCGACACTCGCGATGGTTCTTACGTAGGACGTGTAAAAGCATAATTGACAAGAACATATATAAAAAACCGGAAGTTTTGGACTCCCGGTTTTTTTATGTCTTTACCAATATTTATTTGTATCCGGCTGCTTTCGCAATTCTTTTAGGAATCTCCGTGTTATCAATCTTTTCTCCAAACAGTTGAGAACCTGCGCCGATAGCGAATACAGGTACATAACCGGCAGAGTGACCGCCACTTACCCAACCTACCATAGCAATCTCATCCATCACTTCCTTAGCACGTGCAGCCATCGGTTCACTCTTAGAGTACATACTTTCAGCAAATACGACTTTATTCTTCACAAATGATTTTTCAAACTCATCACGTAATTTCTTTTCCTGTTCCCAAGAAATAGGGAATTGTTTCCAGAAACCCATTTCTTCGCCCAAGAATGTTTTCATATCTTCCCAAGTCACTTTATTGCCTTTTGATTTTCTCAATTCGCTGATACGTTGTGAAAGTCCGTCAGCAGAATGTTTCTGATGCTGCAATGCTTTCAGGTTCAATTCATATTTTCCTGTACCCAGCACGATACCACCTGTTTCATGGTCGGCAGTAACGACAATAAGGGTTTCTTTCGGATGCTTTTTATAAAACTCATAAGCTACCTTGATAGCATTATCCATATCCTTTACTTCGTTGAACACTGTAGCAGCATCATTCGCATGACACGCCCAGTCTATTTTGCCACCTTCTACCATCAAGAAAAACCCTTTCTTATTATCTTTAGTAAGAAAATCAATGGCACTTTCTGTAATCTGTGCTAAAGTCAAATCACCTTCTTTACGATCGATAGCATAAGGTAAACAAGATGGATTAGCACCTTCTTCCTGAATCAGGATCATCTTTTCTGCTTTTGCAGCTTTTGCCTTATAGTCATTGTAGCCACGTGCTACTGTATATCCGGCTTCTTCAAAAATAGGGAAAATACTTGGAGCTTCTTTCTTGTCAAAAGATGTAGTCGGTTTAAGAAAACCACCACCTGCATAAAAATCAAAATTTGCTTTTGGCAAATCCAAAGCTATTTCATAATATCTATTACGATCGGGTTGATGTGCATAGAATGCGGCAGGAGTAGCATGATCTACACTAACAGAAGTAGTTACACCAACTTTCTTACCAGCTTTCTTTGCCTTTTCAGCTACAGTCTGAATAGCATTCTTGTCCTCTCCCACAGAAATTGCATGATTATAAGTCTTCTTGCCTGTTGCTAATGCAGTACCTGCAGCAGCAGAGTCGGTTACTGAATTTTTAGCTGAGAAAGTAGTTGCCATAGTAGCAACCGGGAATTGAGTAAATAACAAAGGCTCGACGCCAATGCGACCATTTTGAATTTCCGCCTGATACATCTCCGTACCATTTACTTGGTTCACTCCCATCCCATCCCCGATGAAATAGAATACGTACTTTGCCTGACCGTTTGCAACAACGGAGATAAGAACAAAGAACAGTGTGTAGATTAACTTTTTCATTTTTTAGTAAGTTTATTATTAGATTAGTCGTCTACAAAGGTAGGAAAAAAAAGAAGAAATTATCCGGATGCCATATTACAAATTCATCACATCTTGCTCAAACCTGTCCTTATCACCGGCAGCCTTGTTACGCATCCGGCTACGATAATTATAGATAGTCGCCAAAGAGTAGCCCAGAAAATGGGCTATCTTGTTACTATCTATCACTCCCAGGCGAATAAGGGCAAAAATGCGGAGTTCCGTTGTCAGCAGTTCATCGGATTTCGGGTATATGCGCCCTTCTTCTACCAGCAGTTCATTAAAGGCGGTAATAAAGTTCGGGAACAGTTTCAGGAAAGACTTATCCTTAATTCCGCAACACTATTATAAATTAAACTTTTTAAGTACCTGAGCAACAAAAAGTTGCTCAGGATTTTGCCATGTCAGAATTTTCACTTATCTTAGTGTTGCAAAAAAAACAAGAGAATCCGACGATAGACATGGCGAAGATACAAATTAAATCTGAGAGACTCACTCCTTTTGGGGGATTATTTTCAATCATGGAGCAATTTGACTCCACATTATCATCTGTAATCGACTCAACCCTCGGTC
>NZ_GG774809.1:54336-55927 GCF_000163675.1 Bacteroides sp. D22 | reverse complement strand
CCTTAATTCCGCAACACTATTATAAATTAAACTTTTTAAGTACCTGAGCAACAAAAAGTTGCTCAGGATTTTGCCATGTCAGAATTTTCACTTATCTTAGTGTTGCAAAAAAAACAAGAGAATCCGACGATAGACATGGCGAAGATACAAATTAAATCTGAGAGACTCACTCCTTTTGGGGGATTATTTTCAATCATGGAGCAATTTGACTCCACATTATCATCTGTAATCGACTCAACCCTCGGTCTAAGGTGTAGATCGTTCGGTTATCAGTACAGCGAAATCATCCGTTCTCTCATGAGTATCTACTTCTGTAGCGGTTCATGTATTGAGGATGTCACTACTCATTTGATGAACCACCTCTCGCTTCATCCGACACTTCGCACTTGTAGCTCTGATACTATCCTCAGGGCGATAAAGGAGTTGACGCAAGAAAACATTTCATACACATCAGATATGGGCAAGACCTACGATTTCAATACGGCTGACACTCTCAATACTTTATTGCTCAATTGTATATTTGCATCTGGCCAACTGAAAGAGGGTGAGATGTATGATGTTGATTTCGACCATCAGTTCATAGAGACAGAGAAGTATGATGCAAAGCCTACATACAAGAAGTTCCTTGGTTATCGCCCTGGCGTGGCGGTTATTGGCGATTTGATAGTCGGTATAGAGAATAGCGATGGTAACACAAATGTTCGTTTCCATCAGAAGGACACGCTGAAGAGGTTCTTTGCGAGATTTGAACAGAATGGGCTCACTATCAATCGCTTCAGAGCTGATTGTGGATCATGTTCCGAGGAAATCGTGGAGGAAATAGAAAAACACTGCAAGTCCTTCTATATCCGTGCTAACCGCTGCAGTTCGATCTACAATGACACCTTTGCTCTCAAAGGCTGGAAAACTGAGGAAATCAATGGCATTGAGTTTGAATTGAACTCTATCCTTGTTGAGAAGTGGAAAGGTAAGGCATATCGACTTGTGATTCAAAGACAGAAACGGATGGATGGTGTGCAGGATTTTTGGGAAGGAGAATACACATACCGTTGTATCCTGACTAACGACTATGATTCTTCCGTAAGAGAAATTGTCGAGTTCTATAACCTTCGTGGAGGAAAGGAACGTATCTTCGATGATATGAACAATGGTTTCGGGTGGGACAGATTGCCCAAATCCTTCATGGCAGAGAACACAGTGTTCCTTCTTCTTACAGCACTTATCCGTAACTTTTACAAGGCCATTATTCAAAGACTTGACGTAAAGAAGTTCGGGCTCAATGCAACAAGTCGCATAAAAGCGTTTGTCTTCAGGTTTATCTCTGTACCAGCCAAGTGGATCAGGACATCAAGGCGGTATGTGCTGAACATCTATACCTGTAATAATGCTTACGCAGATGTTTTCCAGACTGATTTTGGATAATGCCTACAACTTATGGGAATGATATTGTGTATTGCCTCAAGTCACATTGTGGGGTAAGGGGATATTGTAGGCAGAAGTGGGTGCTTCAAGTTCAAATTATCTGCAAATTCAGTAATGAGAGGACGTGTAAACGCAATAAGGACGTTCAAGGGCTTAGTTGCGGATTTGA
>NZ_GG774809.1:20682-54030 GCF_000163675.1 Bacteroides sp. D22 | reverse complement strand
GTACCAGCCAAGTGGATCAGGACATCAAGGCGGTATGTGCTGAACATCTATACCTGTAATAATGCTTACGCAGATGTTTTCCAGACTGATTTTGGATAATGCCTACAACTTATGGGAATGATATTGTGTATTGCCTCAAGTCACATTGTGGGGTAAGGGGATATTGTAGGCAGAAGTGGGTGCTTCAAGTTCAAATTATCTGCAAATTCAGTAATGAGAGGACGTGTAAACGCAATAAGGACGTTCAAGGGCTTAGTTGCGGATTTGAGGTTATATTTGTTCCTTTTAGTCCAGCCATTGCGCTTGTGTGGATATAAGGGTCTATCAATGCAATATCATTTTGACCCAATAAGGCTCTTAGTATTCCGGCATTTGCTCCAAATCCGGAAGAAAATAAAATAGCTTCTTCTTGTCCTACAAAAGAAGCTATTTCTTTCTCTAGCTGTTGGTGTATGTCGAGATAACCACCTATTACTTGTGCAGCGCAAGCACCTGTTCCATATTTTTTTATAGCATCTATACCTGCTTGTTTAGTTTCTTCTCTTTGTGACATACCTAAATAATCATTAGAAATAAATGCAATAACAGGTTCGTTGAAGCCTTCAATTGCCATTGTTGAACCGATACCTGTATGTGAAGTTATCCAATAGCTTTTACATCCGAAATCATTTAGTTGCTCAATGTACTGCTGGAAATCATTTGCTCTCTCAATAGCATTTTTCCCATAGGATAGTTCAAAGTCTTTTAATGAATGATAAGTTTTTTCCATATTAGTATAATTTAGATTGTATATTGCAAAAATAGCAAATATATTATGTTTTTAAGCATTAACAGTGGAAAAAACAATATAATTCTTATATTATATACAATTTGTATTGTATATTTGCGATATGCAAATGCATTTGCTGAATAATTACTAACTTAAAAATATCGTTTTATGAGAAAACAAATTTTAATTTTATTAGGTTTCTCTTTTAGTCTTATTGCTTGTCAGCAAAACGAAGAGATTGGTTCTGTGGAGGATAATGCCAATCCAAACGAACTTACTACTAGAGCTGCTTCTATGAGAAGGGTTCCTACACAAGCGGAAAAGGATAATCTTAAAAAGGATTTCCCAAATTTAGATGTAAATAATATTTCTGTAACAGGAGAAGCAACAGGTACATATAATTGTATTGCTTATTCTATGGGGATAACTAACAAATGGATTGACCCAGAATCTTTTTACAATGATTTTATAGAACAGTATAAAAATGCTAAAACTTTATATGGTTCGTCTTGTAATTATGAACAGACTAGTACAGAAGGTAGCAATGCTACTGTTGATGGTTGGGGAACAAGTAGTATAGATATGACTCATGGAAGTGTTGTATATAGTAGCGGTACTTGGGAGTCAAAACTTGGGCGTTATTTGCGTATTACCCATAAAAGGAGTGAGCTATCTGGCACTTTGTATGGTAGAATTTTGGTTTCTTTTATCGAGAGTAGAACAAAGACTGATATGTCGGAGATAAAGGAACTTGCAAAACAGATAGCACAAGAAGATATTGAACTTTCTGATGCAGAAAAACAAGCTGTCATTGATAAAGCTGCAAATATTAATTGTGAGGTAAAGACTAAGTTTAACGATTTGTTTAATTCATGGAACGAAGAAATTTCAATAAATCCACAAACTAAATATAGTTCAAGTACTCTCGCTTATACAACATTACCACAGTTTAAAGAAATGCAAGCGATGGGTAAAAATATTATTCCGTTAATAATGGAAAAACTTTTAGATGAAGATAATTTCTTTTTGCTTCCTCTATATGATGCTATACAGACTGATTCTCAATTAAAAATAAGCTATAAGAAAGGTGATGCAAAGATTCTAGAAGGAGAACAGAATAAGGCTAAAAGAACAGTTCGTCTTTGGCTAAGTCTTTCGGGAAATTAAGTAAAATATAACTGACTTTTTGGGATAAATAGCTCTTAACGTAATATGCTGTAAGAGCTATTTATATATTTACCTAAAAGTTTTTGGCATCATGGATTTGTTTTCTCTTCGTCCTTTTGTATATGTGGCGTATTCGCGTGCGTCAGAAAGTAAATCTACGTGAACTCTATTGTGTATTTGTTTCTAAGGACATAATTTTAAAACTATATTTATGAAAAAAAAATTCTATTCTTTTTGGGGCGTAAGTCAATTATTGGTAGGAGCAATGACTATTGGTCTTGTCTCTTGTGAAAAAAGTTCTGAACTTTTATATGATTTTTCGGAAACATCAGAAAGTTCAATCCAGTCAAGAGCTATCTCTGTTGCTGACTCTGTGAGTCTGTTTTCTAATATAGATGAGTTTAAAAAAAAGCCAGAAACGAAATCTTATTCTTATTATCCTGAGACAGATGAATTTTATTCATCAAATATGTATGCTGTTAGAGAGCTTCCTTTTGCGTTGAAAGTCAGAGGAGGTGGAGTGGTTGGACAGCCTTATCTTTCTACTCAAGGAATGAGAAAAGAATTGATACTTTCAGCTTATAGTTCTTCAAAATTCTATTTAAAGATTTTGCCACCTAGTAGTGGAATACCATATTTGATTTATTCAAAGTCTTATAATAAGCCATTGGTTTGTGGTCAATATAACAATGACCCAAACAATAAACTTGTTTTTGTTTGGGACTCGGAAGATATAAGTTCTGGAAGTTGGGACCTTATACCATCAACATATAAAGGATATTTTAATATTGAAAATCAGACATATTTAGGAACGGCAGACCCCAATAATCCTTGGAGTGTGTTTAATTATTCTATAGAAGTAAAGAGTAATGGGCAGGTAGGGTATGCAAAATATAATAAGCAACCACAGCAAGAGTTTCTATTAGAGTTTCAGGATAAATTTAAAGTAAAAGAAATAGCATTTGAACCTAAAGCTGTAGTGACGGAATTAGACCCTGTTGTTGTGTATTCAAATGGTCAGACAGGAGCAGTTGCTGGACCATCAAATATTACAATTTATGCAAAAAAAGATGTAAAAGATACTTCTTGTTATACAGAAAAAGGAGCTTTGAAAATTCCAATGGCAAATGAAGAACAAATGTTTTTACGTCCTGCAATAATAGCCGGGCAATTTATTGCCCCTGGCAATTTTAGTAGTGGGGAAATGCCTGATTCAACAATATTTTTGCCTAGAGCTCCTTATACTTCCACAACGTATGAGATACCTAAAACATTATCGGTGACTATTCCGGTAGAAGTTGATGAGCCATCTTTAATTAAAGTAACGACTTATTTAAAGAAATATAGTGTAAAGGCTGACTATACTATTACTATGACTTATCGTAATGGAAATGAGGCTAATGATAGAGAAGTTAAATTTAAAGGTTCTTGGTATGGAATAATAAATACTACATCAAAGGCAAAACCAGACGAAATAGTAACAATTCCTTTAGAAGAATATATGAAAAGTTTATCTAATAATAATCTGCAATAAGAAAAGATTATGAAATCAATATTATATATAATAATTTTATCTGTTATAGCTCCATTGTTTATAGCTTGTTCAGAGGATTTGAACTTATGCGCACAGCAAAATACAGTGGTTGAAACTGATTATTCATGTGATGATGTGATTCTTCAAGAACGTAATCCATCTCTTCCAGATGTTATTACAGGACAACCTTCTTTTGATGAAGAGTTGACAAGAAGTGGTGAGATGATTGGGGGAACTGATAAATATCTAGGTTATGGTTATAAATTGCTTAAGGGGAATTATATACCAAGTGATTTTGATAACTTTACGCATTCCATACTTGATATTGAATCTCTAAAAGAATATGATGAATCATATATTGATGAAAATTATCCTAACTGGAACGACCAGTCATCGTTTGCTTATTATGATTTTAATAATTATACGCATTTTTCATCAATAAGTAAAACTGTGAAAAGTGGATTTTCTTTAAATCTAGGATTTTTTTCTATAGGGAAAAAGAAAACGACAACCGAAACATTTAGAACTTTTATTAATGAATCAAAAGAACAAGCTTATGGGGAAATGAATATATTGTTTGCTCATGGCAAATTTACCTTGTTAAGTTCCAATGGTTCTAATAAAGTGTTTGCAAGGCAGTTTTTAAGAAGGTCTTTTATTAATAATTTATATACCTCTCCTATATCATCTATCATTGATTCATATGGAGATTTTGTTGTTGTTGGTTATTATACAGGTGGAAGAGCTTTTGCGCAATATATGGGTAATGCGGATTCAAATACGAATGTTGAACAGAAAACTAAATCCTTAGAGAAAAATATTAATGCTTCACTTGTATATAAAGGTGATTCACTTAATGGGTCGTTCGGATTTAATGGAAAGGATGGTACTTTTGATTCTACAGTTTACAAAAGACAAGATATATTTATACGTGTAAAAACATTGGGTGGTATTCAAGATGAAACAGGTGTAGTGAATACTACAATGGCACTTAAAGACATAAATATAAACTTGCAATCTTGGAGAAAATCATTAAATGATTCAAAAAATCATACAGTGATTGATTTAATAGAAGAAGGATTATATCCAATGTCGGATTTTGTACTGGAAAGAAACTTTCAAAGACGTTTTGATGATACTTCTAAGGAAATTCTTCTTCCTGTTACAAGACTTTATACTCCGTCTATTACGATTGCAAGAGTATTGACAAAGACATCTGCTTCGGGAGAAAGTTTATATGATGTAGCTGCTGTGTTAACAACAAGACAGGGTGACCAAATAGTATTGAGTAAAAGTAATGCTACGGATGCGGAATTAAGGCAAAATGAAGATGATAATGTTTTTATCAAAAAAGCCCAAATTATATCGGCAGAAATATCAAGGTATTTCAGCTCTGATATTCAGATAAGTTATAATACTAGAAAGCGTATTAATCCTCAAATGCGTTCTCCGCTATGTATGGTTTTGGAGAACTTCAATGAAAAAGGTTTCTGTAAGTACTATCATGAGGCAACTAATATGGAATATTTATACGACCCAACTACCAAACTCTGTTTTTCATTTTTTGCAGATGAAAGAGATGAGAGTTTGCTGGAAGTATATGGTCTTAGTTCATGGGCTTCTAATTTAGTAGAAAAACAGATTTCAATAGCAACATTAGCAAATCTATACACAATTATAGGATTGTAATTTTGAAGTCTGGTATTTATATTAATATAATCTATTTTAATACATGGTACATTATTTTAAACAATCTTGCTTATTAATGCTTTGGGCATTATTTTTAGTAAACATAAGTTTTACAAGTTGTGATGATAAAAATCCAGAGGTACAAATAGGAGAACTTACTCCCCAAAAACTATATCAAACCTCATGGCGTGGTACAGGTCGTTGTGATGCTTGGGTAGTTCCCAATATGGGAGTAGGTATGCAATTTATAGATACTCAATCGGGGAAAGTAAATTGGGAAAGTTACGATGAAATTGATATTACTTACAAAATAGAAGGAAAATATATCATATTTAATAGCAATGCTTTATATTTAGGTGGTGCTCCTTGGGTTATTAAAAGCTATACCCAAAAACATATAACTCTTATACAAAATGAAGCAAGTCCAGATAAAGAGAAAGTAGCTATAATAGAATTAGATAGGATAGATTGATTTCGATTGTATTGTTAAAAGGTATGTATTTGGATGCTCTCTTTTCATATTATAAGTATTTGTTATTATACTGGTATCATTTTTATGAAATGGACATAGGGAAAAGAAGATTCTCGTGTTGCTCTTTCTGGGTTTCGGGGAGTGAAGGATATTAATCACATATTCATATTATTTATATATAATATGGCATTTTGTCCTTCTTCTTTTTCCCTATAGTTTTATGGTATCAATTCTTTGTGTCCGGCTTCCAGCAGCTTTTTGTATTTGGTATCAAAAAGGAGTTCTTCAGGGTGTACCAGGGACGATAATTCGGTATCATTTCATCATGCTATATACGCCCATCAGTGCCAGAACTCCAAAAGAATAGGTATCACAAATTCTTTAAAGTAATATTGGAAAATAAAAGAGAGTATTTTGTACTCTCTTTTATTTTATTAGGGCTGTAATAAATTGATGGCTTTTTGAAGATTAGCTTCTAGCTCTTTTTTAGCGTTTGACATAGCATCCTCATAGTTTTTTTCTGATTGTCTTATAATTTCTATTATAACAGAATTATAATTGGCTTTTTGCGCTTCATCTTCTTCTGTATTAGAAATCAGATAAAACTTTTCACTAAATATTAAATCTATAAAAACATAGTTAGAATAAAAATTCAGCACTTGAAATAAAAGTTTTAGGCTGCCCCCTTTTCCTAGTTCAAGATTTGAAATCGCATTTTGTTTACAGTTCAGCTGTTCTGCTAATTGAGCTTGGGAATATCCTATATGCTCTCGGATTTGCTTTAACCTTGTGCCTAAAATTGGTAATGTAATGTTATACATATTGTTCTATTACTGTTTCTACTTCGTCGTATATTCTCTTAAAGTTTTTTTGCAGTAATTTCTCTCTATTATCTGCTGTCCCAAAGTTATATACTTTTGGCAGTTCTTTGTAGGCTTCTTCTTCTTTCTTAATTTTTTTTAAATCTAAATTGGTTTTGCAATGGTACATCGCTGTTGGAAAATTATCTTCTTGTCCAAAATCTAATGCAACTTGCCCTACTAATGTACCAGCTTGTAATGAAGATATTTTGGATGCCGGGATAACAAAATCCATTTGTTCATTCATATTAATTGTTGTTTCGTTTCTTCTGATAGTAACACCTTCTTTTACTTGCTTAACTTTTCCAAATAGTTTTTGTAGCCAATCTAAAGTTTCAGGAGCTTTAGCTTGCCCGGATAAAGTGTTACCTATAATAGAAGTTATAGTTTTTGCGGTAGCTTTGCCGTATTGTTCTTCTAATTGCGGTAGTTCCTGTAATCCCAAACAAATTGAAACCTTATTGCTACGTGCAGTAGAAAGTAGTGTTGCAAGTTGATAAAAATATAATGTGGGACATTCATCTACTATGATTGAAGTAGGGTAGTTACCTTTTGTATTGACAAGTCTAGTTAATCGGTTAATGATAAGTGCATTTAAAGCACTATTCATGCTTTGTGTTTTAGGGTTATTTGCAATGATAAGATAACTAGGGTCTTTTTTATCTGATACTTTTAAATTGAAATCATTGCCACTAAATACCCAAAAAGATTCTTTAGTAGCCAGTCTTGATAACTGTACTTTTAGACTTGCCATCTGTCCTTCTAATTGGTCCACTGCTCCTGATTTATATGCAGCTTCAAATGGGGAAACTAGTGATTTTAATTCAGGTTCGGAAAAGAGGACTTTAAAAAGTACGTCATATTCTTGATTAAGGAAAGCCAGTACATGCGGTAAATCTGAATATTTGCCATTCTCGTATCTAGACCAAAAATAAATAGAAGCTGCTAACAAGTTTACTGCTGATGTTTTAAAAAAATCGCTATTACCTCCACTTCCTTTGTCGCCTTTTTGTAAACTCTCATATAATGCTTCTGCCGTTTCTGTTGCATCTGCTAGGATTTCTATATATTCTCGTTTCAATGGGTTTATTCTTCTACTATATTCAATATCAGAAAAATTAATGACATTGAACTTGAAATTACTTGGTATTTTTCCTAATTGCTTGTTCTTTTGATAATTATAATATGCAATTTTGGCAAGTTCAGGAAATTTGAAGTCGTAAACAACTTCTGCAAATCCTTTAGCTGAATGTTGTCTTATAAAAGAATTTATAACAGAAAAAGATTTACCACTTCCAGGCGTTCCTATTACGAAAGTTCCACGAAAACAGTTACATATATTCAGCCACCCATTATGCCACTTTCTATTGTAGAAAAACTTCATCGGAATATTGACAGAGAATTCTGTTTCTACCTTGTCTTTAGATTGTTCAAAGCTTTCATTCTCTATATTAAATCTATCTTTCATAAAGTTTGATTTAATACGTTTGGAAATGTTATCTAGAGCTGAATTTATTAATGTCGCTCCAATTATTGATAGTATAATGTAAGCTATATTATACCATTCTAAACTAGTTTCTCCTTTTTCTTTAAAGAAAAGAAAGCATATACTTCCAAAGAACATTATGAATCCAAAGATTAAAGGAAAAATGATTTGTTTAGTCGGGTCTAATTCTAAATCCTTTTTTGAACGTGTTCCAATGCAAGTAACCATTATAATAAAGAATGTAAATAGTTTACTATAAAGAATATTAGAATAGATAGGAATTTTTGCCATTTTTGATAATAAGGGCATAATTTGTTCACTAAAGGGAAAATGAACAAATAGTAGAATCTCTATGCAAACAGTTATATAAATGAATGCTTGCATGAATCCATATAGTTTTTGTAATTCTTTGCTTTCTTCCATGATTTAATCGGGTATTTTAACTTTTTCAGGTTCCTCACATTGAAAAGCCTTGAAATCTTCTATAGCTAATTTCAAGTCTTCTAAAAAATTGCTATTGCAACCTTTTTCTACTGCTATCTGGTAATATGCTTCCATTGCTTGGACGGAACAAATATCTGTTCCGCATATTACAAAAGCTGGAATGTCTTCTAATAGGCACTTGTGTAATAATCTTTTTTGGTCTTTCATTTTATTAATTCAAATGAAAATACCACTCTTTTATGCAGTGAGAGTGGTATTGGTTTTTATTTTTTGGTATCATAATAATGTTCTCTTATCGTCCATGCCGGGCAGAACCCGGAAAAGTACGGTATCAAATACCTTCCCGGTTTCTCTCCAGTGCAGGCAGAAAAGGTATCAATTCTACTGGTAATTTTCCTGTCCGAATATATGTTGAACCATTGCATAATTTTCACCACTGTTAGACTTATGCAGCTTATCATCAATAAAAATTTTTACTTCGACTGTCTTAGGTAGCTGTAAATTTTCAAGGTTTTCTTCATCTTTAGGTATAGGGTAGGCAGATAGCCATAAATATGTTCCTTGTTTGGCTTCTTGCTCAAATGTGAATGGACTTTCTACAATAGTTTCTTTGGCAGCTTCTTCGGGAGCTTCGGAAGAAATATCTACTCCTACTGTATAATGTATTAGAAGTTTGAAATTTTCTGGGTCGCTTACGGTAGCTTCATAACGTACTTTTCCTGTATCTCCTGTAGGTGGAGTATCAGGGTCGTTGTTATCGTCTTTATTGCATCCAGACAACATAAGGCTTAAACCAATCATTACTAATGATAAATACTTTTTCATATTGTTTCTTTTAAATAGTTGATAATTCAATGTGTATCGTTCCATTTGCAGCATTATATGCTACTTCCTCAATATTGGTGAACCGTCTTATTGATTCTTTCCATTCTTCTGTTTGTGGATTGTGGTAATATTCTTCTTCTAATAGACTTATCAAATTATTTATTTGTTTGTCAGATAGATAAATCTTTTCTCCAACCCTTGGAACTACAGGTAATTGGATTGGTATAGAAATATTGTTCACACCATCTATAGGAATATGGATGTTTATTTCTATCATAGCCATTTCATGTTTAGTATATTTTTGGACGGCTTAAATTTAACAACTTCCTTTTCTGGAACTTCTACAGGTTCTCCAGTTGCCGGATTTCTAGCTATCCGAGCTGGCTGAATAATCTTTTTGAAAGTACCAAAATCTTTTATAGAAACATCTTTTTCTCTTAGATTTTGAGATAATTCTTTGAAAAAACTATCAATTATTTCTGCTACTTCTTTTGTTGGTTTATTTGCCTTTTCAGCAACCATTTTGATTAAATCAGTCTTATTCATTTGCATATCAATAATATTTAATTACTTAAATCACTTAAACAAATTTCAGGAATAATTTGGGTATAGTCTTCTGTATCTGGTCTATAATGTATTGATTCAACTATATTGACCTCACAGATAACATCATATACCCATGCTTTAAAATTCCCTTCTAAATCATCTTCACCATCATTGAATTTATTAAAATCACTTTTAGCTTCATCTGTTAGATATTCTAATAAATTTTGATAGGTAAATTCATTCTGAAACATTATAATGTGAGGTGAAATTTCTTCGCCTATCCTTGGAAGATGCGGAAAATTCCAATCACCCTTTACCTTCATTCCTCTCTCTTTAAAAAAATGGCTATAAATTATAAATTCTATTTTCATATTAGTTTTATTTTAAAATCATCGTTCAGTACAAGCTTTCTTTCCATCGGTTGCCCGTTTTTATCATGAAATCCAGTTAACACAGGTGTTTCTTTTTTCTCGCAAAGTTCTATTGCTTCTTCGGGAGTTATAGAACGTCCTGACATTTCACGCCAAATGACAAAATCACATTTTATGGCTTCATTTCTATAGTTGGAACAATTATAGGCTTTTTTGTTTATATATAAGTTTCCTCCACACTTAGGACACTTACACAATGTATTGTCAAAAGAAATATCTAAGTTCTCTGTTAGAACCAGCCGTGAAGAAAAATCATTTCCTTCTCTTGATTTAAATCCAGTCATAAACGGTGTTTTTTTTCCTCTGGCAAGTATTTCTGCTGCTTCCAATGGTATTTCTCTTTGTGCAATAGTTTTGGGTATATAGAGGTTACAAACTCTGTTGTTGTCCTTGTCCTTTTGTGAATACCCTTTACAAGCATATCCATTTAGTAAAATTTCAATTTCTCTACCACACACAGGACACGGAGTTTCTAATACTTCATTTACGAAAGAAGGAATAACGATTCCATTTTCGATAGTCAGATATGCAGAAAAAGGAACTCCTTTTTTATTATGGAAGTCATGAAATATATCTGTTTTCCCTGTTGTTATTAATTGCCTGGCTATTTCTTCTGTAATCTCTTTTCCCCAATATGAATGATAAATATTAAATGTACATTTGTCATTCATGTTTTTGAAGTAATTACAGGAATATCCTAAACTGCCTTTCATTATGTGTCCTTTCTGGCAAATAGGGCATAAGCCTAAATCTTTGATTGTATCATTATCCATTTAATATCCTCCTTTACTAATCCATTTAATACCGTTTAAAATATTATCTACTTTTTGTTTCCCACTATTTACATATTTAAATTGTCCGGGTACAAGTGTTTTTAGTACTCCAGCCCTTTTAGCGGATTTCATTTGTCGGCATACAGCGTATGCAAGTCCTCGCATTCGTCTAAGTTCATTGACCACATGAATACATAAATCTATCCTTTGCTTATTATCCATAAGATTTTTTTCACCGCCTTGCAATGCTATATTGTTTATGTATATCATTAAATCTACACTTCGACTGATAAGCTCATACTCTGTTTTTGCAATTATGGTTAATAATTTAGGGTCTCCAACTGCATATTTAGCTGCTTCGGATTGGTATTTAGCTATGTCTCTAGCTAAGGTTGAAGCATAAATAATATCTTTTCCATTTTTCACAACTGCATTAACTGTAGAAAGATAGTTGTATGTCTTCTCCTGTAAGGATTGAATTTGATTCATTTTTTGTTGGATTAAAATTTGAAAGTTGCGGATTTTTGTTTCCTCACTTTGTATGTCTTTCAATACACCTTGTTGCTCCTGATGGGAATAAACCAATGTTCCAATCATTACCGGGTCAATGACAATAGATTGTGCTAGTCCTTTTATGTTGCCTAACAGTAACATTAGGGAAAAAAATAAAAGCACTCTTTTCATATCATTATCTGTTTGTAAATTCATATATTCCTTTTTTCTTTTTTTGTTCTTCTACTCTATTTCTGATGGTTTGAATTATATCACTATTAGCTTTAAGACCATTCATCAGTAGTTCTGGTGTTGATTTATCGCCAGAATAAATGTAGATATTGGTGTTGTTTATTAAAGACTGGATAAAACTTTGCTTTTCTTCATAATCATATACACGATATAATTCTATGTAGTTAATCCTTTTTGAAAGCAC
This sequence comes from Bacteroides sp. D22, assembly GCF_000163675.1. NCBI lineage: Bacteria > Pseudomonadati > Bacteroidota > Bacteroidia > Bacteroidales > Bacteroidaceae > Bacteroides > Bacteroides sp. D22. The sequence goes on along the minus strand of NZ_GG774809.1, from coordinate 42,106 downwards.
TCCTTGATATATTTTTATTTGCTCTCTAGTTATAATCCATTTTGTACAAAGTAACATTGAAATATATCTGTAGAAAATTATAAATATCAACAATACTAATATCGTTCCACTGATAAATTTTAATAATTCATGTTCTCTTATATATTTACTAAAAATGAATACGAAAATCGCTAATGTGATTAAAAGGAAATTCTTCATTAACCAATATCGGAATTTAGGCTTTAATATAATATCATCAGAAGCTATGTTTGTTCCATCATTCATAACTTAATACTTTTTTTTTGTTCATGTTGTTTCATTAGAATTTCATTGAAATCTTTTGCTTTTTCTGCTTTATGAGAAATCATAGGAGCTATTATTTTGCTTTTTTCCCTAAAACTTTCTAGTGAAACGTCATTTTTGTTAATAGTGAATTCTCTACCCTTAGTTTTAAACAGCACATCATCTTTATTTTCTTTTATTGTCATTTCTGTATTACTAATGATTCCAGACACTTTAATGTCATACAAATTACCGTTTAAATCATTATCAAAACAGGTATGTACTTTAGCTTGTGGGTATCGCAATAAAGTGTTTTTTATTTGATTAACTGAAATGTACCCTCCTACACTACAAAAAACACTTTCTTCTAATTTGATTTTGTTAGCATTGAGCTGATAGAAGCTCATAGCATCTAAAGCGGATTCTGCAAAGTATATATGTTTTGCCATTTGGGGGTGTGGGCAAAAATCAGCAATCCAAAGCGAGTTACTTTTATCACCTCCGGCAGCCATTCCTTTGAATCCATAGTTTCTTAATTCGTAATTTGTTACTTTGTTGTCTTTATCTTTTGGATTAATATAGGGAAAACCTATATTATAATAATTGCCGTTTCCTTGTAAGTCTTTAACCCTTGTGATAAATGGTAGAAACTTTTCTACGACTTGATGATTTATATTTCTTTCATTTGTGAGAAATCTTAAATCAGCGAGTGTAGTAGGAAATTCTTTATATCTATCTCTGTCAAAAGATTTGTTTTCTGCTTTTACAACTTTGAATGCTTCATATTTAGGACTATAAGGCTCATTTGCGTAATGTCCTAAAATCATATTGATTCGCACAAATGTATTTTGATGTTGGAATTGTGGGAAGTCGTTAATATGATTTTTGATGAACTGAATTAAATCTCCACCTTTATAATTCCTATCATAGTAGTGTTCTTGTACACTATGAGGATTCTTGATGATGATTTCATCCAACTTGTTACCTGCTCCGTCTGTCAGTTTAAAAACAGGCGAAACCTTTCCTTTGCTAATGTCTTGTTTATATCCTAAATCTTCAAGTATTTGAATGATGGATATTTTAGCCTTATAATCGTCAAATGTTAGCATAATATTATAGTTTCATTGTTGGAGTATCATTATTTTTTCCGTAGGTTCTACCATATCCGAGAATAGATGCTTCTTGCTTCGCTGTTGCTTTAATAGAACTATCTATTTTATCCATTTGGGTAGATATTTGTTCTCCGACAGTTTGTTTAGTAGCTTCCCTAGAGCTGGAATATGTTTTTTCTACTTCCTTGTAAGAAGCATAATCTTTAGAAAGTTTATGTTTCTCTAAAAAGGCAGCCATTTCGGTGGGTTTATCTTTAAAAATTTCATCAATCCCTTTAGCTCCTTTTTGGGCTACAAACTCTAATCTTTCTTTATCAGATATATATCTTTCTTTCCCTATTGTTTGTTCTTTCTTTTCAGTCGCTTTAATTTCTATAGTATTTGCATCTTTGATTGATAATCCATTTCTGGCATTCAAATCTAGTTTTACTTTTGCAGCTTTGTTTAGTTCCTCGTTTACAATGGTAATTTCTTTTCCATTTTTGAGATTTTCTTGCTGCATAGGAGTAAGCTCTATTCCTCCAAGTTTTTGGGGAATATGAATGTCTTTTGCTTTTATTGATACTATCTCATTAGTATCTTTGTCACGTTGGTGCAATGTTCTTTCTCCTTTTGAATTAGTCTTTACTACGACATTATCAGCTTTTAGGGCTTTTATTTCATCCTTAGTAAAGGATAAATCATTTTTTATTTCTTGTCGTTTAGGAATGAGCAAGATAGCAATCCCAGCGATTGGGTAAACTACTGTAATAGCTGCGATTGCTAGTTTTCTAGCATTGATACCATCAATTTTGATGCGTTTACCTTCTTCTTTGAAATCAATTTCGTTGGTTTTTAATTTAGATTTATTTTCAGGTGTATTCTCGGCTGTTATATATTTAAGAGTTGTTGCTTTCCCCTCAAAATGGAGTTTTCCATTTTCTGTTTTATAAGACACTTTTTCATTGTCTAGAAGTGTTCTATTACCGGGAGTATCTTCAATGGAAAAATTTAGCATACCTGTTTTTTTCCCATTTTTGATGTTTGCAATATCTTCGGGGCTTAAATTTTCCGGTTTAACTCCTACTTCATTAAACTTGTTCCAGTCTATATCAACATATGAACCTTTACCATCTAGGGTTTGGTTTTGTTCATAAGCATATCGATAAAGGTCTTCTCCTTTATATGCAATTTTATTTTCAAGGTCAATGACTGTAAATCCGTCTTTATATCCTTCATTCTTGTTAGTACCTTGTTTTATATCATCCCATTTTATAATTGCAACATTGTGGTTTTCTCGTAAATATTGGCTATATTCTTGGAAATTATTGCTAGCTTGTTCTTTATCAAAGAAACTGATTATTCTTTCTTTAGATTGCTCTAATAAAGATTCTCTATTATCTCCTAAATTGCCAAGTTTAAGTGTATTCAGTGGATAAGTATATGTTTCATTACCTTTGGAAAAGGTAATATCACCATTCCGATATTCTTCTGAATATCCAAGAATTGCTGCTATTGCTCGGAATTGTCCGGCATTTTCATAACTATATTGCAAAGCTTCAAATTTTTTCTTTTCTTCCATTTTATAATTTGAATTTATGTTCTACTTTAGATTGCGATTCATTTCCAAGTGTTGTTTTTTGTCCTTTCATGTATTCTATATATTCATTTCTGTTTTTATCAGTATGAATAGTTCCTATAATTTGTGGGTTATGCCGGTCATAAGCTATTTTCTGTTTCTGCTCGAAGTCTAGGAATTTTATTCCTCTTGGATTATTTAAATCTAATCTTATGGCAATTTTTTCTTTGTCAACATTCAAAATTAATTCCTTACCTGATTTTAGAGTTTCCTTTTGTTGCTTATCCAGCTCAACACCTTTTATGTTTGAAGGTATTGAAATACTTTTGATTTTTGTTTTAAGCAATTCGTTTGTTTCAGGGTCTAATTGTACGAGATATTTTTCATTGTTAATAGTTTTTGTTATTATCTCGTTATCTTGAAGTCGTTCTAACTCCTTTGGTTTAAGGTTTATATCATTCATTATTTCTGGTCTGACTGGATGAACTTTAACGCCAGCATTGTTGCTATCTTTCCAGTACAAACTTATTTTTCCTTTCATACTTATTTCTTCTCCATTATTATCGTGAAAAGAAAGGTCTAGTAAACTGGTTCTCTTTCCAGATAATAGAGCTGTGATATTTGCCTTATCCAAAGACCATATCTGTTTTTTTGATATTCCTATTAGTTCTAATTCTTTATATGGAATATCATTTTCATTAAAAATAGCTTGCTTTTTATCCATGTAATGTATATTTTTGCTCAAAAGTAATAAAAATATCAATATGAAGAATAAATTTATCATGTTTTTTACTTATTCATTGTTTTTTTCAGTGAATGGCTACTGTCAGTTTAATACGGTATTACAGAAAAAGGATATTCCTAAAGCGGAACCTGTATTAGCAACGACAGAAAATAAATTGATAGAAGAAAAAGAAAAGGCTGTTGTCGTCAATGATGCTTTGACTACAGAACGACTTGCATACTGGAAGCAAAGAAGGTATTTATCTTTGCCCATTGATTCAATGGTGATAACTTCCCATTATGGTAAAAGAAAAGACCCATTTACTGGAAAAATAGCAAATCATAGAGGGATAGACCTTAAAGGCAACAACGACTATGTTTATTCGATAATGCCGGGAATGGTTGTAAAAACAGGAAAAAATAAAGGGTTGGGCAATTATGTAGAAGTGCGTCATGGTGATTTTACTTCTATCTATGGGCATTTATACAGTGTGCTTGTAAATGCGAAACAAGCTGTTGAAGCTGGGCAACCAATAGGCATTAGTGGAAGTACCGGGCGCAGCACAGGAGAACACTTACATTTTCAAATGGAATACAAAGATAAAACTATAGACCCTAAGCCAATTCTTGATTATATTAATGAGGTAATCAGAACCGTTAAAGGACAAATTTCACAGCAAATAGATAATGAGTTAAGACGCAAATAAATAGAAAAAGAGGATTGGAAAAGCCAGTCCTCTCTTTTTGGAAGAATCAGAAGAAACCTTTTTTTAATCCTTTTTCTTGTCTTTGAACTTTTTCTAGTGAAGATTGAAGTTGTGACAGAGCTTCTTTCATTCCTTTTTTTACTTCAGGATTCGTTACGGATTCAATAAGCTCTTTTCCTCTTTGAATGTTAGTGTTAAGTATTTCTTTATTCTTCATCTGTTTTGAACGACTTTCATCTATAAAAATAGATGGCATACTTTTGCAACTCCATTCACCATTTACTAGATTGAAATCTTTAATTCTTTCTTTCGCTAAGTAGGTGTGGATAGAAATCTTATCTACAGCCTTATCACTGTATAATTGATTTGCAGATTTCATTAGTCCATTTACGGCTTTGTTATGTGAATCAATATCGGCTAATCGTCCTTGTCCTTTACTTAGTACTTCTTCTTGATACCTGTTGTAAAGTCCTAGTTGGGTAAACTCCTTGGGGGCTGCAATAATATATGCTTCAACTCTAAATCCTGCATCTTTAAATTTTTGTGCTGTCTTTAAAGGTACATCTGGATTTCTCATAGTTCCTTCTATAATAATATTGCATTTCCGTTTAATGGCTTCTTCTATTAGTCTTTCTGTAAAAACGCTAGAAAAAATCTGGGTTTCAATGGGGTATTTAATAGGGTCTTTTATTAGTTCCTTATTGGGGTGAAACTGTCTGTAAAGGTCACCATTAACAGTGAGAAAATCTAAGTTAGGATGGTCTTTCTTTGCAACATTTATAAGAGTGCTTTTTCCGCAAGCTGGTTGTCCACCTAAGATTATAGCAATAGGCTTTTGTGATGATATATTGATGTCCTCAAATAAGCCATCTTTTTTTTGTTCAAAGATGGCTTCTACTTCATAGCGTTGCATAATATGCTTTCAATTTAGGTGCGTAATAGTTTTGTATCTTATCCATGACTGATAAGCGCACATTTTCAGAAACTTCAAACTGCAACAATCCATTTGCTATTTTTTCTTCTGTGTTGAGAACAGAAAGTTCTTTTTGCAGTATTTTTTTTCTGTTTTCATCCTTCTCTTCTGATATTTCATCTATCTTCATCATGCGGAGTGTCCCGATAATGTCGAGCGCAACATCCAAGCTCATTTCTTTATTCATGGTTCATTATAGTTTTATGATTTATACTTCAATAGATTCTGTGAATTTTAATAATGGAATAACTTTCACTGTATGAAATGAAAGTTGGTTAAAAAGCTTATGGGTCTTTAGCATTTCAATCGCTGCATCAGCCGTAACAACACCTTGTTCATAAAGCCGGATTGTTGCATATAACTGGTCATTGGCAACGGGTCCCATTATTAAATCATAGCTGTTTTTTCCTTTTCCTCTGCGGTTATTAACTACAAACTCCAGCCACTCTTTTGTAGCCCCATCAAATCGAAGGACTGAAAACTCTCTATCAAGAATATTATCGGGGACTTCATAAACTGAAACGACCGCTTTTTTACCATGTTCCCGATTTCTTTTGAGTATTGCCCACTTCTTAGCCTGTTCAAAATTAGTTGTCGTATAGAATCCTTTTCCAAAGTCAGTAGCTTTACGCCCTTTCTGTATATTAGGGGATTTGACGGTAACTGTTGAGCCGTGATATAGTTTCATGCCTTTTTATTGATATAAGTTATTATAGTATCTAATATATACTCTGTATCTTGTGTGTGCAGCATTTCAAAATTTTCATATAGAAATTCAAAAACGCCATGATTGGAAAACAGCAAAAGAGTTTCTTTAGCACTTATATTTTTAGTTTCCCTGTAATTTTCAGCACAAAACATTTGAAAAAGCAATATCTTTGGATTGTCCTTTTGTACTTTCTTCTGTTCTGTTTTCTCTTTTTCTAATGCTTCATAAAGTGATAATGTACTTGAATACCATAGTTTTGTGTTCTCGTCCAATAATGCCTTGTACAAATTGGAAGAATATATATAGTATAACGCATCTTCTAAAGGTAGCGTTTTTCTTTTCATGACTGTATCAACCAATTCTCTCATAACAAATGGGAGCATAGCCGAACCAAGTTCATTTTGATATGTTTGATTAGTTTCCATAACTATTTATTTTCTAATTTTATATAGCTATCTTGCTGATGTCTTTAGCAAAGATAGAGAAAAAACAATCATCATAGACCTATTGTATTGATTAGTTTGTAAATAGGTTCTTTGTATTTCTTTAGATTTTTAATTTGTATAACATACTTATTGATTCCTAACTCATTAAAGATTTCTGCGTACATTTTTATTATGGATTTTCTGTAGTAGATGGTTAATCCTACTATTGCAATGCAAATAAAAATCAAATAGACTAGTTCACTATACGCATAGATTGCTAATACAAAAATTCCACCCATAGCCCATAAAAAGCTACTTAAAAGAAATCTTAAGATATTCATGATTTTGTTTGCTGTTCTTTATACTGGCAGCCAAACCAGCTTTAAAAGTTTATTTATCTCTTTATTTTCAATACTCAAAGATAGTAATTTTCTATAAATGTCGCAAATAATAGGACAATTATTTTTGTTAAAAATGGTTTTAGGTTTATAGACTGCCGAAGTTTTATTTTTCCCTAAAGTTTTTGGTATCATAATAATGTTCTCTTATCGTCCATGCCGGGCAGAACCCGGAAAAGTACGGTATCAAATACCTTCCCGGTTTCTCTCCAGTGCAGGCAGAAAAGGTATCAATTAGATGCAATCCTTTTGCTGATGGGCGATAGTTCCTGAATGGTGTCGGTATCGTTTCTTTTATGATGCAGCCGTTTTTCTGTATTCAGATATAGAGAGAAACGACACAAAGAACTTTAGGGAAAAGAAGATTCTTCGTGTTGCTCTTTCTGGAAGTGGAGTATATTAATCATATATTATATGTTTATAGGTTCATATATTATATATTCATATATTATTTATATATAGTGTTTTCTCTTTGTTCTTTTTCCCTAATGTTTTGTGTCCGGCTTCCGGCAGCTTTTTGTATTTGGTATCAAAAGGTCGTTCTGCAGGGTGTGCCAGGAATGATAATTCGGTATCATTTCATCATGCCATGTTTGCCCATCAGTGCCGGAACTCCGAAAAGTACGGTATCAATTTCTTTCCAGACTATAAAACAAAGACCGAGAGTTTTACCTCCCGGTCTTTGTTAATAGAAATCTCTCTTTTTAATATTCATCATTTGTGATAAATATTTCTACTCTCCTATTTTTAGCACGTCCAGCTTCACTTGTATTGTCTGCAATGGGTTCGCTATATCCTTTTCCATCTTCTGTTATGTTGTTTGTTTCTATACCAGCGGTTCTAAGGTAATTTCCTACTGCTGCTGCTCTATTTTTAGAAAGTATGATATTGTATTGTTTTTCTCCTATATTGTCAGTATGCCCAATTATTTTAATCTTAGTATTGGGTATTTCACTAATGATATTACATAAGTCAGAAAGCATTTTTTGAGCTTCTTCATTTAATTCATATGAATCAAATTTGAATAGGATTTCACTTTGAGCTGTTGCTTTAAACTGTTCTTTTCCATTTTTATCTTTATAGCTGGAGATTGATAAGCCATCAATAGCTTTTAGTTTATTTCTTCTAGCTTCTATCTTTTCTTGGATAGCTTTATCTCTTTCCTCTTTAACTAATTTTGCACTTCCACCAACTATTGAAGCGGTTGAATAGTTACTATTATTTTCTATCATGTCTTTTTCTTTGTCGCTTAGTTCAGCGTTACTGAAAGTTATCATATGCGTTGAAGTACATGCGGTAAAAAATGTAACAACGAAGGCTGCTAGTATAATTATTTTCTTTTTCATGATTATCTTATTGCTATAATAGGTCTGATTTTAAATGAATTTCTTTTGCTTGTACTGGTTGCTCTTCCTTTTGTTAATGAAGAAATTAGTGCAAACACTTTAGGAGTATCTTTTCCTGCTCCATCTTCTGTAGAACTCCAGTACCAACCATCAAAGTGCGTTCCTCCAATGATTGAGAAAGAAGAATATACCTTTTCAAGATTATTAGAGATTGCTTTGTTTTGTGCGATAGAGCCAATAAACCAACCTGTAACACCTTTTGGTGCGTATTCTATAGCTTTTTGAGCTGCTGGATAAGCTAAACTATCTTTTATAGCAAAGTTCATTATTGCGGCAGTATTAGCTGCTCCATCAAAGCTGTTTTCATCTTCCGAAACATTAGCTATATCCTCGTCTGTATCTATTAAAGGATTTTCTTCTAAATCTTCTAATGAAACGGCATAAGCGGTTTCTTTTATATCAGGATTATTCCCATCATTACACCAAAATACAACTCCAATGGCTTCTTTTTCATTGGGTGAAAAAAGTGAGGGATGCACTATACTTCCATCACTACATAAGATACTACCCGGCTGTAATGATGTGTCTATAATATCTTCGTGTTTTGTACATGATGATATTACCCCTATAATGGATAATAGAATTATATATATTTTTTTCATACTTAATTATTTATTGGAAATTTGACACCTACTAATAATCCATTTCGGAAATGGTCACGTGTCCAAAAGACAAAATCATTTTTTTGCATTACAAAGACTTGCATTCCATTTCTAAATGAATAGCTATATTCTAAACCTATATCAATGGAAGCCTGAAACCCTTTTCTGTTAGCTCCTAAATCTGCTCCAAACCGCCATCTTAAATTACTGTTTTTGCCTCGTGAGATTGTAGGTTTATATGCTGCACCTATGCCGAATGTTTTATAGCTCCAGAAACTATCAGAGCATACCTTATTACATACCGGGCATTTATCATATGCTGTAGCTAAATCAATATATAGTTCATAAGCATTGTGATATTTACCTTCAAACTCCAGCCCTACAACTGCATTGACGGTATTTTTCCATTGCCAACCTCCTGAAATATTAAAAAACTTATCACCATCACCAGCCATTGACTTTAGGGAAAAAAATAAGGTGATAACAAGAAATGCTATTCTTTTCATAATCGTAAAATTTTATTCAGTAAAAGCATCTGCATGAAGAATGTCTGCATAATCAATTCTTAATGTTATAGTACGTCCTGAAATCTGTTTTTCAGATATTTCTATGGTAAGAACTTTTTCGTCTGGGAAAGTAAATTTTTCAAAGACAAAAATATTTCGATAGTTCTTCTTGAAAACAAGATTCTTATTAACTTGCATCAATGGAAGTATTTCTATAGATTGAAAATTAGTAGCCTTTGTTTGTTTTTTATCTTCTATTTTGAAGCGTATTTGGTCTATATCATATCGTATTTTTGTTTTATTAATCATAGAAATATCAATAAAGAAATACTTATCTAATGTGTAGATATTGTTTAGTACAATTTTCATTAGGTTACTTTTACTGGAAACATCATAGAATTTATTTTTTGAAATAAACATTCTATGTGCGTAATCATACATTTGTGCTTTGGTTAAGTTCACTTCTGGATTCATATAGCTACGTAAATCAGCATAAGGGATATTAAAGCGAGTGTATGCTTTTGCTAAATCGCTACTATATACTAGCATATATTGTACGAAAAATCTTTCTGTAACAATGGTGATAACTCCACTAGCTCCTTCTTTTGTGGGCTTTATTCTAAGAGAGTTACCAGTAGGAATATCGCCAACAATATCATTGACTGATATATCAACATATTTTATATCTTCCATAGCTATAAAATGCGTTGAAACATCTTTGTTGACGTATATAACCTTTAGTTCTTCTGGGTTTTCACCTGCAAGCTCGATGTTTTCTCCAATAGGGGTGTTCTGTGCATTTCCTGTAATAACAGAAACCATTGTGCATAATGCAATAAAAATCTTTCTCATATTATTGTTCTTTATCTTTGTTGTTTACTAAAAAAACTTGTGTGTTATATTTTAATTTGGCTTTGTTTTTTTTGATGTTTTTGGAAAGAGCTTGGGTTGTACTACGGTAAGCATCTTGTAAAGCACCTAAAGCGAATTGTTCTACTCCTTCTGATTGGCTGTTCATTTGTATAGTTTGGCTTCCTATTTGCGCTCCAACATCTTTACTCAAATCTCTAAAAGCTGATGAAGGAACAAAGAAACCTTCTTGTCCGTCATTATCATATACAGATAAATCTACTTTCATTTGTCTGCCATCAACCATTATAGAGGAAATATTAATGTGTACTCTTTGAGCTTTAAAGCCAGATACATTCCCATATAGGTAAGTGCCTTTAGTTAAAAGAGCGTCATTAATCATTATATCATCTAGAAGCCGTATGCGTACTCGGCTACCATCTGTTACTTTTAAAGTTTCATCTAATATAGCTGTGATTAGTGAAGTTTTTTGTTCTTTCCCTACAGTATTAAAATATACTTCTGCGGGATTTTTCGCTTTTACAACTTCTATAGCCTTTTCTTTTGGCTTTTCATCTTGTTTTTTTTGAGGTGTTCTAGGACGTGGATTTTGTAATGAATCTATATAAGCCATTTGCATTTTAAAAAGCTCCATTTCTTCTTGCATCTTGGATTTTTCAGGAGCTTTCCTAGTTTCTGTTTGACTTGATTCATCTATAGTAGGAAATCCTTTTATTTGTTGTTCCAATTCCTTTTCTCGGATTCTAGAAGCTTGATTTAAACTGTCAATTTGCCTTATTTCATCATTGGAGTAAAGAGAACCAGAACTTTCAATTTCGCTAACTTCTTCTTCTTTATCTATGGTTTGTATTGATGAATAATCAGAAGATTTATTGAAAGCTCCTTTGAGTGATTCAAATTTACTTTTTATCTCTCTTTTTTCTAAATTAGCATCAGGAATATCAAGATTTAATTCTTCCGTTTCTACTAATGTAGTTTCTTCTGCTGGGGCAGAGTTTATCATATCCTTAACTAGCCATCCTATCCCTAGAATAAAAGGTAGGATGAGTATCGGAATGATGTACTTAGGCTTTTTAATATCAATCTGTTTCATACGCTATTTATTTAATTTATTGTATAAATTTTTTATTCGTATAGTGTCTTCTGGAGTTAATTTCCCATTTTTTCTTAGCTCATTAATTTCATTTTGCATTTTAATCACTTCTAACAAGTCGTGAACTCCTACTTGTTTTTTTTGTAGGGTACTATCAATGTTAATTTGTACTTTGCTTTTTTCTTCGTTGAAAACTTGCATTGGCTTTCTTTCTGGACGCATTACTAATGATAGAATTGTGACGAAAGAAAGGAATGAAATCGTAATTCCAAACATAGCTTTACGGTGTATATCAGCCCACGCCAATAAGCGTTCACAAGCGTTATTAACTCCGAACTTTTGAAATATTTTAGTAAGAAGAACAACTGTAGCTTGCTCGGCTTTAGTCTTGATACTTTCTTTTCTATCATTCTTTTTATGTTTAAACAGTTTCATTAGAAATTCTTTTTTACTTTATAATCTAGGTCTTTGTTTAGTATCGTTTTCCAATCTGTGATAATAAGTCCATGAGGATTATTTTCAGTACGTGGAATTTGTCTTAATTTCCCTGTAGTTACAAGTTGCCTTTTTAGAATAGAGGTTTCTCGCTCTATACGTTGGATGCCATAGTACTCAAAAGATAGGTTGTTCATGTCCACCTTGATACTATCTGTCATAATTGTTACTGTTGCAGAACTCGCTAATATGGTGTTGAAATATCCTTTTTCTTTTAAATTATTATATTGTTTTAATCCGCTATCATCAATTAGATACATGGCTTTTTCCATGTTGTATTTTATAAATTCATCGTCTGGTGGTAATGTGAAAAATAAAGTGTGGAATAGATTTATGTGGCTCTTACATTCGACTTCCAAGTTGACTTCTGTACCAGTTTGTTTTACTAGTACAGGGACATCATTATCCAAAACATATATTTTTTTTCTTTCAGCTTTTACTAAAGAGAAACAAAAGGCTAGTACCATACCTGAAATAACTATACTAGTTGCAAAACAGCCAATGGATAAAATTCCGGCTAATTTGATTTTATTTTCTAAGTTTTTAATAATCATGATTATGTGAATTTAAAATTTAATGAATCTTTTTACATAGCTGCACTGGCTCCACCTGTAGCCGGAGCTGCTACAGCTTTGGTTGCGATGGCTGCTCCTCCAACCATGCCTCCTACTGCTTGCCCTACTCCAGTTGTACTTACAATCCATGTAGAAACAAAAGGTATTGTAAGCATGGCAAATGCTCCAAGTAATGCTGTAAGAAGGAAGCTATTGACACCTCCAGAGGTCATTCCGACATACATGACAAATGCAGCTTCATTTCTAAGCGCATATTCTAAAATTTCAATTTCTCTTTCTATCCCATATTGCATTACTACTAAAGAAATTGATAATACTATATATGCAATACATGAATATAAACTAACACTGACAAAACGAGCTATCCATTGTATATAAGCATCCCGAAATGCAGGTAAAACAGAGAATGCAAAAGCTAGTGGACCAAGAATAACTAATATTCCTGTGAATATGATTTGTAGGAAAAAGACAAAATAGGTACATACTTGCCAAAAAGTAACGACAATAAATTCAATGATATTAAACATTATCATTTTAACCTTAGCGACTACATATACATATAATCCAGCTATCTTGTCTCCAATAGCTGAGAAGTCTATACTAAAATCATACCATTTCTTATCCTTAACTTCATTTTCGGCTCTTTCAACTTCTAATGAAGTATGTAATAACTCTACTGCTACGCTATCAATGAGTGCATATCTATTACGAGAAAGTAATTCTACTTCTTCTATCTGATTCGTAAACATAGCCTTGCTTCGTGCTGTTAATAACTCTCCGGGATAACTGATTAGATTAATAAAGGGAATCCAGAACATAAGAACCAATCCCAGTGCGAATGGACGCAATAACGGGATAATCTCTAATTTTTTATCTCCACTCATCATTTTGAAGCTTTCTACTCCAAAATATAACAACATAAAGATTGCTGCCAATGCTTGTGCATCCGCAATAAATTCTCCGAATAGAACAGTTGTTTTATCTCTTAGTCCATCAAATAATTCAAATAAGAATTTATCTATTAACTCATTCATGGCTCATTATTGTTTTATTTATATTATTCAATCTTGTTATTAATGAAAGAACCTCTATTAGTTCTTTATCAAAATCTAAATAGGCTTCCCTTTTTTTAGAGTTACTCATATGTGAATCATGGATTATATCTATGTTCTTTTTTATTCTAGTAACTTCATCAGTTATAACTTCAACATGTTCTTTATTACCGCCATTAGAAGAATATTCGACAAGTTTTTTATTTATATCATTAAGAATATCATTTCTACGATTTTTAGTTAAAGTATATTGATAATCAATTTCTTTATCTCCAAATTTGAAGAGTTCCTGTCTATATATGGTATCAACATTATACCCTTCTTTTTCTGTTTCTGATTTATTGTACTCTACGGCTGCCATCATGGGAATTTCTTGTAACTGGAAATTACGTCTATCTTCCTTCCCGTATTTGTCGTGTAACCCTAAGCCCGGCAAAGGAATTTTAATACCCAAAACCTTTTTATACCATATCCAGTAATGATACCATTCTGGTTGTAGTCGTACTCTATCCATAAATTCCATATTATTAAGCACGCTCCATTTCCCTTTATCCTTTACAGGCATTTGGGAATAGGTATTAGAAGTACCAATAATCAACATTAGGGAAAAAAATAAAAGCACTCTTTTCATATTATCTTTTAGGTTTTACTTTATAATTCTGTAATAAATCATCAACTAATTTTGAACGATTATCTTTGTATTTAAATACCCCCGGAGCTAATGTTTGTAATACTCCATTTCTTTTTGCTGTTTTCATCTGTCGGCATACAGCGTATGCTATACCTCTCATGTTTCTTAGTTCATTAATAACATACTTAAGCAAGTCTATTCTTTGCTTATTATCCATAAGGTTTACATCTGTCCCGACAATAGCGACCTGATAAATGTATTGTGTCAAATCCGCAGTGCGATTTACTAATTCTAGCTCTGTTTTTGCTGACACCAATAATAAAGCCGGGTCACCTACAGCAAGTTCAACCATTTGTTTTTGATATTTACCAATATCTGCTGCAATATCAGTGCAGTAGATAATATCTTTTCCTGTTTTTATGATGGCTTCTACAGATTTTAGGCTATTATAAAATTTGCTTTGGAAAAATTCAATCTGAACCATTTTTTCACTGATTTGTTTTTGTATAAGGCTTATTTGAGCTTCATTCTCTTTCACTTTAGAGAAAGAAGTATGTTGCACCTTATGATTAGCTATAAGTGTTTCCATACAGGTTATATCCAAGACTGCCTTTTGCGAATATGCAACTTGGGTTAAAGTAGATGCTACCACTAAAATAAATAGGATTTTCTTCATGATATTATCTTTAACGGTTTGTAATCCATTTGTATTTATCTAGGATATACTTATATAATGGTTGTTCCCCTATGATGTTAAGTATATCTTTTAGGCTTCCATCATCGGAGTGATACCCTAGTACCTTATTGACTTGTAAAACCCAATCCATATTTTTTAATTTGGAAGATTTTAGGTCTATTATAAAATTATCCAATCCTGTTTGGAAACTACCATAAATGATATGATAATATCCAACAGCATCTTTTTCAATTCGTTCTGTAGTAAATGTGAAATATTCGTGTAGAGAAACCTCTACTCCAAATACATTTCCATAATTTCCTCTTTTTATAAATACTTCATTAAACCGATTACGGTTTTCTTTATTGGGAAGTTGATTTATGGTAAATATTTGCTTTTGATTTACTTCCGTTAGGGATAAAAGATTTGCTATTTCTTGATATTTGTCTATAAATTTACTTTGGTCTAATAGGCATATAATATCGGAGTTGCTGATTATAGAGTTTTTGACTACAGGATTACTAATTATGTCCTCCAGTTCTTGAGTAACAACCATTGCCATACCCCAAAATTTACGAACTGTTTTATACAAATAGAGTATATAGCCAGCCATCATAGGGCTAGCTATGGCTTTCCATGCTTCTTCAATTATTAATGCCTTTCTGTTCTTTTTTAATCTCATTTTTTGAATAAAAACGTCCATAATAATTAAGGTTACTATTGGAAATAATTCAGGGTCATCTTTAATTGCATCAATTTCAAAAACTATAAAGGGTTCTTCAAAAAGGGAAGTGTCAAAATCCTCATTAAGAGTTTTTTCTAACTGTCCTCCTTTATAGAATTTTTTTAATAGAAACTTATAGTTAGTAATATCAAAATCAATTTTGTTCTCTTTGCAAATGATAGGTATAATGCGTAGGGAAAATTCGTAGAAAGAGTTAAAAGATAAGCTTTCAACTTTTATTTCTTTCAATATATCTTCCTTCTTCTGGATTCGTCTTTCTATTATAGAAAGTAATCTAGTTTCAGGATTATCAAGCTCTTGGCGTGTAAAGCCTTTTTCGATGAGAATGTTTTGTATCGCTTTTTCTGCGTTGGTTTTTTCTCCGCCTTCTCCTTTTTCTACTAGTTGCTGTAATTTCTCTATTTTTTCGGAAAGTATCTTGCGTTCTTCTTTTTCCCTTTCGTTTTCAAATTCTTCTTCATTGACTTGAAATTCGAGTAGTAAATTTTCACGTATGGCTTCTTTTTCCGCATCTGAATAACCATTAAAGGGATGAAAGTAGAAAGAATAGTATTTTTCTATGGTAATATCCATAATTTCTTCTTCTTGCTTTTTGACCTCACCATTTGCACCTTTCCATATCAGGAAAATTAATGATTTAAGAAAGTTTTTCTTTTCTACATTATACTCTTCTTCAGTAATTCGGAAAGGATTCATAGATATAGGCTTGCTTTCAGAATAAGTAATGTATTTGCCATGATAGTATTCGCACATTCCTGAATAACTATGCCCTGTATCTACCAATACAATATCAGTGTTATCTAAAACCCATTGTCTTACTTTGGAGTTGACATAGAAAGACTTACCAGAACCACTTGGACCTAAAACAAAGAAGTTGGAGTTATTTGTATATTTTTTCTCACCTTCTTTCCCGGACATATCTATTCCAACAGGCAATCCTTGTCTGTCTGTAAAATAAGTAAGAAAAGGGCTGTTTTCTGTTACTTGTAATTTTTCCTTGAACAAAAGACAAATTGCAGCATCGGAAGTTGTTAGAAATTTGTCATAACTGTTTAGGTTGATTGCGTTTCCTGGCAGTGCACATTCGAATAATTCTAATTGGTTGAAGCATTGTTTATTAATAATAATGCCACAATCAAAAAGAGATGTTTCAACATAGTTGATAGCCTTACTAATATCATCAAGACCAGCAAGAATTATATTATAATGTGCATATACAAGCATTTGCCCTTCTCTGGCAATATCCGACTGCACTCGTTCTATGTCTTCTACACATAAATCATTTGCAGGGTCAGGCATTCCTTTATGTTTTTTCTTTTTGCCTTCTAATTTGTTTGCTTCGTTTCGTTGGTCTGGAATATTTATTACTTGATTATAGATAATTGTGTCTATACCTGGTGTATCATGCAAAAAAGAGAGTAAGTCAACAGGAAACCTTAGCCCAATATTGACCTCTTTATATGGTTTTATAACAGAAGGAAAATTAACTTCGTCAATATCTACAAGAGAAATGCACTGTACGTTTTTTTCTCCAATTATAAGATTTTCTTCTCTTGCTTTGATATTTTTTAGGCTTACTGTTTGCTGATTGAAATTGATAGATAGAAATCTTTTTATATATATTTCTATTTCATTTTCATTTAATAGTTTAGCTCTTATTCCTCTGTTAGCGAATAGTCCTAATACTTTTGTGATGTTTCTAATAAAAGTATCAAACCTTCGAGGGTCAAAAGAAAAGAATTTAGACCTTTCTACTTCTCCTGTAATAACAAGATAAGTAGAAATATCAGTATATATTCGTCCTTTAAAATGTTCAAAATAACGATTTGATAAATAGTCGTTCTTCCTATTCTGGGGTGGTAAAAATGATTTTTTACATAGAATATCCTGTTTTTGTATTGTATATCCAGTTCCTAATACTTTGAGGATATTAGTAAATAAGTGGTGAAAATCATAGTAAGCATCCATATCTGCTGAATACTGTATTATAGGATTTTCACATTTAATGATAACAGAATAGTCGCCCCTTCGGTTATAGAATATAGGAGTATTGTCTATTGTTTCAATACCAATATAAGGAGCTTCAAATTCACTTTTCTTTTTCATAAGCTTTATTTTTTTCTATCTCTTATAAAAGTGCGTGATACTATATATATGCCTTTTCGTTTATCTTTCCTGTGAAGCCCTTTTCTTTGTAATTGCGATGTTATTCCTAACCCTCCAAACATAACTATTACAAGAGTTATACCTCCCCACATAAAAGAAGCCAGAGTAGAAACAATAGCACATAAAAGTAAAGCACTAATAATACAAGCTCCACCGATATATATGAACTTGCCTTTAAATCCTTTGAAAATAAGGGGCTTTTGTAGCCCCTTATATACATTGTAACTTGGATACTCTTTCGACATATTAGATTCCGAAGAATGCTTTTACGACAACACCTGATACAACCAGAAAGATACATGACCCCATCCAGCCCATAACAGCCTTTTGTACATCTTGGTCACCAGAGTTCCATTTTAAATAAACTCGCACTGCTCCAACTAATCCTACTAGACCTCCTAGTATCATCATCATGTTTCCTAGGGGGTCCATGTAGGTTGCAAGTTCAGAACTAGCTGCATCAATTCCCGCAGCACCTTGTGCAAAAGTGTTAGTTACTACCATTATGCTAATGGCTAAAGCGAATGCTCTTTGAGCAATTTTTGAAAAAAACTTTTTCATTTGAATAAAAATTAGTTGTTTATTTGTTAAAATTTACGTGTGAAAACATGCTTTTCCCTTTAGCAAGAAGTTGTTCCATTGGAATACCTTGTGTTTCAACTTCCATTTCAATAGATTCATTTACAGATACATAATTCTGTTCAGATTCTTTTTTTTCATCTTCTTTTTCGTATGAGCCTGTTTCAAAATCTTCATCTACAACTTTGTGAGGTATTTCTTCTTCCTCTCCTATTGAAATAATTTCTTCTTCTTCACCTGTATTGGTTTTGCTTTGCTTTAGGAAAGCATCATACAGGATGTTTGCAGCGTAGTAAACTACATAAATGGCAAATACAGCCATGATAAATTGTGAATAACTCATATTCTTAAATTTAAAAGTTTCATTAATCGACCCTTTTTCTGTACTTTTGATTTATAATAGTACTAGAGGTAATAACAGGGGGGAAAGCCCTAGTTTAAAATAGTTTCGCGAATAGTTGAATTTATGAAACTTGGATTTAAATAAAATGGAGATAATAGGCTACGCTCGTGTTTCAACGAGGGAACAGAATTTAGATTTGCAGCTAGATGCTTTAAAAGAAGCCGGATGCAAACTTATATTTGAGGAAAAAGTATCAGGAGTAAAGGATAGACCCGAATTAGATAAAGCCCTTGCATATTTGCGAGAAGGTGATACTTTTGTTATCTGGAAGCTAGATAGATTAGGACGTTCTTTGAAAGATTTAGTTTATATAGTTGATTGTTTGCAGAAAAGAAAAATTGCATTCAAAAGCATAGTTGATGGTATTGATACTAATAGTGCTTTAGGAAGATGTCAATTTGGAATTTTTGCTTCATTGGCTGAATATGAACGTGAAATAATAGTAGAACGAACTAGGGCTGGATTACAAGCTGCAAAAGAACGAGGGAAACTTACGGGACGACCTATAGGGTTATCGGAAGATGCAAAGAGAAAAGCTATAGCAGCAAAGCGTTTATATGAAAATCGGGATTATTCTATAGATGAAATATGTAGAATTTTACACATTGGAAGTAAGGCTACTTTGTATAGGTATTTACGTTATGAAAAAGTAAGATTGATGAATAGAAGAAATAAATAGGGCGTTACCTTTCAGGTCGGGCTTTTCGCTGCAAGTCCTCGCTACGCTGTGGGCTTTCCGCTGCAATCCCTAACGCATTTTCCCACCCACCCTTCTAAGGTATATCCAATGCTTTGCTTTTTTCACCGCTTCTATGAAGCACCTACAAAAGCAAGGCATTGGATATTCGGTTTTATAGACTTCATGTTCCCTAAAGGGAATATTCCGTTTATAAAACCTTATCTCTCACCCAAAATATATAAAACTTTAGGGAAAAGATAATACGTTAAAAATCAGCCGATTATAAACTATTTTTAACAAAAATAATTGTCTTATTATTTGCGACATTTATAGAAAATTACTATCTTTGAGTATTGAAAATAAAGAGATAAATAAACTTTTAAAGCTGGTTTGGCTGCCAGTATAAAGAACAGCAAACAAAATTATGAAATCTACTTTTGATAAAAATGCAGAGAAGTTTGTAAACCTTATGGTTGAAAAAATTGAAAGCTTGTCTATGAATTGGCAAAAACCTTGGTTCTCTAAAGTCAACTCTAAACAGAACTTTTTACCACAAAATTTAACAGGTCGTACTTATAGTGGTGGAAACGCTTTTTTACTTTATTTTTTGTGTGAAAAATATAATTATCAAACTCCTGTTTTTTTGACATTCAATCAAGCACGAAACGAAGGTATTAATGTTCTAAAAGGTGCTGTTGCTTTTCCTGTTTATTATACATTATTTTGTGCTTATCATCGTCAGACAAATGAAAAAATTTCATATGATGAATATAACAAATTATCAGAAGAAGAACAAAAAGAATACCGTTTAGCAGCTTATACAAAATATTTCCAAGTTTTTAATTTAGACCAAACAAACTTTGCGGAAAAATATCCCAATAGATGGGATATATTAAAGGCTAAATTTTCAGGAGAGGAACAGCCACAAGAAGAGAAAGAAATGTATGTAAATCCAATACTTGATGAAATGAATAAGAATCAAAATTGGGTATGTCCTATTCAAACGGTTTCTAGTGATAGTGCGTTTTATTCAATATCAAATGATAGCATTACTTTACCTTTAAAGAGCCAATTTAAGGACGGAGAAAGTTTTTATGGTACAGAATTACATGAAATGGGACATAGTACAGGTGTTAAAAATAGACTAAATCGAAAAGGATTTTATGAAAATGATAAATTCAATTATGGGCGTGAAGAACTTGTAGCAGAATTAATATCGGCTTTGTCTGGTGTATATTTGGGTATTTCTGTAACCGTCAGAGAAGAAAATGCGGCTTATTTAAAATCATGGTGCAAAGCAATAAAAGAAGAACCTAAATTTTTATTTACTGTATTGGCAGATGCTATTAAAGGTAGTAAATTCATAGCCCAGCATCTAAATATAAGGCTAGATGTGGAAGAAGTTGAAGAAGAGAAAAATACAAAGGTTGCTTAAAGGTTCCTTCCCCCCTCATTGGGGGGAGTTCTTTTTTCAAACGCCAAAAAAGAACCAAAAAGGCTTAATCGCTTCACTTTGTTACGCTCCAATAGTTTTGCTATCGGTAAACCCACCCACCCTTCTAAGGTATGTTTCTTTATCCCTTCTGCAATCCTTAGTAAAGTTCCACTACCTTTTAGGTAACTCCACTTTAGTAAGCATTGCAGAAGCGGAAACATGACGCAAATTAAAATACATTCTCACTTTGAGAATACATTTTAATGCGTCTTGTTGTCTAACCCAATAAGAACTATAGGGAAAGAAATTGATACCGTACTTTTCGGAGTTCCGGCACTGATGGGTAAACATGGCATGATGAAATGATACCGAATTATCATTCCTGGCACACCCTGCAGAACGACCTTTTGATACCAAATACAAAAAGCAGCCGGAAGCCGGACGCAAAAAATTGATACCATAAAACATTAGGGAAAAAGAACAGGAACAAAATACAATATTATATATATAAATAATATGTGAATATATAATATATAAACAAATAATATATAATATGTGATTAACACGCTTCACTTCCAGAGTTCCAGAAAGAGCCACACGAAAAATCTTCTTTTCCCTAAAGTTCCTTGTGTCGTTTCTCTCTAA
>NZ_GG774809.1:15078-20612 GCF_000163675.1 Bacteroides sp. D22 | reverse complement strand
ATATGTGATTAACACGCTTCACTTCCAGAGTTCCAGAAAGAGCCACACGAAAAATCTTCTTTTCCCTAAAGTTCCTTGTGTCGTTTCTCTCTATACTTGAATACAGGAAAACGGCTGCATCATAAAAGAAAAGACACCGACACCATTCAGGAACTACCGCCCATCGGTAAAAGGATTGCATCTAATTGATACCTTTTCTGCCTGCACTGGAGAGAAACCGGGAAGGTATTTGATACCGTACTTTTCCGGGTTCTGCCCGGCATGGACGATAAGAGAACATTATTATGATACCAAAAACTTTAGGGAAAAATAAAACCTCGGCAGTCTATAAACCTAAAACCATTTTTAACAAAAATAATTGTCCTATTATTTGCGACATTTATAGAAAATCACTATCTTTGAGTATTGAAAATAAAGAGATAAACAAACCTTTAAAGCTGGTTTGGCTGCCAGTATAAAGAACAGCAAACAAAATCATGAAACATTGCTTCTTAAATCCATTTCGTAGCCAACTGTTAGTGCTATTTTTCAGTATTAATTCATTAATCATTTTTTTATGAAAAAAGAGTTTACATTACGCTTAGACGATGCAGCCTGCGCAGAGTTAGAAAATCTAAAAAAATTATCTGGTGAAAAAACAGATGCTAAAGCTATTAGATTTGCTATTCAGAATTATGCAACTTTGAATGATAGGTATATTGAAACACAACGGCAAATAAGGACGTGGAAAGATAAATATGCAGCGTTAAATAAAGCTGTTGATGATTACTTGTCTTCTTTTGAAGCATTGAAGAAAACTACAGATTGATAGTCAATTATTAGAAATGTGAAAGGATTAATTTATGATTGGAGTAGAGAAGAAAATTTTCAGATTATCTAGTTCTGTGTTAAATCGTACTTTTAAGCAGGAAAAGAGTATTTTTTGTTCAATGGTGTTACGATTGATGGATACAGAAAACTATGCAAACAATTATTGCGATTCGCTAAGTCTTG
Organism: Bacteroides sp. D22; assembly: GCF_000163675.1. Taxonomy (NCBI): domain Bacteria; kingdom Pseudomonadati; phylum Bacteroidota; class Bacteroidia; order Bacteroidales; family Bacteroidaceae; genus Bacteroides; species Bacteroides sp. D22. The sequence goes on along the minus strand of NZ_GG774809.1, from coordinate 19,619 downwards.
TTCTTGAACTATTTCCAGAGATTGATAGGGAAAAGCTAGAAAAAGAATTGGATAAATACGTTTGATAGTATTTGAAATCAAAAATGGGCTATTAAACTAGTTAATAGCCTTATTTTAATACATAAATTCATGAAATATGGCAGCGGATATGACAGATGAAACGATTGCACAATACATGGAACGCATCGAGAAAATGAGCATAAAAGAAATTCAAAAAGAAATTGAATTTCTGGAAAGCCCCGGTTACAACTGTGAAGGACTGGTATGTGCAGACGGAGTAATTACTCCCCGGACAAAAATGCATCGTAAGGTTCTTTGGTATAAGAGAATGAACCAAAAGAGCCTAACAGCCCTGCAATGGGCAAAAGAAGGATATGTTGTAAATCCGGATGCAATAGGAAGAAAGTGGAAAAACAATCCTCACAATTCAAAGGCTATAATATATTATGTATCAGATGAAGTACATGAGGACAAAGAAGCGGCTAAAGAATTTCTCAAATCGAGGCGTAAGGAAAAGAAAGAGTAGTCTTTAGTTCACAGGTCTCTTTTCCAGATATATAAGTCAAGATAAAATGGGATTATCATACCAAATAACGCATAACAGAATAGTAATGAATCAAGAAAGAACATTAACCTTTGGTAAGTATAAGGGAACACATCGAAGTAATATTACTGGAGGCTTCTCAGCAGGTGACTTCGGTGGTTTAATTTATTCAATCGAAAATTTCAATGAAAGTGAATATGAGTTTTAACCAATAAAATGAAGATATGAATAATGAATTTATTGATGGTATTTGGTTTGCTGTTCAGCATATTGTAGTAGTCAGAGATATGCCAGCAATCGCAATAGGGATAATTAAGGAATCGAATCTTTCCATTGATGATTGTAAGGCTGCGCAAAAAAGGAGTGGTTCTTTTCACAATCAGATGATGAAGTTTATTGAAACAGAATTAGCGTAAAACAGTATAAATATGAGCAAAATTGAAGAAGCCTTCAGAGGCTTAGGAAGAACAGAGAAAGTGAGATTCATTTCGCAGAACATCGAGTATGCAAATGCGGTTGCAGTAGCCAGTTATGTAAAAGGTTATCTTTTCGATGTCCTTAATGATGTCGGAGATGATGAGTATATAGCAGCGTATCTCAGAGAAAAGGGATATGAAGTAAAAAAACAAGAATAATCCTCAAATCGATATATAAATAAACGAATTATGAATGAAAGAACAATCCAAATAGACGTAATTGGAAAAATAGAAGGTACTCAATTTATGAAGTGTAAGCTATATACAAATGAAAATATTGTCATTATCATGATGAATGAATTTGATTATGAACGGTTGAAAGAAGAAGGAATCTTCATAAGAGATGGCAAAAGTCGAGATTCAGCCGGGGTGTTGAATACAACCAATACTTTCATCGAAAAAAATTAATACTCAAAACAAAAAAGAATGATTATGGATAAAAAAGAAAAGAATTTTGCCACATACAAAGAATTTGCAAAGATGCTTCGGGAAGTGGCAAACATATACTCTAAACTGGGTGACGAACCATTGTTGAAAGAAGGATATGAGTATAACGCCATTAGAGATGCTGTTCAGTATGTAACGAACAAACACGATTTTGGTTACTTTATACAGCCTTGGAAGGATGAGTTTCTACGTATGCCTTTTGATGTGACGAAGCGAAAAAAATGGGCTGATTATGTGGCTGAATGCCATGCTACAGGAAAGGAAATAGATTACGATAATTATGATTGGGATAAATGACCATAATTTTTCGAATAGTGTGAAAGGGAATAGATGTCATATAATCAAAATATAGATAGAATGTTTATTGAATATAAGGTATATCGTAGGGTGTCAGATTTGAAGCCTTTTATATCTAGGGATGAACTTCCTTCTTGTCAGATGATTGGGAAAAAAAAGTTTGTAGGAAAAAAAGCAAAAATGGAGGCTGTTTATAGACTTACAGGGAAACGTTTGCCAGAAGACTATACAACAGAGCAGGTAAACAATTTTCTTACGGTAGAGCTTTTTAATACGTCTTTATGGCATAAGTATAGAAAGATTTACAATGAAGTTTCCAATGAAAAAGAAATTGTTGTTGAGAACTATAGTTATCAATATACATTAGTTGTAGAATTAGCAAATAAATCGAATTTATCATTGGATGAAGGAAAAATTGTACATTTTGTTATGTGCGAACTGTTAGGAAATCCTTGTGAAACGTATAAAGGGATGAAAAACCCTATAATTTCTTTACGAAAAGATTATGATAGATAAAGCAAAAACATTAGATGAATGCTTTAAGGAACTAATTCTTAAAAGAGGTTGGTCTAAAAATAGTCCATATGACCGCCGAACTGCATCAAGGCATAAAAAGCAATTCCTTGAAGGAACGTTGCCCGATGAATTTAAAAGAGTATATTTGCAAAGTGCTGGTTATACAATAGTGCAGCCGGAGCTTTGGCGACAGGAATTATAAAACAAAGAAAATGGACTGGAGGAACATAATAAGAAATCTATTAGAAATTATCATTGCTATTTTTAGAATGATTTTCATAGGGCTATTTTATATAGCCAAGTTTATGTTTGTGTTCTTTATTCTACTTTTTTTTGGAGTATTAATCAGTCAAAATAATAAGCGATGGTAAATAGAGAAATAAAAGCCCGAAAACGTGCGGTGAAAGAAGAAAAAGAAGAAATAGACGGTGAGATTGTTAGAATTAGGAAAGGGCATCCTCGTACAAATCTTCCTGTGAAACTCCCAGAAAATCCCACATGGCTGAAACAACCTAATGTAGTTACATTAATGGCTGGTGATTTTAAGACAGTACAGATTAGAATCTTAATTGCTGTTATAGAGAAATTACAGGATGTCATAGAATTAAGTATTCAGCATCTAGATAAATATGGTACATCTATTCCATGCGAGCAATTATCTTTATTTCAAGAATATTCAGACCGTATAAGAGTAGATATCGCATATCGGGATTTGGGCGTTAATCCAGACCAATACAAGGAAGTAAAAAGCATGGTTCGTAAATTAATCAGTATTCCTGTAGAGCTTGATGTTAAAGACCCAATAACAGGTGAGGATAGTTGGTCTATTACTGGTTTATTCACTAAGGCAAATATACCCAAAACTCCTTATTCAAGAGGTTTTTCTTTAGAAATGGATAGAGAGGTTGCTAAAGTTTTCATTAATGTTGATAGAGGTTTTACACGCTATATAAAAGAGATAGCTTTAAGAGCGCAAAGTAGATATACAATAAGAATGTATATGCTGATTAGCTCATGGAAAGAAAAAGGTGGTTTTTCTATCTATGTGGATAGATTTCGGAAATTCTTAAAATTAGAAGATAAATACCCCGAATTTAAAGATTTGTATAAACGTGTAATACGCCCTGTTTACGATGATTTGTTTGAACAGGCTGATTGCTGGTTTGAAATGGCAGAAGTTTATCGTAATTCAGGCGATACACAGCCTTATAAACTTAATTTCAAAGTTATTAAGTCTGCATTATCAAAGAAGGAAGAAGAACTATTAAAAGGACAAAAGAAGATGATAACGAATTTTTGTTCTTTGCACTTTGCAATGAAGGACGAGCATTTGCAGCAGTTTATTCCACAGATTACATTAAGCAACTATAAAGCAGTAGTAACTAAGATGCTTTATCTAGGCGAATATGTTAGAGATAACTGGAATAAAATTTCAAATAAAGCAGAATATTGTTTATCCGTATTATTAAAAGAAGTAGAAATACTCCCCGGAATGATTGGAGAAGAAAAAGAAGATGAATAAAAGTTGGGTTTTTGTCCCTAGGAGGGGTCTAAAAGTTGGGTTTTTGTCCCTAAGAAGTTGGGTTTTTGTCCCTAAGAAGTTGGGTTTTTGTCCCTAAGAAGTTGGGTTTTTGTCCCTGATTTTTTACCATTATCTGTTGTTTTTCAGATAGTTACCCTTTCATTTTTAAGGGTACTACCATCACTAGCTGATAAAAAAAACCTGATAATCATACCAACACACAAAAAAGGAACTTTTCTTATTACATAAACCCATAAAAAAGGAACTTTTCTCATAATCTTAACACAAACTTTAGGGAAAAGAACATCTATTAACAAAAAAAGACACTATATGATACAAATAATCAATCAAAAGTTGGGTTTTTGTCCCTATCTAAAAAAAACATATTTTAAAAAGTTGGGTTTTTGTCCCTATGCTTTTTTGATATACTGTAGGGAAAGAAATTGATACCGAATTATCATTCCTGGCACACCCTGTAGAACGACCTTTTGATACCAAATACAAAAAGCAGCCGGAAGCCGGACGCAAAAAATTGATACCATAAAACATTAGGGAAAAAGAACAGGAACAAAATACAATATTATATATATAAATAATATGTGAATATATAATATATAAACAAATAATATATAATATGTGATTAACACGCTTCACTTCCAGAGTTCCAGAAAGAGCCACACGAAAAATCTTCTTTTCCCTAAAGTTCCTTGTGTCGTTTCTCTCTATACTTGAATACAGG
>NZ_GG774809.1:3137-14898 GCF_000163675.1 Bacteroides sp. D22 | reverse complement strand
TGATTAACACGCTTCACTTCCAGAGTTCCAGAAAGAGCCACACGAAAAATCTTCTTTTCCCTAAAGTTCCTTGTGTCGTTTCTCTCTATACTTGAATACAGGAAAACGGCTGCATCATAAAAGAAAAGACACCGACACCATTCAGGAACTACCGCCCATCGGTAAAAGGATTGCATCTAATTGATACCTTTTCTGCCTGCACTGGAGAGAAACCGGGAAGGTATTTGATACCGTACTTTTCCGGGTTCTGCCCGGCATGGACGATAAGAGAACATTATTATGATACCAAAAAAACTTATCTAATTGTATTTTTTTCCCTTTTGTTTGGGAGGGTGTTTAGTAATTTATATATTTGCGTTTGTAGAAATTAATAGCAAGATGTGTTTTTGTGGACACAAAAACCAAATCTTGCCTGATAAATCAGGAGTTTAGCCCCCTCGCAACTTGGGGGCATATATTATTTAGTATCATAGTATGAAAGCAAATAAAAGAGATAGAATAGTGAAAGTTCGCTTAACGAATTTAGAATATGAAGAACTAACTAAAGCTTCTAAATCTAGCAAATGTATGTCAGATTATTTTAGACAGAGAGTCTTTAGGAAAGGAGTTGGTCTTATTGACCCTAAAGAATTTATTCGTTCGATGGATGAAATTTGTTTGGAAATGAAACGTATAGGAAATAATATAAATCAGTTGGCTAGGTATGTAAATATTCATAAGGAAGAAGTTAATCAAGAGGTTCTTAATGAGGTAGAAAAGAAAATGGCAGACTATGTAATTATGCAAGATAAATTGAATGTTACTTGGCGTAAGTTGATGTCAATCAAATAATATATGTATATATAATATTTATATATATAATTTTAGTGATAAAGACAGCGTTACTATTTCTTTTCCCTAAAGTTCCTTGTGTCGTTTCTCTCTATACCTGAATACAGGAAAACGGCTGCATCATAAAAGAAAAGACACCGACACCATTCAGGAACTACCGCCCATCGGCAAAAGGATTGCATCTAATTGATACCTTTTCTGCCTGCACTGGAGAGAAACCGGGAAGGTATTTGATACCGTACTTTTCCGGGTTCTGCCCGGCATGGACGAAGAGAAAACATTATTATGATACCAAAAACTTTAGGGGAAAATATTATATATATAAATAATATATGAATATATAATATTTGTATATTTATTGTATGAATAAATTATATTGAAATATTCTTTTATTGAATATTTGTTTGTATATTTGCGGTGTGAAGTTATAAATATGGTAGTAGTAGTTTTAAAAGCGGCAACTTCTTTCGCTGGTATTGATTATAATGAGCGAAAGAATGAGGAAGGCAAGAGTGAACTTCTTGTTGCAGAAAATTTTGCTATGAATCCAGATAATTTGAAGAAGTCGGATTATATAGCTTATATGGAATCTGTCTGTAGGACTAATCCAGCGGTCAAGGCAAAACAATTTCATGCAGTGATTTCATGTAAGGGGCGTGAATATTCGGCAGAGGATTTGAAAAATGTAGCTTTGCAATATATAAATAAAATGGGTTATGGAAATAATCCTTATATGATATATTTTCATTCTGATACAGAAAATAATCATGTACATATTGTTTCTACACGAGTACAGAAGAACGGACAGAAGGTAAAAGATAATATGGAAGCTGTGCGCTCACAGAAAGTCATAAATCAAATAATGAATGTTGATTTAGCTTTGAAGGCTAAAGATGATATTTCAAAATACATGGAGTTTTCTTTTTCTACAGTGCAGCAATATAAGTTGTTACTTGAACAATCAGGATGGAAATTAAGAGAAAAGGATGGATTATTAATTTTGTATAAGGGTGGTGAAAAGCACGCTTCAATTCAATTAGAGCAGATAAAAGATAAAGCTAAACAATATACACCTGATGAAGAAAGAAGAAAACAGATAACAGCTCTTTTATTTAAATATAAGCAAGGACTTTCCTATACAGAACTTCAAACTTTGATGAAAGATAAGTTTGGTATAAATTTAGTCTTTCATACAGGAAAAGGACATACTAAACCTTATGGATATACATTAATTGATTATAGAAATAAGAGAGTTTTGAAAGGTGGGGAAGTTATGGATTTGAAGGAACTTTTAGTAGAGCCTAATAAACAAGCAAAAGTTGAACACTGTAATAGTATAATTAATCTTCTTTTGAAAGATGGAACAAAATATACAATGGATAGTTTCAAGAAATTAATGTTAGATTACGGTTATAGGTTTTCAATGAATGGCACAATATTTATAAATGGTGATGATAAGGCTTTATTGGTTCTTGATAAAAAACTGTTGAAAGAACTTAGATATAATAGCAGAGTGTATGAAGCAAATAAATTTAATGTTGCTACACTTAAAGAAGCCGAGTTGTTAAGTAGAATTTATCATGTGAAAAAAGATGATATTTTGATTCAAGAGCATATGGATAAAAAAAATACTGTCTATACTGATATGATAAATAGTTATTTGGCTCATAGTTCAGATTTACATTCTACATTAAGAGAAAAAGGAATTCTTTTTGTTGAAGATGATAATTTAGTTTATCTAATAGATAAAAAGAATAAAGTAATCGTAAGTACTGATGATTTAGGAATCAATATTATAAAAGATGGCTATAGTAAAGATAGGATTACTCTAGTTACTCTTGATAAGATGGAAAGAATAAATGTTGAACAAGATTCAGAACTGGCAAGGGGATTTAATCTGATTGATGCTATTTGTGATATTCTTAGCCAGCATATAAATGTACAGCAAGATAAATCTCCTAATAGGAAAAAGAAAAGAGGACAGCAACAAAATTAATAAATATAAGTAAGATATGATAATATTATTTGGGAATCAGAAAGGCGGTTGTGGTAAAACGACTAATTGCATACAATTTGCCAACTATCTAGTAGAAAAAGGAAAAGAAGTTCTAGTATTGGATTTAGATTTTCAGCGTTCATTATCGGATAGAAGAAAAGAAGATATTGCGACCTATGATAATGAACCTAAATATGAGGTTATACAAACCGATATATCTAATGTTGCTAAAATTATTAGTGATTTTACTAAGGTTGAGCAAGGAAATCTATTAATAGATTTGCCTGGTAAGATTGATGATGATGCTCTGGGAACTATTCTTAAAGCTGCGGATATAATAATATGCCCATTTAAATACGATAAATTTACAATGGATAGTACAGGTTTTTTTATCCAAGTGTTACAGTATTTAAATGTAAAAGCTAAAATATTCTTTTTACCTAACAATATGAGAACTGCGGTAAGATATGAAACAAAAGAACAGGTAGTTGATATTCTTAAGCAAGTTGGTTTTGTTACAGATGAAATACCAGCTTCTGTTGCTATGGAACGTATAAATACATTAGCAATTAGTAATGAGTGTATTGATAAGGTGAAGAATGCTTATGATTATATCATTCAAGAAGGAGCAATAAAATAAAATATTCTTTTAATAGATATTTGTTATAAAGTTATTCATTTATTGTATATATTTGCACATGGCTGATAAATTAAGGAAAAAGCAAAATGAAGGTATTTCTAGTGTTCTGGAAATAGCTAAAATGATAAGAGGTGAAGAATTGCATGGGAGTAGTATAAATGAAGCTCCTATTCAAGAAGCTAAATATGAAGTTGAAGAGGAGAAAGAACCACTTCATGTAGAAATGGAAACAACTTCTTCGGAAGTTTTTAATTTTAATGGCTCTAGTGAAATGGATTTGACGGACTTATTAGAGTACATTAAAGGAAAAAATTATAATTGCAAGGAAGTTCTATATGTTGATACAGATGTAAAAGAGGTGTTTGGGTTGCTCAAAGCTAAAGCCAAAATACCTATTTCATCTTTAGTTTCGTTTATTTTGGAAGATTGGTTAACTAAACACCGTAGCGACATAAGTTCTTTGATTAAGCAAAAAAAGAACCGTTTTCTTTAGTACAGAAAAAGGGTCGTTTTGTGAAACAAAAGATTTTTGGTTAGGCTATAGACCCGTCCAATGGGTTTTTCCTCATTGGACGGATATTTTAGATAGAAACAATAATTTCTTTAGGGATTCCTGTATAATATGCTATTTTTTCTACAGGAATATTATCTTCTCTCATTTTTATTATAATATCAATATTTTCTTTAGTAATAGAAGAAGGTATAAACGTAAATAAAATGTCTGACAATTTGCTTATAGCCTTAATAACTTTTTGTTTGTCAGATTCTTTTTTTAAGTCTATTTCACTGAAAGTTGAAAGTTTATCATGCAAAATAAGATAATATATTCCTCCTATTATTAGTGCAGATATAGTTACAATGTCAATATCTGTATTGGAGAATATGTTTGAGAATTTTTGGCATAAAGGTAACGTGTGCAATTCCCGTAGTTGAGCGGTACGTTGACTAGTTTCATTGTTATTAGCTAGTTCCCATTTTAGAAGTTCTTGCATGATTTTATTTTCTGATAAAGATTGAAATAAACCTACAAGAATGTTCATATATAGTGCTTTATCGTTACTAGATTGTTTTTGTGATTTTACAATATCGCTAAACCAATAGTCGTATTTTTTTACATACTCGTCAATGAACTTATTCAAATCATCATATCTGTTATAGAATTGTACAGGCTCAATTTCAGCTTGTCGCATAATACCTGTAACTGTTAGATTAGAAAATCCTTCAGTTTCAATTAAATGGGTTGCCGCATTAATAATGCTTTCCTTTATGTCTTTGGCACTTCTTCGCTTTCTCCTTTCTTTCATTATTATTTTATTTTTATGTTCTTATTTATATCATTAAGAGTATTGACTAAAGATTCTAATTGTTCAAGTTTATGCGTGGCAAGAACGCTGACCCTTAATCTTGCTTCTTTGGTTCTTACAGCCGGATATACAATTCCAATTGTAAAGATACCTTTTTCTTGCAACATTTTAGCAATTTCGTAAACCTTTTTATTATCTCTTATCATAATAGGAAAAATAGGGGAAACAGATTTTCCTATGTCGAACCCTTCTTCTTTCAACCGTTTTCTAAGATAGTTCGTATTTTCCCAAAGTTTGGTTCTTATTTGTGGTTCTTTTTTTATAATCTCTAAAGCTTTTAGTATGGATGCTGTGACTTGTGGGGTAGGGGCTGCTGAAAACACATTGCTGTCCGCATAAAATTTCAAGTATTGTATTATCTTCTTCGAAGCTGCTGCAAATCCCCCTACGCAACCAAATGACTTGCTGAATGTGCCAGTAATAATATCAATTTGACCTAAACAGTTATAGTATTCAGCTGTTCCTCTGCCATTGGCTCCCATTACTCCTATTCCATGTGCATCATCTAACATCAGCATGGTTTCATAAGTCTTGCAAAGAGTAATAATTTCCGGAAGTAAAGACAAATCCCCATCCTGGGAATATACACCATCTATTATTACAAGTTTAGTTTGATATTGCCCTTTGACTTCTTTTAGTACCTTCTCCAAATATTCTAGGTCGTTATGCCCAATTCGTTTTATACCTAAAATCCGCAGGTAGTTAATTAGGATGTTTAAAGATTCTGATTATCCGTTTATGCACCTGTTATATTCGCAATTACTAGTCTGTCAAAGAGTTTGTCTCCAAAATACCGTCTGTTTAATTTGTAAATAAACTCGTTGAGATACAACTGTAAGTATTTCCTTTTGATTTTATGGTAGTTGCCCAGCAATGTCCGTTTTGCATTACTGATTGCGATATGCACCCATTTGAGTGTTTCCTTGGTGGTTTTGGCGTCTGATTTCTCGGTGACGTGCAATTCCACCAGATCGGAGATGTCAACGTAAGAAGTGCTTTTGTCCGAAAATACGATGGCATCATCCTCCATGCAGTCCCTGACCACGCCGTTGATTCCTTCACTTTGATGGCTATCCAGTACCCTGGCCTTGAAATAACGCACATGCTTCTCCTTTTTGCCCGTTTCGATATCTTCCAACGGGGTGCTTTCGGCCATCACCGCAACGTTCTGCTTTCCCTCGGCTCCCCGGCCACGTGTACCCTTGCCTCGCTCGATTTCCTTACTGGCCACCGAAAAGTAACCCTCATCCAGTTCTATCATCCCTTCCAGTGTATACCTTGCATCCCGGTTGCCCATCGCCCTGCGGAGTTTGTGTACCATCGCCCATACCGGTTCGTAACGCTTCAATCCTAATTGCTTCTGGAGTTCGTTGGTGGAGAATCCCTTTTTTGTGCAACTCATCAGGAACATCGTTTTGTACCACACCAGAAACGGCAGCTTGGAGCTCTCCATGATCGTACCGCTGCGCAACGAGGTGCGGAAACGGCAACCTTTGCATTCATAACTCCATTTACCCTGTAACCAATAATGGGAAGTGCCCCCGCATCGCTTGCAGACAACCCCTTCCTTATCACGCTGCTCCTTGAAATGCAAACGACAATCTTCCTCCGAACCGAAATGAGCCGTAAAACTGAATATGTTCATAATCCCTGCTTTTTGAGCGCTAATATACTAAAAATATTAGGTGTGTTTGCGGAGAATCAGATAGATTTTTCAAAACACTCAAGTCCATACTCGCATTATGAAAAATTAATAAATTAGATGAAAGATATTTAGAAAGTTCGTCTTCCCATAATTCTTGAAAATTAAGGGAAAATTCTACATCTTCATATGAAATTCCGTGTATTGAAGTATGAGTTTTTAAAAACTTTTCTGATTTTGGTGGATTTATATAGTGTTTTGTCGAATAAACTATTGTGTCATTTTTCACGAAGCATAATCCGATTGCACAAGCACTTAATCTACTGTTATTTGCTGTCTCAAAGTCAATAGCAATAAAATCAAATTTATTTTCAAAGTACTCAGGGAATGTATGAGGATTTTTAAATTGATTGAATTTCAATTTTTGCAAAATCGCTTGTTCGTATTGAGGTTTTACTTTATAACCAACTTGTTTTGCTTTTTTTAGCCAAGGTTCAAGAATATAGTTTGGTGTATTTTCGATAAAATTATAGAATAGAAATTCATTGTTTGTTTCAGGATTTATTCCCGAAACTTCCATTTCAATTTGATTTTTTGGTTTAGGTTTAAAAAAGTTAAACATAGTTCATTTTGTATAATTCAGACGAGTTTTGGTGTAATATGGCATATAACGTTTGGCAAATTGGCGATGGAGCCGACTTTTAGCACAAATGTTGAATAGAATTACTAATCTTCAACATTGCACAAAAGTTCAATAGAAGTACTTCACCGGCTCTATTGCCAATTTGTTTGTTATGTGCCGTTTTATTCCATTTTATACATTTAACAATTGCTGAAACGTAAAGTCGGGTTTAAACATTTCAATTTCGTTTTGAGTTGATTCTTCTTGTGCTTCTTTGCCATAGATAAACATTTGCTGTTCATAATTTTTAACAGCCTCTTCAATGCTATTAAATTTTCCATCGGCTAGATTATCAGACAATATCAAGGCATCCACCAACCCACTATTTACTCCCTGCCCTGCAAAAGGCGGCATCAAATGTGCGGCATCCCCAATCATTGTTATGGGTAATGGGCGCTTGCTTTTCCAAGGCTTTTCTAAAGGAAATATCCGTGTAGCCAATCCTACAAATGACAACGTCGTATGAATCAATTCTTTGTAGCGTTCGTCCCAATCGGAAAATTCTTTCAGAAGAAAATCAACGACACTATTTCTGTTTTGAAAATCTACCTGCGTTTGGTTTTTCCATTCATCAGGTGTTTTAAAACTTATTCCAAAATGCAATGCACCATTATTATTGGGGTTAGCAAATAATAAATTACCTTGGTGAGATGCCATTAGCCGGTTTCCATTGCATAGCTGAAAAAATCCAGGACAGTTTATCTCTGGTTGATGAATATCGGCTTGTATATTGAAAGTACCTGTTTCTTCAACTTCCGTGTCGGTAACAAATTTTCTTACCTTGGACATCCCGCCATTGGCAAGAATAACCAAATCTGCTGTTTCACTCGGTTTATTCTCAAAAGTTAGTGTCCACTTCTTCTTACCAGGTTCAAGCATAACAAGTTTTCTATCCCAAATAACCGTGTCGTTTTCTAAACTATTCAACAAGATAGCCCTTAAGTCATTTCTGTTTATTTCAGGATTGTCAAATCGATTTTCGGGCTTTACATTTTTTGTGGATAAAATATTGCCTTTTTCATCAGCAATATTTACACCCATTGGTAAGGCTAAGTCATAATAAGTTTGTAACAATCCCGCTTTTTTCATTGCTTCCTGACCTGAACCTTTGTGTAGGTCAAGGGTTCCACCAAAAATTCTTGCCTCTCGGTCGTTGTCTCTTTCGTAAACTGAAACGTCTATGCCGTTTTGCTGTAATAATTTTGCCATAGTCAGTCCAACGGGTCCACCACCAATTATTGCAACGTTCTTATCACTAAGTAAATTCATTTGTTTGTCTGTATCTATTCGCATTGTCATTCAAAAATGGCACATAACGGGAAACGCATTGGCGAAGTGGCGGATAAATTGGACAAAAAGTTCAATTTAGCGAGAACGTAGCCGATGTGTTTCCACAGAGCTAACTTACAAATAAAAAGCGAATGTGGAACACATTCGGCGGAATAAAATGCAGAAACTTTCAATTTAGCACTTAACCTGCCATTTTGCCAATGCGATGTTATGTGAAGGAATTTTTAGTATCTTTGTATTCAAATAATTCACATTTTATGTATTTCAGCAAGCCTTGGTAATTAAAAATTAAAGTAAATTATTAAATCGTCTTTTTGAGACGGTTGCTATTTGGTACGTTAATTTTTAATTTAAAATAAGGTAATAATGAAAAATATAAAACCCTTAACTTTTCCGTTTAATTCGGAAAATAATACATCCATAAAACAAAGTCTTTTTCGATTTCGAGAATATTTTGATTCTTCTACAATTGTTGGTTTAGGCGAAAACGCACATTTCATAAAAGAGTTTTTTACATTCAGGCATCAAGTTATTGAGTTTTTAGTAACTGAATGTGATTTTGACACCTTGGCATTTGAGTTTGGTTTTTCTGAAGGATTAGAAGTTGATAAGTGGATAAAATCACAAATTCCATTCGACGATTTGGATAAGTTACTGTCACACTTTTATTATCCAAATGAGTTTAAAGATACTTTGCTATGGCTTCGTCGGTATAATCAAGACAATAATAATCAAATTACCTTTTTAGGTGTGGATATTCCTAAAAATGGAGGTTCTTATTTTCCAAACTTTCGTATTGTATCTGATTATTTGCAAAGACTTTCAATCGTTTCTTCTGATGTCTTACAGAAGATTTTAAATCTTGCTGAGAAATTTGATTTCTATTCGACTTCTCAGCTTGCGTTAAATTTATCGCTTTTTGATGAAGCTGAACATAATGAATTAAAAGCATTGCTATTAAAAGTTTACATTCGTTTGATTACTCTTCAACCAAAATTAGAAAGTTTAGAATTTCAATCGATAGTTCATCAAGTTAAAGGCTTGATTTATATGAATTATAATGCTGATGCTATGGAAAGTTTCATTACTGAAAGGGGAATTGAAGGAGATATGGGAGCAAAAGACCAGTATATGGCAGAAAGCATTGATTGGTTTTTGAAAAATTCACTTGGTAAAAAGATTATTTTGGTTGCCCACAATGCTCACATTCAAAAAACTCCGGTAGATTTTGATGGATTTATTAGTTGTTATCCAATGGGGCAAAGACTTTCGATGACTTTTGGAGAAAAATATAAAGCATTTGCAATAACTAATCTACGTGGAGAAACTGCGGCATTGTATCCTGATAATGATTATCAATTTGGCTTTAGGGTTGATAAATTTCCACTTGATTTTCCAGAGTCGGATTCTGTTGAATTTATTATGCAAGAATTTGGAGGAAAAGAATGCTGTTTACTAATGAACAGAAGTACGGAATTAAAAAATTGTAATAAGATTCGATTTGATTCGATGTGCCTAAAAACTGAAATAGAAGAAGCTTTTGACGGAATTTTTCTAATAGAAAAATCAACTGTTTCAGAAGTAGTGGATTGAGAATTTATAAATTTAATTTCGAAACGGCACTTTCTTTTTGGAGGTGCCGTTTTATTCTTTCACATAACGTGCCGCGTATTGGCGATGGGCGGGATTTTTAGCACTGAACTTTAATCGAAGAACAGAAGTTGAATTTTGCACTTCCGTTGATACGAAGCCGTTCAGCCCGCCTATTGCCAATACGATGTTGTACGACGTAGTTATGTTTTGGGTTTTAGTCCAGCTAAATATTTTCGTATGTCATTTTCTAATTTATCCGGGTATTTGTACTCTAATTTTTTTGACAATTCAGTTCCTATTTCTGAAACTAAATCAGTCATTGAAAATAGAGCAGTCCAATTTTCCTTTATATCGCTCCCTGAAAATGTTTGTTCTGTTTTAGCCCACATTTCCTGGTTAAGATACTTTTTGAAAAGCCGTCCATATTTATTGGTCGTTATGTTCCAATTGTGTTCACTTGCAATGTGCCATTCAATTAAAGGAATTAAATATTCTGTGCGAATAACGGTTTCCGACATAAATTTCGCATAGAATATTTCATCTCTCACAAGACACTTTGCCACGTAAGTTGTGTCCCACCAAAAATCGTTTATTAGATTTTGAAACTCTTTTTCAGACGGTTTTTTGATAATGGAAATTTGATAAGTTGGTTTCAGCATTTGCTTTGTAATACCATCTTTATCAATTAAAATTTTATAACCAATATCCCAATCTTCTGGTAATTCTTTCTCTTGCGTTTCCTTTATAAATTTTGATTTGCTGTAAAGTTTAAAATCTACTTTCACACCGTCTTCATAAAGTAGCATTTTCATTGCGTGTTTATGGTTAAAACAACTTTCGTCTTCTTCAATCATAGCAATTGGATTTCCGAATTTAAGCGTCCAGCTTTTGTCTGAAATGTAATTTGTATTATCCTCAAAAACAAATTCAATGTCTAAATCACTAAATTCGTCAACAAGTGCTAAAGGATTTACAAGTGAACTTGTCAGAAGAAGAACTCTTACATCTTCGTTTTTCTCCGACCATTCTATAATTGTTCTTAACTTTTCTTCTCTGACTTTCATTTTGTTTGGTTCGGTTTTACTATGTCGTACAACGGTTCTCAGCTATACGCAGGCAGGGATTTTAACCACTGAACTTCCTACGAAGAACTGAACTTTAAATTTACCACTTAACTGTCCTACGAAGCACGAAACCCCTGCTTGCGTATAGGTGATGTTATGCGGTCGGTTTTCATTTTCTCTTCTTTCTCGTTAATTTGTCAAGCAAAGTTACTAAATTTGCAGTCAAGCAATTTCAATTTTTGAATTATGTATTTCAGCAGACCTTGGACTTCTATCTAAGTGATAGGCAGTCCTGAAAATTCCAATCTCTTTTAGGTCAAGACAATTAGTCTATGGGTTTCGTGTACCGACTTTTTTGTAAAGGCGTTACGTTGTCATAGTTGCTCTGTCGGGTAATACTGTCTATTCACCCTCAAATCCGCAACTAAGCCCTTGAACGTCCTTATTGCGTTTACACGTCCTCTCATTACTGAATTTGCAGATAATTTGAACTTGAAGCACCCACTTCTGCCTACAATATCCCCTTACCCCACAATGTGACTTGAGGCAATACACAATATCATTCCCATAAGTTGTAGGCATTATCCAAAATCAGTCTGGAAAACATCTGCGTAAGCATTATTACAGGTATAGATGTTCAGCACATACCGCCTTGATGT
>NZ_GG774809.1:0-2433 GCF_000163675.1 Bacteroides sp. D22 | reverse complement strand
TGTACTGATAACCGAACGATCTACACCTTAGACCGAGGGTTGAGTCGATTACAGATGATAATGTGGAGTCAAATTGCTCCATGATTGAAAATAATCCCCCAAAAGGAGTGAGTCTCTCAGATTTAATTTGTATCTTCGCCATGTCTATCGTCGGATTCTCTTGTTTTTTTTGCAACACTAAGATAAGTGAAAATTCTGACATGGCAAAATCCTGAGCAACTTTTTGTTGCTCAGGTACTTAAAAAGTTTAATTTATAATAGTGTTGCGGAATTAAGGATAAATGAAAAATATTTTATTTGTAGTTTTTATTTCAATGATATTTTTATTTGTTTGCTGTAACACAACAACGAATAAAAACATAATTGAAACAGAAATTTCTGATTTTGACAAAATTTTAGATAGTTTTCAAGTAAATGGTTCAATTCTAATTTATGATAACGACAAGAATACTTTTTACTCAAATGACTTTGATTGGGCTAAAAACGGAAAATTACCTGCATCAACATTCAAAATTCCAAATTCTATAATTGCTGTTGAATTAGGCATTATTGAAAATGATACAACTATTTTAAAATGGAATGGCGAGCAGAGAAAAATGGATATTTGGGAAAAAGATTTATCATTTAAAGATGCTTTTAGAATTTCCTGTGTTCCTTGCTATCAGGAAATTGCAAGGAAAATCGGAACAATTAAAATGAAAGAATATTTAGAAAAATTTGAGTATAAAAATATGATTTTTGACAGTTTAACGATTGACAATTTTTGGCTTGAAGGAAATTCAAAAATATCTCAAAAACAACAAATCGACTTTTTAAGGAAATTCTATTTTTCAAAATTTCCAATTTCTGATAGGACAATAAAGATTGTCAAAAATATTATGGAAATTGAGCGAACTGAAAATTACATTTTAAGCGGTAAGACTGGATTAAGTTCGATAGAAGAAAAATATAATGGTTGGTTTGTTGGTTATGTTGAAACAAAATCTAATGTTTATTTTTTTGCAACAAATGTAATTCCGACAGACGGATTGAATGTTGATGATTTTATTTCATCGAGAATTAATGTAACAAAAAATGCGTTAAAGCAAATGAATATAATGAAATGATAAATGCCACTAACATATGGTAGCCGATAATTGCCGGCTTTCGTGCCAACTTGATACTTTGGTGCTTTTAACGAACCGAAGTGCTAAATTGATACGAAAGTGCTGTAAATCCGGCAACTACGGCTACCATTTTTCGTTATGCGGCAGCTTAAAAGACGACACCAAACCAGAAAAATCATCTTGACAACCACCCGACTTTGAACTACGAAGGATGAAATTTTTCAGGGACAACTTCCAGCATTTCCAAAAAACAGTTTACCCATTGACTTGGAGACAAACAAACAATTTGAGCATTAAGGTTTAAACCGAATTTTTCCGAAATTGACCTGACCTGACTTTTCCTGAAAATCGACTTTAAAGCTGTTTTTACAGATAAATCAGGTTTCTCTAACAGACAGGAAATAAATGCTAAGTATTTGGCTTTAAACTTAAAATCAAAAAATAACTGTTTTCTTTTAATGTTTAACAGGGCTGATTTGACAGTTGGCGGTGGAAAGAAACTTTCAGGACCTACCTCATAGACAAGTTTCAAATCAAAAAAAGTATGATAGAAAACGGTATATGGATTGTAAAGCTTCCTCGAAAATAACTTTTGTGTAGGTTCTAACTGAAGGACAATGGAACCTCCCAGAAAATTTCCAAGACTCTCAAACATCAGGATTTTGAAAATATCGGAAGTAATGCCATAAGGAATATTTGACACCACTTTGAAAGGAAATTTCGGAACTGCAAAATTCCTAAAATCACAACCGACAACTTGAACATTTCGGGCATCAGAAAATAATTTTCGTAAATGTTCAACCAAAGCTGTGTCGTTTTCAATAGCAACAACATTGTTGGCGATTTTTAATAAATGAACAGTAAGAAACCCCTTGCCTGCCCCAATATCTAAAACCGTATCCTGATTACTTATATTTGCTTGTCTTATTGCATCTTTTATTAGCACTTTATCAATAGTAAAGTGCTGACCCGTAAAACGAACGGGCAATTTCTTTTTTGTCATTAGTAACTTCTTACAGGTGAATACTTGAATTCAAATCGTGGAGAAGTGATCCTTAATTCCGCAACACTATTATAAATTAAACTTTTTAAGTACCTGAGCAACAAAAAGTTGCTCAGGATTTTGCCATGTCAGAATTTTCACTTATCTTAGTGTTGCAAAAAAAACAAGAGAATCCGACGATAGACATGGCGAAGATACAAATTAAATCTGAGAGACTCACTCCTTTTGGGGGATTATTTTCAATCATGGAGCAATTTGACTCCACATTATCATCTGTAATCGACTCAACCCTCGGTCTAAGGTGTAGATCGTTCGGTTATCAGT
>NZ_GG774810.1:163497-174167 GCF_000163675.1 Bacteroides sp. D22 | reverse complement strand
TCATTGTTCTTCGGCAGCCATAAGGGGGCCGAACGAGGCGCCATACTCTATACGATAGCACTCACTTGTAGGATGCATAAAGTGAATCTATTTGAGTATCTCACGGATGTGATAAACAGAACAGCCGAATGGCAACCGAACACACCAATTGAAAAATACAGGGAACTGCTTCCTGACAGATGGGAAAAGGCTAATGACTAAAAAGGGATCATTAGCCTTTTTATTTTAATACACTATATAGAATCGCGGAGACGCTTACTTACCGCTTTCACCTGTCTTATTAAAATATCCCTTGAGCTAAAACAATTATCATTATAGCTAATCCGGATATGCTTATAGCAAATCCGCTTTCAGGTATTAATGAGTGAACTGTGCGGATGTAATACTTTGGCCGCCAAGTCTTAACACCTTAGTTCTCATGTGTTAATACTTGAGTTGTTGCATCTATATATCTAGCATCTTGGAGCTATATATCCAACACCTTAGAGCTATATATCCAACACCTTGGAGCTATATGTCCAACAGTCGGTATGAATAAACTCAACAGGTGAAACCGGGAAGGTTCAGTTTCGCCTGAATTTCTCCCTTGCTTTCACCCGCTGTTACCTTATTCATCGGCATTTAGAGAATTGGATGAAACCGGTGAACCGCAATTATCTTACATAGTTGCATTTATGAAATGTCTTGCCTACGTAAATTACGTGGAGAGGCACCAAAAGATTTCTTGCAGAAATTAGAAAAATGGGGTAAAGATTCAAAACCATATTTATAGCATATCTCCGAAATGCTATATTCGGAGTTGTTCAAGTCGTCCAGAATGCCCTCTTTACGTCTCGCCAGCATCCATTCATAAACAGGTTCATGAAAGACGTTATTGAAGATACGACGGAATGTACTAAGGGTATATCCACCCAATTGTGCCAGTTCTTCCACTGTCTTTACTTTCTTATAGTTTTGAATAACGAAGTATTGGAAACTATTTACATATTTAGAGAGTGGATGCACCAAGCTCGAAAGATCATAATCGGAATAATAGTATCCCAATACAAACGCCAATTCTTTTCGTTTCAGAGATAGCAAATCCCGACAGACTTTATCCCCTTTCAGATAAGTGATAGACCCATTAAGGAAATATTGCAGTTCTGGAATTATTTTTAATGGAGTATAAATAAGTGGAGGAGATACTTCCTTCATGATATGATTGAAACGGAAATCACAAAACAGTTCGGGCTGGATAAAACGATAATAAATACACTCACATTCAGTCATAGCAAGCATCTCAAACATAGAACCAATAGCCTGAAGGATAAATTCACCTTCCTTAAGCATTGTCCCCGCATATTCCTTACTATTGACCAGTATTTCTCCCTTCATCAAAAAAAGGATAAGATTTTCTTCACACTTTTGAGCCGGTTTATGAAAACCACGCTGATAAATTACATGAGTAATGGCATTGCTCACTGCTTTCGGACATATTTGACAATCCCAAGTTCCTTGACAAATAGATGGCATACGCTGACTGTGTTTGTTTTTGTTTATGCTGCCAGCAAAAATATATGAAATCTTTCATATTGCCATAAAAAAAGGAAGAAAAGTGAAAATAAACCTTTTACTATCACGAACCAATTATAAGACAGCCCATATTATATACAAAAGCAGCACAAAGTGAATACTTCATGCTGCTTTTTATTAATATAATTATTTAACTCTATATGAAAGAACAGTATCTATATTTACTTAAGATCATCCGGTTGAGGCTCCTTATCAGCCCAACCATTGTTTACAACCTCACCTGAAATATTCATGATCTTACCAGGGGTTAAAGCAATAGTGAAAACAATTCTTTGACTCACTTCCCACTGGTCAGTCGGTACATTTACTTCTTTAGGAGCATTATTATACACAATATTCGTTGTCTTATCAGTAGCAGTATATGTAACCTCTATTTTTGCACTATTTGGAGCTTGAGGAATCAACATCAGCACTTTATCATTACCTGTCAATTCGACAGCATCTGCACCATCACCGACAAATGTTGCAGCAGAACTTACCATATCAATCGTATAATCTTTCGTTCCAGTTGTAGACTCCCATGTATTCGTTCCCCATTTATATGTTCCAACATTGTTAATCCCTTTCAGAACTAATTTTGTAACAGTGTAATTAACATTTGAATCACTCCCTTTCAACTTAAATGCAATCTGGGTCAGAGCATGTTTAAATCCTAAAGAAATACCATCCACATTAGTAGTTCCATTACCAGTCTTATCAGCAACCAAAAAATCTGATTGACTAGCAATATCATCATTAACTGTATAAACGATTGTAGGATATCCTTTAGAACTTTCTGGAGCAGTATAAGTAGTCCCTGTTTCTGCTACAGGGCTATATCCAAAGAAAGTTACATTACCTTCGGATGGCCAGTAAAACTTATTGCTATCTTTCTCTGACCATTTTTTGTCTTCTGACTTATTAAAAATTCCTTCAACAAGAGTTTTACTTTCAGTCTCAGTAGTAAATTCACCTGTATGCGCATAGCCATACACTTTAAACTGCTTAAAATTATCAGTAATCATAGCAGTTGCTCTTGTAACAGCAGCTGTACTAAAATTAATTTCGGCTTTCTGTGAAGGGGAGTCAAACTCTTCATTCTGTGAGCAACCTGTAATTGCCAAAGCAGCTGTTACTGCCAATAAAATTTTCTTCATAACTGTATTTTTTAAGTTTATAATATTGTTATATTTTGTTTATAGCATTTAT
This sequence comes from Bacteroides sp. D22, assembly GCF_000163675.1. Classification (NCBI taxonomy): domain Bacteria; kingdom Pseudomonadati; phylum Bacteroidota; class Bacteroidia; order Bacteroidales; family Bacteroidaceae; genus Bacteroides; species Bacteroides sp. D22. The sequence continues at coordinate 171,407 of NZ_GG774810.1, read as the reverse complement.
TTAATTCACGGGTAACTCAACATTATCTTCGGGCCCCCATTCATCAACATTGCCGCCCATTCCTCCACCTCCATCAGGATTCGGTGGTGTTTCCGGCTTATCAACCTCAATCTTATCATCAGGCGGTAACTCAATCTCCGGTGGTGGGGTTGGTTTTCCATCTTCCCCTGTTCCAGCATTTTCAAGTGTACCTATTATTTCAGTAACATCAATTGTTGCTTCCTGAACTGTATTATCTGTTTTGATAAATTTCAATATTAATATTATAGCATCTTTCTCACTAGAAGTTTCTCTCTCTGATGTTGACATTCGCGTCGGCATTGTCATTTCCTTTACTTGTTTGAAAGCGGTGAAAGATGCCGTTACCTTATTGTCTCCCTTCCTTACCTCAAAGTAGATAGGTTGTGAGCTACATACTCCACGACCTTTGCCTATACAGTAACAATCGGATAATCCATCAATGCTTCCTACCACTGTTGCAACATACTCCAAACCTTTAGCCTCTACTGCAAAAGAATATTTCTTCACCACAGATTCCAACTTCCAGTCTAAGCGAAGCACTTCTTCACTCTTCTCTATTTTCAGCTCATCTATATTCAACACATACAATGAATCCGGTGACCAAACCATCTTTTCCGTTCCTTCAATCCCTAAACCATTACAGTTTCCCGTATAGGCTTCTATCGTTTCATAAGACTCTTCGCCCCTGATTCGTATAGATTCCGTGTTATAGTTGTAGGCTACTACCGAATACCTCCCCGGAGGAACTTTCATTTCTCCACCTCGTACCGAAAGGTATTTATCTACTTTCCTGCCATCTCCGTTCTTCGGATAAAAAATCACCCGAACTCCCTCCGGCAGTTGATCTGTCACTCCATCCCAATCCAGCTTTATATCTACCCCACTTACGGGATAATCATCCAATATATCGCGACGGCTACATCCAGTTAGCATCAGCAGCGAGGACAAAAGCACAAGAAACCCGTATCTTGTATTTCGCATTACGCCCTCCTATCTCTTTGTTGTTATCAACCATACCAAAGAAACTTTCGCCTTGGTAGGACCAATAAAGTTATAACGCCCACTATTTGTCCATATAATATCTCCCTCATAAGGAGTATATTTTTTATATTCTGTTGTCAAATACCCTATGCCAAGACTGAATTCAAGGGAAAAATGCCGTGCCAATTGCCGTGCATATCCATAAGTCACTCCCGCAGCTCCGTAATACTTACCTTGATAGCCGTCTCCACGCAGCTGGAAGTCATATATCCCGCCTTCAGCATAAAGTCCGATAAAATGTCCGGTCAATCGGTCGCGTTTCTGACGGTTTCCCAGCCAACAACGTCCTTCCATCCCTCCCGAAAGGAGCTGATAGCAGAAATCATGTTTGCTATTCAGCCACCACGGACATTTATATTCAGTATTCAAAGACCACCTCTTGCCTATCGGAATTTCCACTTCTATATTTGGCGCCAATGCCAAATCATATAACAGATTATTCTTCACTGCAAGTACAGTTTGGCTTTTCACCGGCCCTTCTGCCTCCGATATATCGACCTCACAGGCCTGTTTTTCTTCACTTTCTCCCACAGGCTTATCAGGTTGATCTTTCGGAAGCGCCTCTTCCTGCTTTGAAACAAACAACCCGGAGACAGAAGATACCGGTTCAAAAGCCTCTTTACCTAATTTCGAAGTTTCTCCGACAATCGTAATAACCGATCTTCGCAGCTCCGGAAAGATATTGCGAACAATGTATCGGTAAGCAATTCCCCGATTCAATTTTCGCAACAGTTGTTTCCGTTTATTGACATCATTCTTATGATAATCAATCAATATCAGCACTTCTTCCCGATCTGGCAAGTTGGAGTCGGATGCCACCAACTTACGAAACTCCGACCAATCCTCTCCCTCTGAAAAAAAATGAATCTTATCAACACTAACATCCGAATTATACCGTTGTAAGAATTCCTTTATCGAATCATTTCTCCGAGCAGCCAAACTTCTATTATAAGATTCATCACCATCAGGAGAAACAAAAGTTTTCACATTCAGCGCTGTTATATATTTCGTATTCAAATTCCCGAGAAGCAAAGAATATAAAATTGTAATTGCCTGATTATTATCTTTATAACTAAGATCCACTTTCGCTTCATTCGCATCAAAATATATCACTGCCCGCCGGATTGTATCATTCGCAACAGCGAAAAATGGAATCGAAGCATACCCACTTTCTGGAAGGCTTAATAAAGCCATAAGAATAGTCAATATATAGATACCATGGTTCATTGTCGTTCGTTTCTGATGACAAATATAGAAGTTAGAAAACAAACCGAATCATACTTTTAGAACAAAAATCAAGACATGAAAGATTCTGTGAAACGATTGAAACGATTTTGCAAGTTTTGAGAGTTTAAGGTCAATAATAAACAGAAAAAATGTCCTTGGTAACTCATCTGCGTGATAACACCGTACTTCTGTTCCGCCTGCATCAGCAGTTCACATTCATAGGAAGTTCTGACAAACGGCTTTTCCACATACACATGGATGCCAAGCTTCATCGCCTCTATACAAATCGGGAAATAACTATGATCGGGAGTCGCCAGGAATTTTCTACGAGATATTTTATCCCCACCCAAAAATTTCATTAAAGAAATCATGTATCAAAGTGGGTTTATGAATAGATCACATTTCTATAAGGAGTTTACAAAGCGGATGGGAGTGGTACCTAAAGACTACCGTTTGCATAATAAAAAATAGAAAAGCTACAAAGGTCTCATATACTAGCAGCAATATCATTCCTGATCTGCTGAATTGCAAGAAGCAATCCAGGCAGATGCACTTTTACTATTTTAAAAATTTCTTCGGGGTCAATAGATAAATATTCATGAGAAATAATATTGCGCAGTCCAATAATGCTCCTCCATGGAGTACCGGCATAATTTATCAATAATTCATGATTAGTCAGATTATCAATATTCTTAACAGTTTCACCTATGGTTTGCAAACGCATACAAGTTGCATCAAAAATATCCATCTTATCAGGAGAAGCTAAGAAATCATTTACAGAAATGACACTACCACATCTTTCTATAGTTGTATTAATACGTTCTTCTACAAAAAGAAGCATATCCAATATGTCAGCATTAGATATAGATTGCATCTTTCTCTATATGATTGCGAAATAAACTACGCATAATTGCGGTTAAAGACACGACATCCACTTTTGCATTAAAACGCTCTTCTAATGACTCTTTTATTTCCATTCGAGTAAAATAATCCGGATCTTGAAGCTTTACACAAATATCAATATCACTATCCTCTTTCTGCTCACCACGAGCCACAGAACCAAAAAGTCCTAACTTTTCAATTCCATATCTCTCCCCAAATTCTTCCTTAAAATTCCGGAGAATAGCGATTATTTCATCTTTTGTTTTCAACTGACACTATTGTTATAATGCAAATATTAAAATTAATATTGGAATTAGCAAATTCTTAATCATATTTTGTGGTATCACTAATTAAAAAAAGATGCACAGGTCATCAGATTTTCATCGATCCCCTGTACACCTACTACTCTAAATTCTACTTCAAAACATAAATAGCCTAATTATGCTGCCGAATCCATTATTAACAACCATGTTAGTTTTATCCATCAAAAGTACAGGACATAATTACGTAAATAGTTCAGAAGTGCCCAGAACGCCATCATCATTGCCAATACAAACAAAACGACAAGTCCGATTGCCAAAGCAATCCAATGTTGTGAATGATCATCAAAATATTCTTTATGACCATCATTAAACTTGTATATTGTCCGCACTGTCTGCGCTCCTGCCAATAACCCGAACACTCCGGCAAAAATACCATTATGAATGTTTCCACCGCCACGAAGTGCCCGCTTATCAATTAAGAATTGAGGCGTCCTGCTCGCTACCACATACAAACCGGTAGCTATTAAAGTAGAAAACATCATACCGACTCCCATCATCCAATACATCAAGATACCCACAATGACACCTAACCAGATTAATTTCCTGGAACCATCAAAATGACGTTCTTCACCACTATTAATCACATCAGTCAATGAGTTTAAGCGTTCTATGACATCAGCGTCAGTAGGACACATACCGATAACCTGATCAATCAAAAGAACAGATTTCTTAATTTGCTTCATCTTTGTCGGCTTTCTGAATTCATCATCATCTGTTTTTTCAATCACCGTCCAAGTAGCGAATGCCTCATCCATCAGCTTCCACGCCTCCGTTATCTCTTCATCCGTCATTTTCTCCGGCATTCCGGCTGCAAGGCGTTTATTCAACATTCCTTCTACCGTAAAAACCTCTTTATAACGTGCGCCCTTATACCATACAAAAAACATATGCCCCACAATAAATAAAACAACGGCAATATACAAAATCAGTTGGAGAACAGCCAATATCTTTACTCCCAAAGGAACTCCGTCATCCGCCGCAGCATCAGCTATTGCATCAGCTCCACTACCGCTTTTTACAAGTGTCAATCCATTAAAGGCAGCATCTTTTCCGCCTTTATCAAGTCCGGAAAACGACAACTTATCATCTTTATAAACGACTTTGCATTGACCGGAAATCCCGGCATCAACCTCCGGACGTCCGCCTACAAAAGAAAGAGTCAGTTCATTCCCGTTCATACTCTCGACGTAAAACTCATAAGTTGCCATCAAAGATTCCCTTCCACCGGGTTCCAGCATATTCACTTCCATAAATCCATTGCATCTGGCATTCTCATTATAAGGATTCAATTGCCAATTACCATCACAATTCAATGTGAACGCAACCTTTAAATCGCCTTCTTTATTTGCTCCTAGCCAGTCACCGCTAAAAACATCTTCCTGCGCAAATGCAGTCATCGAAATAACCATCATTACAATGGCACACAAATACTTTTTAATATTCTTCATAATATAATAAAATTAATATTTCAACACTTTGGCTGCCACGTTCTTAAATTGCGGCATAGCAAGCCCGATAGAAGCTCCAATATAAGTCGGATCACAAATTATGTACTTCTTTCCGCTTACAGTTATATAATCTCCGTCAATGTTTTCATCAAAACAGACCGCTGTTGCCATGTGATTGGGATATTCCAACAATACAACATCAAGCCCCATAAGAGTACGTACCAAATAAGAGTATAACACAGCACGGTCTTCGCAATCGGAATAAGGATAGTAGAACAGCTCATCCACAAAGAAAGGCTTTTCATAACCAAACTGGTCACCATCTGTCTTATAATCAAAAGCTGTCTGCACGAAATTAATCAGTATATTAGCAGCTTCCGATTGTTTTTTCCCTTGTATGGCAGCTTGCAATGATGGAAGCACCGTCTGTTGTACTTCCTGACTGACAGGAGCTCCCACATAGACAGAAAAGTCACATTGCGGATAATCCTTATAGAAGGAAATAAGTCCCGAATTTACTTTCGAGCAGACTTTGACGGATGGATAAGCTTTCGCTTGCAACGTTTTCTCCACGTAAGTTCCTGAAAAGGGTTGAGGAGCAGTGATATTCATATTTACCGGGTTCTTCGCATTGGCGAAATCACGGTTGTAAGTGTAAATAGAATTAGTTTTATCCGGGGTAGTATCAAACCTGTAATAGTTTACTCCATTCAAAGTTATAAAACAGGTAGCATAAATCATGTTACCCGAAGCATAGAATAAAGTAAGGCGGTTATCCATACGCGCCACCTTAACCCTATATCCCGATTGAGAAAGGAGAAACATTTGCATAAGAGCTATTTCATCGGAATGAGTACTTCCACATAGTTCAGTAGCCACTTTCCTCGTCAACAGCAGATAACCATAGTCATTCAGGGCATTATCCTTTTTAAAAGCCAGACAGTCGTCTATCAAAGGCTGATAGTTGCTACGCGATAACGTCTCCCATCCGGCAGAAATATCTTTCTCTGCAATCCCTTTTAAAGTGAGCCGGTTCTTCAATGAAGCATTGACAACACAATCTTTACTGTAGAACGAAAACTCTACACCGGAAAGTGAGCGTTTGGCTGGAACGGTTTCTTCAGGCTTCACTTCCGGTTTTATTTCAGGGAGCACCGCAAAATCCTTTTCCGGTTCTACAGCCACATCTTTACCTCCCGGTACAACCGGAACCTGTGTTTTCCCCTTTGAAGGAGAAAATGTCGCACTTGGAGTCACTGTCGGAATGGGGAGTCGTGTCACCTCCCCTACTTTAACCTCTTGCGGTTTTGTTGCCGGCTTCTTATGGTCAAAGCTGACCGGTTTTACAGGCTCTGGTCTTTGAGGACGTGCCACCGGCTTCTGCAAGTCATACTTTTTCCAGGTTTCTTTCAGAAATTCGGCAAATTCCTTATTCTGTTCGCTCACAAAATCATCAAACTCTTTATGCTGCTGCTTCACAAAATCGTCAAACTCCTTCATGTCTTTATCTATTTGCGCAAAAAGACTAAACGGTAAACACAATGAAAAAACTACCATAGATAGTATTCGTATCCTATTTTTCCTCATTTCCTTATTATATTTTGTTGTTCTGTTATCTGCCAATCCACATACAGCTTATTATTCCGTATATCTTTGATAAAGGGGGAAATAGACAAGACGGCGACAACCTTCTCCCGATACAAACCACAACCGGAATCAGTGCCGCCATTGAAACGATCGTCCACCTGCTTGACATTTACATTAGAAAACGGATATAACAACAGTGCCTTCACCAAAGAAGACATATAGGCATTCCAAAAGGCATTCCTCATATCCATCTTCTCCAATCCGTCCTGACCTCCAAAACCGGTATCTTCATACCAACAGCCTTCCTGTGAAGAACAAATTTCAACTCCGTTCATATATGAAATTATTTGAGGAGATGACTGTGTTCCCTTAAGCTGAAACCATGACTGGTCTGATTGCTCCCTACAACTACCCGATTCCAACAATAAATTGAATTTCACCTCTTCTTCCTCAACCCTTTCTTTCGTAAACAAAAGCATCAACTCACTAATGGAATGATAAGAAAAATCGCAACTATCATTCGATGGAGTAAAAGATACCTCCAGAAATTTCTCTCCAAATATAGAAGTATATTCATGCTCAATCCGGTAGGAAACATGTTGAACGGGATGTTCGATCACTCCCAGTACAAGCATTTTGTTTCTTTGGTCTTCGTATGTATTACTGGCAGTCTCCATGGTGGAAAAAACGTCCGAGAGAAGTCTCAATTGTACCCCTTGCTGCAATGAATACAGATAAGCCGCTCTTTGCAAAGCAAGCATCCTTGCAGCTTCGGATTTCATACAAGGATCAGATATACCAACTACCCGGCCTTTCCGTTGAGAAGCAAACACCCATTCCGGCAAAGTCTCCCGCTGTCCCGGTCTCCAGTCATAAGATTGGTTATAAACTGTATCAACAGGCATTGCCTGTGAAAACACATCAATACCGGGAGACAAAAGCAACTGGATAATAAAAATAACTACCCAATTATATCTTATATCCGACAAATTAAGCTTCATCATTCAATCTTCAAATAGTTGGGTAGTTATTAAAGAGATCATTACTATCCGCAATGTTTTAAACAAGCTGCTTATTGGGCGTTTTTACTCATTTCTTCTTCAAATACCTTTTTGAACTTTTCATATTCCTAAAATCCGCAACTATCATCCAATACACGATTAAGGGTAGATTTATGAGTCGTTAGTAGCAGCTTTCAGTAAAAAGCAACAGCACAACATCAATATGTAGCCACCATCCCCTTACCCCACGATGCGACTTGAGGTAATACGCAGATTCTAACCGGAAAGAAAGGATTCTTATCCGAATTCTGTTTTGAAAGGTCTTGCATAAGCCCGGTTTTCTGTATAGATATTCAGCACGTATTGCCTTGCTGTCATGA
>NZ_GG774810.1:111849-163086 GCF_000163675.1 Bacteroides sp. D22 | reverse complement strand
ACCAAGTGTCTGGTCGATAATAGGTGAAAGCATGGAGTCAAATTGCTCCATGATTGAAAAAATTCCTCCAAAAGGTGTGAGTTTTTCAGATTTTATTTGTACCTTTGCCATGTCTTGTTACGATTTACGCTTGTTTTGAATTGCAACACTAAGATAAGTGAAAAATCTGACATGGCAAAATCCTGAGCAACTTTTTGTTGCTCAGGAACTTATAAATAAAGTTAAATTATAGTGTTGCGGAATTAAGGATATTCAAAGTCAATGCGCAATTTGTCATCATTCTTAATACGATTTGCCATAGCATTCATGATTTCCTCTCCTGCCAGTTCAAGAGAGACATATACTTTGTATTTACCATCAGGAGTCTTCATGGTTTTTTCACAAATTACACGCGTACCGCTCAATTCCTGTTCCACTACCGTACGGGTCAATGATTGATAACGACTTTTGCTTTCATCATTTTCATCTTGCTGATAAGAGGAAACATAACTATCGGTTACCGATTTCACTTTTGCATTGATAGCAGTAGCAATTTCAGCCCGGGCCTCCGTCATCGCTTTTTTCTTTGCAATAGACATATCCGTAGAAAGTCCCATCGAACTAGCTCTAAAATACTCTTTGTTCGTTTGAAATTCCGGTCCCGAACAAGGAACATTAATTTCTACGTCCTGTTGCACTGCCGGTTGCTGCACTGTTTGTGTTACAGGTTTTGAACTACCGCAACTTGTCATAACAGCAATGATTAGCAATGCTGTTCCCAATAAATTAATTCTTTTCATTTCAAGTCTTTTTTAATGTTAATATATGATTCATTTCAAGCCTCTCAACTTCACTATATTATTTTTGAAATCCTTCAATTGCAGCAGTGCCACAGATTGCAACTTACTTACCTCAATAACCATCTCCGTAGGCAGATCAGGCACAATGAGCGCAGTGACTCTGCGGTCATTGAACTTAGACCCCAGTTTGAGACTGACAATCGGAGATTCTTCACCTTTTTCGTTTATAACCGTCAGATTTCCACTATATAAGTCCACTTCGCAATCGTCAGCATTTGTATTCACAATCTTAAGATGTATCCTCGATTTGTCTCCCAAAGTTGCAAGTTTGTCAAATTCAAAAAAGACACCATCCAACCATTCAACCCGAATTGCCTTTTGATTCTCTGGTTTGGCGGACTTAACCGGAACCAAAGGAGCAGGAATAACTTCCGGCACCACAACAGGGACAGATATAACCGGATCAGCTTCTTTTTCCGGTACGGAAGGACCGACTACCGGAACAGGAACATCCGGCAACATCTTCTGTCTTTCCGGAATCTTTCCGGTTCTGTCGAATGTTATTTTCTTCAATTCACGTGCAAACTCCCGGTTCAGCCGTTTTATCAATTCACGCGCCGCCATATTCTTGCCTTGAGAAGCGGACTTATTTTCAGGTACTAATGTCCGTTCATCATTAATAGAATAATTCAATAGGATTTGCCCCGTCCGGTTATTTTCTATTTTAATCCCCAACGTAGAAAAGAATTCGATGAAGTTATACAGTTCACCCGGAACGGTATTGCCTTTACGACACTTATTATCCAATGTAACGATAATGTCGGCTTCAGAAGGAGATGCAACTACGTTAAAGAAATGATTGTTCAGCAAACTCTTCACAGTTCGTTCCACCGCCTCTATATCGCTCTGCGCACTTCTAACATAAGCAGAAGTCTGTGTCTGCACCGTGTTGATAGTCAACGTTGCTCCGGGAAGAGAAGAAAGCATTTGTTTGAATAAAGCTGCATAACTTCCCTTCCGGAACAAGCTGAACACATCATCAATTAATGAAATTCCAATTTCCTGCTGTGCCTGTTTAGAAGTAATATTGCGCACATAAAGAGCGGCAACTCCCGATTCGTCGGTGGGAGACATGGAAGACAAATCTCCCGACCCGGAAACAAACTCGGCTTTCAACCGGATATTCCTTAACGGATTTCCATTACTGTAAACACCTATAGCAATAGGCTCCCTTATACCTTGAAACGGCGTGACTGAAACGGTTGCCGGATTCAGAACAATCGTTATTCCATCAAATACTCCAGCCAAAGCCGCATATAGTTCAGTCGCCAAATTAATTGTCTTTCCTTCGTAAGAGCAGAACAACTCCTGATTAAGCACCGGGCGTATAGCCTCCATTCCATTCGAGAATAATTCAACGGCAGTCATTAAATCTCCCTGTTGTAAAGTAATGTGTCCCTTATACCAAAAATCGAAGCCGTTACGGATTGCCTTCTGACGACGTGCTTCCACCAAGGCCGCATAATCATCCTTATTCAGTTCATAATAAACCCAATACTCATTGTCACTTCGCCAGGAATCCACCAGACGAAAGTTCTCTATTTCCGCCCGGGCTTCTGTACGAATACTCTCTGCGAAGGTTTGTTTCACATTACCATCGTCCTCCAACGTATTCAACAAAGAATTGGCGGCAATCACCACTTGAATTTCAGATACAAGATCAGACAAAGCGTTTTGCTTTGCCTTTTGCTGATAATCTCCTTCCGATATTTCAGCCATTCCTATTCCGATGTAACTTAAACCACTAACAGGATGCTGTTTCACCCAGTCAGGACGGTTCGTTTGTTGACCGGAAAGCGGAAAGCAAAACCATGAAATCACAAGAATAAATAAAAGCCAATGTTTCATACGTCCTTGATTTATTGAATAGTCAAATAGATAGTACTTCCATCCACTCTATGTTCACTATCTATTCCGGAATCATTCAGATAATTAACCAGATTATCCGCAAATGTGATGCAATCCATCGGCAAGCCGTCGCTGTCCTTTGCAGGAATCTGTATCGAATCAAATATCAGACTATCGTCCACAGCACCTTGAATATGGTAACGTCCTCCCTGGGCATTTTTTCGTACCCAATTGCGTATATGCGCCGAAAGAGTAGTAGTACCGTTTATCCGGCTATTCATCGTATTGATAGCATTATCTGCGAGACTAACCCGAAGAACAACCGTATTCCCCTGTTGAACTTTCCGGGCAAACTCTTTCGAGATATCTTTCAGAAAACCATCCAGAACATCTTGTGCCGCGTATGCGCATAACTTATCCACGTCCGTCGTCCTAAAGCGGTTCGTCCAGCTTTTCCGGCTAGCCAAATCTACTCCGGTAGCCGTTTCACGAGCAGTCATAATCAATGAGACTCTACTTCCCGAAGCTGCAGATATGTCTTTTTGTAAATCAACCATCACATAGACGTCCGCTCCCGAATTCATCAACAACTGCTTATCATTGGAATCAGCATTCTTACTTTCCCATTCGGAAGCGCGCAAAGTTCCTGACTGTTTTCCCTCAGCAGCCACCGTCTTCACGCCAAGCTTAACAAATCCCTCCTTTACCGTACTTACGGCTATACGAAGATCAAAATCATTCTTCAGAATATCGGCGTATGAGCTTCGGTCATTGCTTTTATAGGGGACTACCATGATTGTCGGCAAAGCCATTTGTTGCCGAGTTTCCTCCATCGACATTTCTTCCTGGGGTCTCGTCATCAATTTATTCCGTATCAAGTCTTTTTTAAGCGCACCTAATAAGATTTGAGCCGTTACTGTACCTTTGTATAGATTGGAAGATTGCCGTACCGGGTCTCCTACCGTTTCATAGTTCTTCACAAAAAGCATATAACGTGAACTGAAAAACTGATTCATATAGTAAGAATCTTCTTTCCCGACGAGCGGCTGTCCGTTTTCCACTCCGTCAATGCCGTTGAGGAATATAGCATTAAAGATCGACTTCAATGCCATATTATATACATCCTTCTTTTTTTCGGCTGTTCCGGAAGCGGTGATAACGGCTATGTTATCATCTGCCTTCACACAAGTTACGTCATTAGAGTATGACTCCTGTGCCATGAAATGAATAGTGTATACAACTAGCAGGTTCAAAAGCAGTATTCGTAACTTCATCATAGTCCAAGTCCGCCTAAAAAGGTATTTTTTCGAGAAAGAATAATCAATTTCTTTTCTTCTTTCGATGCTTTCATTATCTCCTCACCGCCTTTGCTCACGGTACATAAAGAACGTGTTCCGCTCAATACTTCTTTCACATTCAAGCGTCCGACTTCTTTCAATGACAGTTCTCCGGCAATATCCATCTCTATGTAAACGATAAATTTCTGACCTTTTTGTACCCCTCTCTTGGTTCCAAGATCGATATATACAGTTTGTGCTTTATCTTTTTTGGTACTCTCAATCTGTACAATCGTTCCTTTCATTTTGAAATACTCGTCAACAAAATCGTCCATGCTTATTACTACATAATCCAAAGTCTTAATGATAGCTTCATCAGGAGTATCGCCAATATTCCCGGTCAGCCCCTCGTGAGTGAATGTCTGGGTTCCTTTGAGTGTACCGTTAGAAGGGTCTACTATCTTTAACGTGTAAGAAACACTCCCCTGATAATAGGTCTTCCCTTTACTATCTGTTTTTTTAACTCCCTGCATACTGGTAATATTTCCCTGAATAAGATATTGGGCGCCTAACGTTGTCATGACCTCGCTTCTGCAAACGGCATCTCCCATAGCAGAAGCCTCTTGGCGTCTTTTCGCTTCAGTCTTCAATGCTTCATTAGAATCAACATCAATAAGTTCTACACGATCCATCTTCTGGATACCTTCTATTACTTTATTACGCAATGCTTCCGCCAAAATATTACTGATAGTACCGGGACGCGAGAAATAATCAATATAGACTCTTTCTTTACCGTTTTCATCGGTTTGTGCATAGCCTAACATTGGAATTAGGCAAATAGAGAACAATAGTAAAATCTTCTTCATGTCTGTTTATTATTTATTATTAATGCTATGTTTGTTTTTTAGTGCAATATTTCGCTCTTTTAATACAATATAGAATGTTCTTTTTTCAATAATGATTTACTGTTATGAATGATTGTGTTTTCTCTGACTGCAAAGTTAAGCACACATTAAGGTGCATTGTATACACAATATTTACTACAACCATCCGTTAAACGAATAGTTATCTCCAAATATCAATGAGAAAAGGGAAAAGAGTGGTATGTTCAATAAAACGAGGTCGTTTTCCCGTCTCCAAGCTATTTGCACCATCGCATTTTCCACAGTTCTCTCGAATAAGTATAAAATAGCATTTGTTATATCCACTAAAATTGTTACATTTGTCCAATAATAAATTGCTTCCCAATAACAAGATACATGGAAACAGATTTAAAGAAGATAGTAGGACATCGGCTGCAAATGCTTCGTATGGAAAAGAATCTTACTCAAGAACAAATGGGAGAAAAGTTGAACCTGTCAACAAGTGCCTATTGTAAGATTGAGTATGGTGAAACCGACCTCACATTAACAAGGCTGAACAAAATAGCAGAAGTGCTAAATATGTCTGCATTGGAGCTATTTAATAAAATAGATGGAAATGTGTATGTCAATAACACAGGTACAATCGGGACAAATATCGGAGTCGCGAAAGATTGTAGCACTGTCCGCATCGAAGCTGCAGAGGATCTCCGTGAACTAATCAAGGCAAACAGCCGGTTTATCGAGATATTGTGCAAACGCATAGAACTTTTAGAGAATAAAGTACTGGTATAGTAACATACTCATAGAATTATTACATTAAGGTAACAATAATGAGGATGCACAGATCACCGATTAGTTATCGATTTTCTGTGCATCACTACTATTTTAAAAACACTTTCAAGACACCCTACTAAAATTCTTTATTAGGTGTAGCTTATACCCTAACTCTTATAAGAGTCTACGCAAAAATATCACTCCGTAAAATATAACCTATTACATCTCCTTTATGTACATTGGCACCTTGCTGTGCACATATCTCCACAACCCTTCCGGTAAATCCGGTCAGAATCTTTTCATATTCTCCCCACGGGGTAGAAAGATAGCAAAAGACTTCGTCATGCTGATATTTACGTCCGATGAATGGAGCAATGGATGGTCCCTCTACGGAAACTTCCCAAAGTACCTGCCCGTTATCAGGAGCAATGACCGGGTCTGCCTTGGCACGTTTCAATTTCTTAATTTCCTCTTCCGAATATCCGTTCTTTGCCATTGCCGCATCTTTAGCATGTTGTAACTCTTCCTCAAAACGCTTTTTGGCAACCCCGGACTTATAATCACGATACTGGCGATCGTGCATGGCCAGTTCGAAAAGCTCCTCGTCATCCTCTCCATATTCCCAGCCATTTTCATCCATTTCCTTTCGATATTCATCCAAAGCATCCGGATAATTCAACTGCGGGTCGGTATCGACAAATTCATATCCTTTAGATTTCGCCAACTCTATAATCTCCGGAGCGAGCTTACCCGGAAGACGTCCACTTTTACCCAGAATCATATCCCAAGTGTGGTTATCTATCATTGTCCAGCGATCTTCTCCTTTTACCTGCTGCATAAGATTCATTAATGCAACATTCTTCACATACTGGCTGAAAGGAGTCACCAAAGGAGGATAACCCAGCTTAGGCCATACATATTCCACTTCATCAAAAAGCATCACAAGCAAATCATCCAGACTAAGTTCCGGCTCATTCTTACTCCTTAATATCATATTGATACCGGAATGTACTCCTTTCAAGTCTGCCATCATGGAACCCATCATACCACCCGGCAAACCACATTTCAGTAGAAGTGAAGACATGTATTTATTGGTAGGATCCATAAAATAACCCAGAAAATCATCAATGAATTCTTGCGTCATAGCGCGAGCTTTCATATATGCTTTCATATTTATGTCGGGAACCTGGAAGCCTAAATCTTTCAACATAGCCTGCACAGAGATTACGTCCGGATGCACTTTACCCCAAGACATCGGTTCCATAGCCACATCAATGATGTCCACACCATTCTCACAAACTTCAAGAATAGAAGCCATAGACAATCCCGGTCCGCTATGACCATGATATTGAATCAATATATCCGGATGTTTCTCCTTGATAGTCCTGACCAATTCTCCTAACATACCCGGACGACCGATACCCGCCATATCCTTCAAGCATATTTCAGGTGCACCGGCCTCAATCAGTTGATCGGCAATTCGGGCATAATACTCAACAGTGTGTACGGGAGAATAGGTGATACAAAGAGTTGCCTGCGGAATCATACCTGCTTCCAAAGCATATTTAATAGAAGGAATGATATTCCTCGTTTCGTTCAGTCCACAAAAGATGCGTGTGATGTCCACTCCTTGCGCATGCTTGACTTTATACATCAATTTACGTACGTCTGCCGGAACCGGATACATGCGCAACGCATTCAATCCGCGATCGAGCATATGCGTTTGAATACCCGCTTCTTTAAAAGGTGCGGTAAAAGCACGGACAGCCTTATTAGGATTTTCGCCGTACAACAGATTCACTTGCTCAAAAGCACCGCCATTCGTTTCAACTCTGGCAAAACAGCCCATCTCAATAATCAAAGGAGCGATACGGACAAGCTGATCAACCCGAGGTTGATATTTACCGGAAGATTGCCACATGTCCCGATAAACAAGACTGAATTTAATTTCCTTTTTCATCATAGCCAATAATAAGTGATTTTTTCTTCGGTTAACTTCACATATACAAATATAAAGGTTTAAACTGACATATAGTCAAACAATCACCTTAAAAAATAGATATAAAGAGATGTTTAATATCATAATGCAAGAAAACCACCTCTGTATAGATCCATTCACTATAAATAACAAATCAAATTGTTTTATGTTCGTACATATATCATTCCTTTAAGATTGCCAAATACTTCATCACCTTCATTCATTGACGTTTAACGGCTTCTGAAGCTATACCAGAAAGTTTATTTATACCAAAGTTTGTACAAAAGCAAATCGCTTCTCAAAATCATCAGTAGGTATAAACAAACCAAGATAACCATCAGGCATAATCCACTTGTCAAGGGCTTTATTATACTCAAAATTACTATTACAATAATTAATATAAGATGCAATATTGACTGAATCATTAAAATAAAGATTTCATCATTTTTTATTGTTATTACTCTAGTAAATAATGGTATTAGTGAGAACCTAAAATCGTAAATTGTAAAGCACAAATACACAGCAACATACAAGTATATATTTTCCTTTAAAAGGAACACCTCGTTGGTTTTAAAGGAACGATGCCTTGGTTTTAAACCAACGGGGCGTTCCTTTTAAACCAACAAAGCACTTATTTTAAGTGCTCATTTCACGAGCCCTTCGAAATACAATGAAACATATTCAAGAAGGCTTGCATTTCTTTTCATTACTTACCATAAATGTGCCATGTTTTATCCATTAGAAGTACGTCGTGTCCGATAACAGTAAAAATTAGTGAAAGAATTTAAAAGAGAAACAAATACAACAGAATTATTTGGAAAGAATCAGTTGAACACTTACATTTGTCATGTGATTTTTTTCATAGTATTAGATTTAAGGTTAACAAAGGTTGGAGCAAGGCGTTGCTCCTTTTTTTATGTCTATATGTGAGATTAGTTCATGTGAGTTAATTCAATAATTGGTACATTCCTCCTGCCAATACACGAATCACCCCTTTCATTTCCAGTTCAAACAGTAGGGCAGTCATCTTATTTACGGGAATATCTGCTTCTACCACAAGAGAATTGATTTGCAGATTTCCCAGTTTCTCCAAAATAGCAACTATCTTCTGCTCTTCTTCAGACAATTCGATAAAAAGACTACGTTGCACACTTACCTTTTCCGAAAGAGTCGTCTGCATATTCCAGCCCATAGCCTGCACAAAATCCTCGGCAGATAATAACAGGGATGCTTTATTATCCCTAATCAACCGATTGCATCCTTTTGAATATTCATCACTCATGCGACCTGGGAAAGCGAAACAATCGCGATGATAACCTTCAGCAAGTTCGGCCGTAATCAATGAACCTCCCTTTTCTGCCGACTCAATGACGATGGTAGCATCACACATGCCGGCAACAATACGGTTTCGACTGATAAAGTTATGACGATCGGGATTCGTTCCGGACAGAAATTCGGTCAGTAATCCCCCTTTTTCAAGCATGTCAACAGCTGTTTTCCGATGGACATAAGGATAAATACGATCCAAGCCATGAGCTAAAACACCTACCGTAGGTAATTCATTAGCCAAAGCTTCACGATGCGCATGAATATCGATTCCATAAGCAAGGCCGCTAACTACAAGTACATCAGGACAAACTGCTTTCAGATCCCGCAGAAAAGAGGCGCAGATTTGTGTCCCATAATCAGTAGCATTACGGGTTCCTACCATATTCAGGATATGAAGGGAATTTAGATCAGCATTTCCTTTAAAGAAAAGAACGACAGGAGCATCTTCACATTCCCGCAAACGGGAAGGATAAGCCTCATCATGAAAGGACAGACAGGCGATCCGATTCTTCCGGATAAATTCATATTCCTGTTCGGCACGGATCACAGCTTGCGGACAATCCAATGCCTCTATCACCCGTTGACTTACTTCTGGAATACGTTCCGGTATTTCTTTGCGCAGACGGAAGACATCAACGGCATTACCCATTCCATCTATCAAATGTTTTGCTCCTATGTGCCCGATACCGGGCACCATTGTCAGAGCAATACTATACATTTGTTCTTCTTCGGAGCTGTTCATTTCAGGTAGGGCGCAAAGACATTATCGAACAATTCGCTGTCACTTAAACGTCCGTTTACCACACATACCGTCTCAACAGTGGATTTCACTACTACTTTATTATCATTCTTACGGAAGATATCCTGATAAAACACATATTTGATACCTTCCTTTTTCATATATAGTTTCGATACAAACTCATCTCCGCTTTTCAATGGAGTCTTGAATGCCATACTAATACGTGCCACTACCGGATCGACTCCCTGCTCATGAAGTGCAGCAAAACTGACACCCACCGAAGTCAGAAACTCGTGACGGGTATGTTCCAGATAGTGCTGATAATTGGCATTATTGACAATACCTTGAAGGTCACATTCGTAATCGCGAACCTTCATTTCCAATTCATAGATATAGTTCATTTAAATTGAGAATTGAGAATTAAAAGTTGAGAAATAACAGTTAGCCTCTTTTTTGCTCAATATCGAGTCCTTTGAACTTCTTCAATTCTTCGGTCGATACCAGTTTATACAGCTTGTCACTAGGACGTATCTTATCCGATTTCATGGAGAAATGCTGTCCCTTTTTCACTGTTTGCACAGATTCCAAGTCAACACGGGCTTCTTCCAAAGTCATAAATAGGGCACCGGTAGTCGGCCCTGTAATGAGAAGCTTATCGCCTACACTTACTTCAGCAGCTTCTACCAAGAATTCGGAAACTCCGATATTGGAGAAGTATTTGATACCTTTACCTACATAAATCTTACGTTCCGTAGCTGCCGAACCATAATTCCTGGTCCATTCGCCCAAACGCTGTCCCAAGTAATATCCATCCCAGAAGCCACGGTTGAATACGGTTTTCAGGCGTTCATCCCAAGCCGCAATCTTTTCATCGGTGAATGTTCCATCCAAATAAGCCTTGATAGCTTCTTTGTAACATTCAACCACCGTACGTACATATTCAGGTCCACGGGCGCGGCCTTCAATCTTGAATACACGTACACCGGCATCCAACATTTTATTCATAAAATGGATGGTCTTCAAGTCTTTGGGAGACATGATATATTCGTTATCAATATCCAGTTCCACATCCGTTTCCTTATCACGAACCGTGTAAGAACGACGACATACCTGCATACAAGCACCGCGATTGGCCGAATGATTCATCTCATGTAAAGAGAGATAGCATTTACCCGATACTGCCATACAAAGCGCACCATGGCAGAACATCTCGATACGAAGTTGTTCGTCGCTCGGACCACAAATATGTTCTTCCTGTATCTGACGATAAATCTCGGCCACCTGTTCCAGATTCAACTCACGGGCCAATACTACCACATCTGCAAATTGCGCGTAGAATTTCAAAGCCTCTGCATTGGAGATATTCAACTGGGTGGAAAGATGCACCTCCTGCCCTATCTGACGGGCATAATTCATCACTGCCACATCAGCTGCAATTACCGCAGAAATTCCTGCTTCCTTGGCCGCATCGACAATGGTATGCATCAGAGGGATATCTTTATCATAGATAATCGTATTGACCGTCAGGTAGCTCTTCATCCCGTGCTCATCACACGTACGGGCTATTTCCCGTAAATCATCAATCGTGAATGTATTAGCCGAACGGGCACGCATATTCAGGTTTTCTATACCGAAATAGATAGAATCGGCACCTGCCTGAATGGCCGCAGCAAGAGATTCGCGCGAACCCACAGGAGCCATTATTTCAAAATCTTTCAAACTAAGACTCATAGAATATATACTTATTTGTATCAGTTAAGCAAATGAATGCGTACAAAGGTAGGCTTTTTTCCGTATTTTTGCAGCGAAAACAAGAAGTTACTTCAATCATAAACAGTAAATAGCAGATTCATATATGAAAATAGCCCATATAGATTTAGGAAAACACCCCATCTTACTTGCCCCGATGGAGGATGTAACCGATCCGGCTTTCCGCCTGATGTGCAAGAAAT
The DNA here is from genome assembly GCF_000163675.1 of Bacteroides sp. D22. Classification (NCBI taxonomy): domain Bacteria; kingdom Pseudomonadati; phylum Bacteroidota; class Bacteroidia; order Bacteroidales; family Bacteroidaceae; genus Bacteroides; species Bacteroides sp. D22. The sequence continues at coordinate 151,487 of NZ_GG774810.1, read as the reverse complement.
TCGGAGCAGATATGGTGTACACCGAATTTGTATCGAGTGACGCACTGATACGCGCTGTCAGCAAGACTGCGCAGAAACTAAGTATCAGCGATGCAGAACGTCCTGTCGCCATCCAGATATACGGGAAAGATACAGAGACAATGGTGGAAGCTGCCAAGATTGTAGAGCAGGCACAACCTGACATTCTGGATATTAACTTCGGATGTCCCGTGAAAAGAGTAGCTGGAAAAGGTGCTGGAGCAGGTATGCTACAAAATATCCCCAAGATGCTGGAGATCACCCGTGCTGTCGTAGATGCGGTGAAAATACCTGTAACAGTGAAGACTCGTTTGGGATGGGATGCAAACAATAAAATAATTGTAGAATTAGCGGAACAATTGCAAGATTGTGGCATTGCCGCATTGACCATACATGGCCGTACCCGCGCACAAATGTATACCGGAGAGGCGGATTGGACACTGATAGGCGAAGTGAAGAATAATCCGAGAATTCATATTCCCATTATCGGCAATGGAGACGTGACCAGTCCTCAACGCTGTAAGGAGTGTTTTGACCGTTATGGAGTAGATGCTGTAATGATCGGTCGCGCCAGCTTCGGTCGTCCATGGATATTCAAGGAAATAAAACACTATTTAGAGACAGGTGAAGAATTACCTCCACTTAGTTTTGAATGGTGTATGGAAGTACTTCGTCAGGAAGTGGTAGACAGCGTTAATCTGCTCGATGAGCGTAGAGGTATTTTGCATGTACGCCGTCATCTGGCCGCAAGCCCGTTATTCAAAGGAATCCCTAACTTCCGCAACACACGTATTGCGATGTTACGGGCAGAAACAAAAGAAGAGCTTTTCCGGATATTTGATGAAATCACTTCCCAACGCAAAGAAAATCCGGAAATTTAAATCAACACCTATTATATCTATTCTTCAGGAGCTTGTACTTGTTCCTGAAGAATAACATGATCTAATTAAAACGTCAAGGTCTTTGGTTTCTATTTAAACATCGGCTGCGCAAACCACTTTTTAAACATCCAGGTTACGACTACATACAATAGGAATGCAGAGAAAAAACCAACAATGGCATCAATCACATAATGCGCCTGAATATATACGGTAGCCCCACAGAGCAACATATAGAAAGGTATAAGACAGGCAAACAACTTCTTGCTGCCACGCCAAGCCATAATCATCAGAATAGTAGAAATGCCTACATGCGAACTGGGGAATGCCGCCGTAGGACGTTCACCCACTTGCTGCGAGCCTTCCACCAAACTATAAAAAAATCCGTGCTGATAGCCCGGTCCGGGAAGTAACTCCTGATTATGATTGAAATAATCACCGATAGCAGGAAAAATACCTTTAGATACATTATCAATACCAATGGCAGGAAAATAGAATTGAGGACCTGCAACAGGAACGAATATATAAATCAGATAGTAAATAAAGAAAGAAGTGACAAGCACAAAAGACATCTTTTCGAACCACTCAAATTTATAAATGAAATAGAATAGAGCCACAATCAGCATCATCGGATAATAAAAGAAATATCCCATATTGAATGCCTCGCTGACTATAAGATGTGGAAACGTATGGCAGAACCAAATAGCAGGCTGACCATTGAAAATAAACTGTTCGGCAGTTGCAAATACATGATCCAAATTCGGAAAGAAACGATTGAACTCGAAAGTATCCGGATACCAGTAAGACAGCAGACTCATCTGAATGACAATACGCACAAACGCCGAAAATTTACAGGGAGCAAGACGATAAAGATACATCAATAAAAAAGTCATAGCCGCGATCATCGCCCTATCCAGCAACATGTGCCATGGATGATCCATCCGCTGAAACAGGAACAGAATCAATATGGAAGTCAACAGATTATAAATCAATGTAATCTTTTCCACAGCAAACAACCCTTTCCGGGTTTCTATGCGCTTAAATAAGTCTAAAGCCATCCTTCATTTTTATACCAGGCAATGGTTTCCCGAACTCCCTTTTCCAAATCATATTCGGGCACATACCCCAGTTCATCCATTACCGGGGTTATATCGCATTGCCAGTTGCGTTGTTTCATTATCTTATATTTATCCGAATTCAGAGTACTGCTCCTCCCGGAACGTGTAGCAATGAATTCAGCGAACAAAGATATAACTTTTAGCACAATTAATGGACATTTCAAGTGAAGAACAAACGGATTACCCAATTCTTTTTGTATCAAATCCGAAAAGGCACGGCTTTTATAAACTTTCCCGTCTGTCAAGAAATACGCCTTACGAACTACTTTTTTCTCTATTCCCAGGAAAATAGCCTGCACAATGTCTTTCACATACACAAAAGTCAAGTCCTGACGACGGAAACCTACCGAGAAATCAACGTGTTTCCGGATAGACTTTGCTATCAGATAGTAATCAGCTTCACGAGGTCCATAGACTCCTGTAGGACGATAAATGACATAAGGGAAACCGGGCATACTCTGAATATACAACTCCGCTTTCAGTTTGCTCAATCCATAAGCAGTATTGGGTACCGGAGGGTCGTCCGCCTTTATCGGAGTATAGTCCTTCTCACGTACAGGTCCGAACACACTCAATGTACTGATATAGATAAACTGTTTCGGAACCATATTCAGCTCCTTCAACGTATCGATAAAATATTTGGTCTGAAGATAATTTACATAGTCAAAAGAGTGCTTGTCGGGGCACTTTGTAACACCGGCACAATGAATGATATAATCAAATTTGTTGTAAGTGCCTTTATGCCCGAAGAGTTGGGCACGAAGTTCATTAGGGTGCGCAAAATCCAGTTCCAGAAAGTGGATTTTCCGGTTTTTCAAATACCGCTTGCTACTCGTAGAACGAATCCCGGCCCACACACCAAACTTTCGCTTCAACGCTTCCTCCACGATGAAACTGCCGATAAAACCACTCGCGCCTGTAATTAAAATACTCTCCATTATTACTTTTCAGGTCCTACATGAATATTAATTGAAAAAATATGATGCCACAAAGATACGATAAATATAAAATAAAAGCCATTTTGCTTTTCTCAATTATTATTTGTTTATTTGCAACGCGATTTATTTACTATTCAACACTTTTAAAGCACGTGGAAGATAAGGCCGATTTTGATTTTCTTTTTAAAGAGTACTATCCTCAACTTTATTATTATGCATTTCACCTGATTAATAATATGGAGGCTAGCAAGGATATCGTAAGCGACGCCTTCGAATTTATTTGGGCCAATTATGCAAAAATAGATAAAGCCACGGCTAAATCTTATCTATACATTTACGTTCGCAACAAAAGCATTGACTTCCTGCGACATCAGAATATACATGAACAGTATGTACAAATCTATTCCGAACTGACCAAAAGTTATGTTGAAACGGAATATCTGGAGCAGGATGAAAGAATGATGCATATCAGCAAGGCAATGGAAAAACTGACTCCACATACCAGGCATATTTTAGAAGAATGTTATATTCAACGCAAGAAATATCAGGAAGTGGCAGAAGAATTAAATATCAGTGTCAGTGCAGTCAGGAAGCATATTGTGAAAGCATTACAAGTGATACGTGAAGAATGTGCAAAAAAATCATAAATCAGGTATCTTTATTTTATGATTAAACGTAATATAAATAAGTATGATACAGTCAAACAGTGATGAATAAAGATATTGACAATATAAATAATACAGATGAATCTGTAGAGAAGGCGCTCGACATTATGGAGAGCTCTTCAGAAATAAACGTCGAACAACTGCAGGAAATGCTTAAAAATGAAGAAACCCTGCAGGCTTGTCGCGACATCATGGATAGTAGCCTTTTTCTGCAACAAAAAGGAGGAATAGAACTTCCTAATGTAGAAATGGAATTGGAGCGATTTAAGAAAAAACAACATTCAACACGAATGCGTTCCAATCTCTGGAAGATAACTATCGGAATAGCCGCCATGATTACCGTTCTATTCGGGAGTTACTATTTAATTAATAGCCTGACAACCCCTGCACTCGAACCAATCACTGTATTCACTGCTGATACTACTCCCCAACATATTGTTTTGCAAAAAGATGATGGAGAAAAAATTGTGTTAGACGAACCGCAGTCAAACAATCAAGTCCTGCCTAAAACCGCCATTGCAAAGTCTGAAAAGAAAGAGCTGGATTATAGGCAAGTCATCTCAACAACTACACAGACACATGTACTTACCGTACCACGAGGTGAAAGTTTCAAAGTGGTATTATGTGACGGCACAGAAGTCTGGCTGAATGCTAATAGTAATTTTGTTTACCCTACAGCCTTTATTGGCAACGAGCGTATCGTTACTTTAGAAGGCGAAGCTTATTTCAAGGTGGCCAAAGACGCCAAGCATCCCTTTATTGTAAAAACCAAGTCAGTCCAAACCCGCGTTCTCGGCACGGAATTCAATATACGTAGCTATACTCCCGAAGATACTCATGTAGTACTTATTAACGGGAAAGTAGAAGTAAGTAACACAAAAGGAGGATCATATACCCGACTATATCCGGGAGAAGACGCCCACCTGCAATCTGATGGAAATTTCGTTCTAACAGAAGTAGACTTAGACTCTTACGTCTATTGGAAGGACGGCTATTTCTATTTTGACAATATTACATTGAAAGATATTATGCAAAACTTAGGACGCTGGTACAATGTAAACATAGAATTCAGAAACAAAGAAGCAATGACGTATAAAATGCACTTCATATCCGATCGCACTAAAGATTTAGAGCATACAATCTCATTGCTTAATAGAATGAAAAAAGTCACTGTCACCTTGCAAGGCAATACGCTTACCATAGACTAGGTTTTTATTGCATAAGTATAACAAATCTATGCAATAAACAACAAAATATCACTTTTATTAAAAAATAAATCGCAAAAGGGGTATCCATTTTCTTTTCTCATACGCATTAGTTATATAAACATATCCAAATAGTGTTATTAAAAACAAACGTATGAGAAATAATTGGAACTTATTTATTGTGTGTTTTCTATGCGTATTGTGCTTCCAGCCTTACCAAGTTAATGCTCAAACGCAATCACAAAAGAAAATCACGATTGAGATTAGCAACGAACGATTGCCGTCCGTACTTAAACGTCTGGAAAAACTCTCCGGCTACAAAATCCTATTTACGTATGACGATGTCAAGAAATTCACCGTTTCCGGCTCTGTCAAAGATAAGAGTATAGAGCAGACTCTCGATATTATCTTAGCCAATAAGCCACTAGAATACCATATTGAAGATCAATTTATCACAATTACTTCCAAAGGTCCTTCCAAACAAGCGAAAGTATTCAATGTAAAAGGAGTGGTAATTTCCGGTGATGACGGACAGCCTCTCATCGGTGCAACTGTTGTCATCAAGGGAAGCAAGTCCGGTGTATTAACAGACATAGACGGAAAGTTTTCGATAGAAAATGTATCCAATAAATCCCTGTTACAATTTTCTTATATAGGAATGAAGCCACAAGATCTGACTCCTACCCCAACTATGAATGTTACATTAATGCCTGATGTACAAACTTTATCAGAAGTAGTAGTAACAGGTATGCAAAAAATGGATAAACGCCTGTTTACAGGAGCGACCAAACAATTGTCTGCAGATGAAGTGAAACTAGATGGTTTGCCTGATATCAGCCGTGGACTTGAAGGACGCGCCGCAGGCGTATCTGTACAAAATGTTTCCGGCACGTTTGGTACTGCCCCGAAAATTCGGGTACGCGGTGCCACATCTATTTTCGGTAGTTCAAAGCCATTATGGGTAGTAGATGGAGTCATCATGGAGGATGCTATTGACGTAGGTCCGGATGACTTATCTTCAGGAGATGCAGAGACGCTAATCAGTTCAGCCATTGCCGGGTTGAATTCAGATGATATCGAGAGCTTTCAAATATTGAAAGACGGATCAGCAACCTCTATCTATGGCGCACGAGCCATGGCAGGGGTTATTGTAGTAACAACCAAGAAGGGAAAAGCCGGCGTTAGCAAAATGAGCTATACCGGTGAATTTACAACCCGTATGATTCCCAGTTATAAAGAATTCAACATTATGAATTCGCAGGAACAAATGGGAATCTACAAAGAGATGGAGCAGAAAGGATGGCTTAATAACAGCGATACTTACCGTGCCAAAGATAGTGGTGTATATGGACGTATGTATCAATTAATCAATCAATATAACCCGGTTACAGGACAATTCGGACTTGCCAACACGCCGGAAGCACGTAATGCTTACCTGCGCGAAGCGGAAATGAGAAATACCGACTGGTTCAATACCTTATTTTCCAACAACGTTACACAAAACCATTCGGTCAGCATCACTTCCGGAACTGAAAAGTCTTCATTCTATGCTTCATTAAGTGCGATGTCAGATCCGGGATGGTATAAACAAAGTGAAGTAAAACGTTATACTGCTAATTTAAATACAACATATAATATATATAAGAATTTATCTATAAACCTGATCTCCAGTGCTTCCTACCGTAAACAGAAAGCCCCCGGGACACTAAGTTCAGAGGTTAATGCAGCAAGTGGAGAAGTTACCCGTCAGTTTGACATCAATCCCTATTCGTATGCACTAAATACATCACGTGCATTAGATCCAACAGTTGACTATACAGCCAACTATGCACCGTTCAATATCCTCCATGAATTGGATAACAATTATATGGATTTGAATGTAGCTGATGTTAAGTTTCAAGGAGAAATAAAATGGAAAGCACTTCCGGAGTTAGAACTAAGTGCATTAGGAGCAGTCAGATATCAGGCTTCTTCACAAGAACACAATATCAAAGATCACTCGAATCAGGCAACCGCTTATCGCACAGGAATGGACGACGCTACCATTCGTGACGAAAACAACTTATTGTATACCAATCCGGATAATCCGTATGCTTTGCCTATCAGTATACTACCGGAAGGAGGTATTTACCAGCGTAAGGACTATCGTATGTTGGGGGTAGACTTCCGTGCCACAGCATCCTGGAATCATTTATTTGCAGAAAAGCATATAACCAATCTTTTCGCCGGTATGGAAGTAAATGATTTGAAACGTATGCAAAATTATTTTCAAGGATGGGGAATGCAATATACAATGGGTGAAATACCATCGTATGTATATGAATTCTTCAAGAAGGGCATTGAATCCGGTGAAAGCTATTATGGATTAAACCATACAACAACAAGAAGTGTAGCAGGCTTTGCCAACGCAACTTATTCTTATGATGGACGTTATACAGTAAACGGAACATTCCGCTATGAAGGCACCAATCGTATGGGAAAAAGCCGTTCTTCCCGCTGGCTTCCTACATGGAATATGTCAGGAGCATGGAATGTACATGAAGAAAATTTCTTCAAGACATTCAGCTCTGTACTGTCACACTTAACATTCAAAGCATCCTACTCTTTAACAGCCGATAGAGGACCGGAATATGTGACCAACTCACATGCCATAATCACTAGTTATTCACCATTTCGTCCTTTCACCAGCGGACAGGAAACAGGACTTTATGTATCTGATCCTGAAAACAGTGAATTAACCTACGAAAAAAAGCATGAGTTGAACATCGGTGCCGACATGGGATTCTTAGACAACCGGATCAATTTCTCGATTGACTGGTATAAACGCAACAACTATGACCTGATTGGTATTACCCCGACACAAGGAGTAGGCGGTTCTATCTACAAATATGCCAATATAGCTTCCATGAAATCACATGGTATCGAGTTCACCATCTCAAGTAAGAATATCCAGTCGAAAGACTTTTCATGGCATACAGACTTCATCTTTTCCAAAGCAAAAAATGAAGTTACAGAACTGAATGCCCGTTCCAGCGTAATGGATTTAGTTTCAGGTTACGGTTTTGCCCGTCAGGGTTACCCGGTACGTGGTTTGTTTTCCATTCCATTTGTCGGCCTAAATTCAAATGGTATCCCGATGTATAATATCAATGGAAAAATAACCAGTACCGATATTGATTTTCAGACACGTGACAACATAGACTACCTAAAATATGAAGGTCCTACTGATCCTACCATAACAGGAAGTTTTGGTAATATTTTCACTTATAAAGCATTCAAACTGAATGTATTCATCACCTATTCATTTGGTAATGTAGTACGTTTGAATCCATGTTTCAGCTATCAATACAGTGACTTATCTTCTATGCCACGCGAATTCAAGAATCGCTGGACAGTGCCAGGTGATGAAAAACGCACGAATATCCCCGCTATTATCTCGAAACGCCAATATGAAGATAATAAAGATTTAATGTATGCATATAATGCCTACAATTATTCTACAGAACGAATTGCCAAGGGAGACTTTATCCGTATGAAGGAAATATCCTTGTCCTATGACTTCCCCCAATCATGGATTGCACCAGCAAAGATATCTAATTTATCTTTGAAACTTCAGGCTACCAATTTATTCCTGATTTATGCAGATAAAAAACTCAACGGACAGGACCCGGAATTCTTCAATACCGGTGGAGTAGCTTCCCCTGTACCTCGTCAGTTTACATTGACTCTTAGATTAGGATTTTAACCATTCAGATAATTATAAAAATGATGAAATACAGAAACGTCTTATATACAACACTCATTTCAGCTCTATGCTTGGGAACAACTTCCTGTAGTGACTTTTTAGATGAAATGCCGGATAACCGAACCGAATTGACTACTGAAGAAAGTATTACCAAAGTATTGGTATCTGCATACCCAATGACCACCAACTGTCATATAGGCGAATTCTACAGTGACAATATCGATGAAAATAGCAGAGCATACAGCTACCTTTTCCGATTAAACGAACATTTGTACCGTTGGCAACAAACGACTGAAGAAAATCAGGACTCTCCTCATGCTTTATGGAATGACTGTTATAACTCGATTGCATCAGCCAACCAAGCCTTGGCGGCTATTGAGCAGATGGGAAATCCTCAATCATTATCAGCCCAAAAAGGCGAAGCTTTGATATGCCGTGCATACAATCATTTTGTATTAGCTACCACATTCTGCAAAGCGTATGGTACAAATGGAGACAAAGACTTGGGTATACCTTACATAAAAGAACCGGAAACATCTGTAAATCCACAATACTCACGCGGAACAGTTGCTGAAGTATACGAAAATATTGCAGCCGATTTAGAAGAAGGACTGCCTTTAATTGATGACAATATTTACTCACGGGTAAAATATCATTTTAATAAGAAGGCCGCTTATGCATTTGCAGCCCGCTTTTATCTATATTATACACAACCGGATTTTTCCAACTGTCAGAAAGTTATCAATTATGCCAATATAGTACTCGGTAATAATGCGTCCCAATATTTACGTGACTGGGCTGCATTAGGAGCTTTATCTCCCAACAAGAATATACAGCCGAACGCTTATGTAGATGCAGATAACCGTGCCAATCTAATGGTAATATCAGCAGCTTCATATTGGCCATTGGTTTCCGATCCGGGTTATGCCAACTGCGAAAGGTATTGCATGAACAATATTACTGCTTCGGAAAGTTGTAAATCCGAAGGTCCATGGGGAGATCAGTCAAGTTATCATCAGATCCCATTTTCACCCGGTGGCTCTATAAAGAACGGATTCCGCCGCTTAGTTATCTATCAGCAATTCACGTCGGGCAACAGTTGGATCGGCTACATGCTGTATCCTGCTTTTACCACCGACGAAGCATTGCTTTGCCGAGCTGAAGCCTACACGTTACTAAAACGTTATGACGAAGCTGCCGCTGATATAGATGCCTGGCAGAAAGCCTTTACAAAAAACACCCAAACTTTGACCAAGGAGACAATCAATGATTTTTATGCCCGACTAAAATATTACACACCGGAAGCTCCGACAGTAAAAAAGGAATTGCATCCGGATTTTGTAGTAGAAAAAGGAATGCAGGAGAATCTAATACATTGTATTCTACATGCAAGACGTCTGCTAACCTTAGAAGAGGGGCTTAGATGGCAAGATATAAAACGCTATGGCATTATAATCTACCGCCGCTATTATGAAGGTTATACCTTGGTGAATATCACTGACAAGATGGACACGAATGACCCCAGACGTGCAATTCAGCTACCGGCCAGTGTCATTACAGCAGGTATGCAACCAAATCCAAGAAATGACTAAATAACTTTAGGAGGAAAAAAATATGAAGAAATACATCATATACAGTTTAATCATGACATTGACCTGTGGACTGGGTGCTTGCAACAATGACGAAGACGTAGACAAAGCAAACAGCATTTTCTCCACAGAAGAAGTAGATCGTAACCCATTCGACAAGTGGATATTAGGCAATTATACCCATCCATACAACATTGCATTAAAATATCGCATGGAAGATAACGAGAGCGACATGACACACATATTAGCACCTGCCGAATACAAAAAGTCTGTGGTACTGGCTAAAATTATCAAACATGTGTGGCTGGAAGCATACGATGAAGCAACAGGCAATCCGAACTTCTTACGCCAATATATTCCTAAGACAATCCACTTTATCGGTTCCCCCGCCTATGAAGACAATGGAACTATGGTATTAGGAACAGCTGAAGGCGGCATGAAAATTACATTATACAATGTAAATGACATCAATCCCGACCAAATAGATATTAACCTGTTAAACGACTACTATTTCCAGACAATGCACCATGAGTTCGCACATATTCTGCATCAAACTAAAAACTATGATCCGGCCTTTGACCGTATTACGGAAAATGCCTACATCGGTAGCGACTGGTATATGGTGGGAGCCGACCGCAATGCATGGCAACAAGGATTTGTCACTCCTTATGCAATGAGTGAATCACGTGAAGATTTTGTGGAGAACATCGCAGTGTATGTCACAAATACCAAAGACTACTGGAATAACATGCTGCAAAATGCCGGTGAAAACGGCCGTACACTCATAAAGCAGAAATTCGAAATAGTCTATAGTTATATGGAACAAACCTGGGGAATCAATCTGGACGAATTACGCGAGATTGTTCTACGACGCCAGGATGACATAGCAAACGGCTATGTAGACTTAAGTATTATTGAATAAAATATGAAAATTATGAAGAAATATCTATCCATATACACACTTCTGGCATTGGCCTGCATTGTTTTGCAATCTTGTCTTTTCTCCGAAGAAGAAATATTCGACGAATCATCTGCCAATAGAGCCACAGCCGATGTAATCAAATGCCAGGAGATTCTTAAAGATGTGCCGAACGGCTGGAAACTGGAATATTACATAGGAAGCAACTATTCTGCAGGTGCAATCACTTTACTAATGAAATTTGACGGGAAGCAGGTAGAAATGGCTTCGGAAACAGGCGCAGAAAGCTATAAACCGGGAACTATAATAACCTCTCTGTATCAAGTAAAATCGGAACAAAGCACAATGCTCACTTTCGACTCATACAACCCACTGATCCATATGTTTTCAGGTCCTTTAGGCCTGAACATGAACCTAGGAGGGGATTACGAGTTTATTATAATGAGCGCAACTCCCGACAAAGTAATTCTGCAAGGAAAAAAATACAAAAACATAATGGAGATGACGCCTATGCCCAAAGATATACCATGGCGTATTCAGATTGAAGATATCATTAACATTGAGAAAGATGCTTTTCTAAATACATACCGCATGGAGAAAGGCGGACAAGTACTGAATTACTTTATACGCAACAATGGCACAATGGCTACATTCTCCGCTTACAGCGCCGATTATAGTAGTGCAAGAAGTTTACCCTATATCTACACAGAAAAAGGATTAAAGTTACAATCCCCGTACAATGTCAACGGACTTGAAGTCCAGAACTTCAAATGGGATAGAAAGTCCAGACTATTTGTTTGTACCGACGCAGGAGCAACTGACATCGTACTTAAAGAATATTATCCCGAAAACTATCTACAATATGAAGACTATATCGGTACCTACACTGCAACGATTGACGATTATGACGAAGGGCCAACTTCGCAATCTGTAACCATCTCTCCTAAAGTCAGAGGAGAAAGTTATACACTGAAAAGTATTGGCGGATTCAACTTCACCCTCCAGTATGACAAAGCCAGCGGAAAACTAGTTTTAGATTCACAAAGTATAAGTTCGACTTCTTCATCGTCTTATTACTTTGCGTGCGCGGCAGGTGTGGAAGGCTATGCCCACACAGAATTAAGTCTGCCATCACGCCTACGCAACGGATTGGTAAATGTGACGACAAACAGCAACCCTTTCACTTTTTACTTTGCGGATAAAGCAAGCCAGGAAATTACATCATTGATAATCTGGGCTTATTCATCTGATGAATATTCAACCTCCGGACTAATGGGTTACTGGAGCTGGTATAACTCAATCTTAATGGTAAAAGAAAACGAAAGTAATTAATACGATTATGAGAAAGCTTTTTAATATATTCTTATTTGTACTTTGCAGCGTAGCAATAGCGGGATGCAATGATACGGAAAGCAGCGAATCCAAGTTAGAAATCAAAGCTGTAAATACTAATTTCCAAGCTACCGGCGGAAAAGGATACATACAACTTCAGTCAACAGGAAATATAACAGCAGATGTTGACGTCGATTGGTGTGTGCTGAAAGAAGTAAATCCTAATGAAGTGGTATTCGAAGTAAAAGAAAATACCGGGTACTCCGGTAGAAATGCTTTATTGACAATCAGTAACGGAGTAGAGACAGAAGCATTCAACATCAATCAATCCGGAGCTGTTTTCATCTTCGGCAAAGACGAATGGATGCTCCGTACCGACAATAAAGCAGCTACTCTGCCAATAAAACTACAAAGTTCTTTCGATTATACAATAGACATACCCGCAGAAGCTCAAGAATGGTTGTCATTTGAACAGAATGCGAAGGGAATAAATTTCAAGGTAAAAGAAAATACCTCCGGAAAAATGAGAGGAGCTATTGTCAATGTGGCAGCAAAAGACAGATCGGCTTCTTATCAGGTAATACAATATGATGTTGACGAACTTACCGGAACATGGCAAGGCATGTTTTCAGACGGGCAAATGAATTACGGTTTGAAAGATGTCACCATTGAGAAACAGGAAGACGGAACATACCTGCTTTCAAACATTCTAACCGGATTGCCTTACAAACTGAAAGCAAAAGCCATAGACAATTGCCTGGCTTTTGGGGCCGGTCAAAACCTAGGAGTCTTCGAGGACAATTTATATCTCTCATTCGAAATTCTTAGCTCTGACCTATATTATGTAAAAGATCCTTCTGTAACAATCTCATTAGGCCCCGTAATGTTAACAGACGGAACATTCGTTTTCGCTTTTTCCGGAATAAAAGAAAGTGATCCTTTCGGTTTTGTTTTCCGGGTATATGAAGATGCAGAACTGCAGAAGGTTATAGACAATCTGTCCATTTTTATTAACTGTATTCTATTTAAAGAAGACATAATCCAATAACATATGAAAAAGATACTATTAACTAGCTTTATTGTGGCATTAGGATTACTTGGTGCAAGCTGTAAAGATGACAATAGCACAGCAGGCGGAGGAGGAGAAATACTTCCGGACCAACAGGTAAGCTGTGAGATATTTATGCCAACTGATGGCGCAACCGTTATTATGTCAGACAAACTGATTATCAGAGGAGAAGGGACTACAAACTATGGTAAAATCATTTCTGCAGAACTGAAAGTCGGGGAAGAGATTATCACTGACATCACTTCAGTTCCATTCTATTATGAGTATACCTTCTCCAAAGATGCCGAACCGGGAGAACTGAAAATTGAGTTAGCAGTTAAAGGAGATCACGAAGGTAGTGCCTTGGCAACTATTACAGTGACAACAGAACAAGGAAACAGGCCTGCTCCCCCTCAATATGGAGAAGTGCTAACCGATACCCGTGATGGAAATACATACAAAACCGTACAACTTGCAGACCAGTTATGGATGGCAGAAAATTTACGCTATCTACCAGAGCAACAGTTTGATGTGTCCTCAACCGAACCAAGATATTACGTAATGTTTGATAATGATGCAAAAACAGAACTTGGAAAAGGTTTCCTGAATGCATATGGAGCCTATTACAACCTACCTGCTGCTCTACAAAACGAAACGGCTTTAGGTCCCGATGAAACACGTATAATAAAAGGAGTTTGTCCTGATGGATGGCATATTCCTTCTCAAAAAGAATGGCAAAAATTATCTCAATATGTATTAGATTCCGGAATGGCAGCAATTATGAATGATGGTCAAGTAGATGAAACAGCCCTAGCAAAGGCTCTAGCTTCAACAACGATGTGGATGATGCCGGAATACACAGAAATAGAACCACAGCCAACCTGGGTTGGAGTTGAGATGGAAAAGAATAATGCAACCTTATTCAATGGTCTGCCTATAGGTTTCCGTGCTTGTGCAGGCGACGAAGATTGGATGCATTCAGCCTACAGTGCGGGTTGGTGGAGTTCGACAGCGGGAGTACAAATGGGACCAGAATTTGGTATTACCGTACGTATGTGGTCAGACCTCCACACATTTGTAACCAATGCAGAATTTAATCCGGGAGTAGGACTCCCCGTTCGTTGTATCAAAGATTAACCATATATTATTACTCACTAAATAAAAATACAATTATGAAGAAGTTAGGATTCCTTTTATTTTTAGTCTTAGGACTAACGGCTTGCGGTGATGACAACAATGATCCCGCTCCAGAACAACATGTAACATGTGCCATATCTTCTCCTACTGAAGGAGCAACGATAGACATAGCTGAAAAGATGACAATCAAAGGAGAAGCAACTGTTGACATTGGTCAAATATCGAATGTTACTCTTAAAATCGGAGACAAACAAATTTCAGAAGTAACTTCTGTTCCATTTAGTTATGAATACACATTCGAAGCCAGTCAAGCCGTAGGAGCACTAAAAATTGAACTGACCGTCAAAGGCGATCAAGGTGCCATGGCGACAAGTGAAGTAAATGTCACACTAAAAAAGACCGAACCAACCCCAGAACCGGAAGAAGGAAAGATGATTGACCCACGGGATAATCATGAATACAAAATTGTTACAATTGGTGAACAAATATGGATGGCAGAGAACTTGGCTTATTTACCATCAGTTAGCAAACCGGAAGATGCCGCTACCAGTGATGGAGATCCGCTCTATTTTGTTTTCAACTATGATGGCAAAGATGTAAATGCAGCTAAAGCCACGAAAGAATACAAGACATACGGAGTCTTGTATAATTGGTATGCCGCTATGAACCAAAAGAACGCAACCGGTGGAAATGCGGATGCCATACCAAGTGGTATTCAAGGAATCTGTCCTAACGGATGGCATCTACCCAGCAAAGCAGAGTGGAAAAAACTAGAAAATTTTGTTGCAGATGAATTAGCACCAGTTGAAGGTAATGTATGGACAGATGATGAAGGAAATAAATACTCCGATAAAGACTGCAAAAACGTCTGGTCAGCATTGACAGGAAAACTGGATGCTGACGGTTGGGGAGAATCCGGCATGATAGATGAAAATCCTGATCTCGCTAAAGGTCCACGTGACACCTATGGCTTTAATGTTATACCTGCCGGACAATGTTATCAGAGCGGAAGTTTTGAAATGCCTAAGTCACAGAGTAGAACAGACTTTTGGAGCACAGACCAAGCTACTTACGGAGCAGGAACTGTATATTTCAGTAATATGAGTTATGGGTTAGGTTATTCTTCTGATAAAGGAGGAATACAAGTAAAACGTGGCCTTTCAGTACGTTGCGTAAAAGATTAACTATATTGTAGATAAACATTTATCAATTAGTTCATTACAGAATTAATAAATTCTCTCTTAAAGATAAGGGAAGTATGTCGAGAGATATGCTTCCCTTTTAATATATCTTTTTACACCTAGTTACCAACTCACTCAAACATATAATTAGTCGATATCCAATATCACGAAATAAAACAAATTCTGAATGTTCTTCCATTTTATTATATATCTTTGTAACTAGATATTTTAAAAGACTACATTATGGCAAAAAAGAAAGAAAAGAAAGAGAAAAAGGCCGGCAAGAGAATGAGTAAGAAAGAGCTGGCAGCACTATTAATAGACTTTTTCCATGCCAAATCCAGCGAGACCTTGAGTATGAAATATATATTTTCGGAACTGCGTCTCACTACCCATCCGCAAAAAATGTTATGCGTCGATATATTACATGACCTTTTAGCTGACGATTATATCAGTGAAATAGAAAAAGGAAAGTTCCGCCTGAACAGTCACGGAACGGAGATGACAGGTACTTTCCAACGGAAGAGCAACGGTAAGAACTCGTTTATTCCTGAAGAAGGGGGCGACCCGATATTCGTGGCCGAACGTAATTCCGCACATGCGATGAATAACGATAAGGTAAAGATCACCTTCTATGCCAAACGGAAGAACAGAGAGGCCGAAGGAGAAGTCATCGAAATATTGGAACGCGCCAACGATACATTCGTCGGCACACTGGAAGTAGCTAAGTCATACGCATTCCTGGTGACAGAGAACCGTACATTAGCCAATGATATTTTCATCCCAAAAGATAAGCTGAAAGGCGGAAAGACCGGAGATAAAGCCATTGTGAAAGTAACCGAATGGCCGGACAAGGCAAAGAATCCTATCGGACAAGTAATAGATATATTAGGTCAGGCTGGCGACAATACCACAGAGATGCACGCAATTCTTGCAGAGTTCGGTCTGCCGTATGTATATCCAAAAGCAGTAGAGACAGCAGCAGATAAGATTCCTGCCGAGATTTCAGCAGAAGAGATTGCCAAACGCGAAGATTTCCGTAAGGTAACAACTTTCACCATCGACCCGAAAGATGCCAAAGATTTTGACGATGCACTTTCCATCCGCAAGCTAAAGGACGGATTATGGGAAGTAGGTGTACACATTGCCGACGTGACACATTACGTAAAAGAAGGCAGCATCATCGACAAGGAAGCAGAAAAGCGGGCAACTTCCGTTTATCTGGTAGACCGTACCATCCCGATGCTTCCCGAACGGCTGTGTAACTTCATTTGTTCACTCCGCCCGAACGAAGAAAAACTAGCTTTCTCCGTTATCTTCGATATTACGGAAAAAGGAGAAGTCAGAGACTCACGCATCGTACATACGGTTATCAACTCCGACCGTCGCTTCACCTACGAAGAGGCACAACAAATCATAGAAACAAAAGAAGGAGACTTCAAAGAAGAAGTACTCACATTAGATACGATTGCCAAAGCACTGCGCGAAAAACGCTTCTCTGCAGGAGCTATCAACTTCGACCGCTACGAAGTGAAGTTCGAAATTGACGAAAAAGGAAAACCAATCAGCGTTTACTTCAAGGAGTCAAAAGATGCCAATAAACTAGTGGAAGAATTCATGTTGCTCGCTAACAAGACCGTAGCAGAAAAGATAGGATGTGTGCCGAAGAACAAGAAAGCCAAAGTGCTTCCTTACCGTATCCACGACCTACCCGATCCGGAGAAGTTGGAGAACTTGTCACAGTTCATCGCACGCTTCGGCTACAAAGTGCGTACAAGCGGAACGAAGACTGATATTTCAAAATCCATCAACCATTTATTGGACGACATACACGGAAAGAAAGAAGAGAACCTGATAGAAACCGTATCCATCCGCGCCATGCAAAAAGCACGTTACTCAACCCATAACATCGGTCACTACGGACTAGCTTTCGAATATTACACTCACTTTACTTCTCCCATCCGCCGTTTCCCGGACATGATGGTACACCGTTTGGTGACGAAGTATATGGACGGAGGACGCAGCGTATCCGAAGCTAAGTACGAAGACCTCTGCGACCACAGCTCGAACATGGAACAAATTGCAGCCAATGCCGAACGTGCTTCCATCAAATATAAACAGGTGGAATTTATGAGCGAACGTCTGGGGCAGATTTACGACGGTGTAATCTCCGGCGTAACCGAGTGGGGACTTTATGTAGAATTGAACGAAAACAAATGTGAAGGTCTGGTCCCTGTTCGTGATCTGGATGATGACTACTACGAATTCGACGAGAAGAACTATTGTCTTCGCGGACGCCGCAAAAACAAAATATACAGTTTGGGAGACGCTATTACTGTTCGGGTAGCTCGTGCCAATCTGGAAAAGAAACAATTGGATTTTGAATTAATAGAAAAGTAAATTCACCACAGAGTACGCTAAGAAATCAGGAAGTAAAAAGACTTCGTGTACTCCGTGTCCTCTGTGGTAAGCCAAACAGCCATTATGAAAACTGTCATTATTGAAGATAAACAACGAATCGAGTCCATTATTCTCCATTGCGATGCCTGTTTTGTAGGCATTACTGATTTGGAAGGTAATCCCTACGTAGTTCCGATGAACTTCGGTTATGAGAATGGCATCATATATCTTCATTCGGGTCCTGAAGGCAGCAAGTTGGAGATGCTAGAACATAATAATAATGTATGCATCACTTTCAGCGTTGGACATAAACTTGTCTACCAACACGAAAAGGTAGCCTGCAGTTACAGTATGCGTTCGGAAAGCGCGATGTGTCGGGGGCAAGTAGAATTCATCGAAGAGATAGACGAGAAACGCCGTGCATTGGATATTATCATGCGTCATTACACAGATAGTGAGTTCAACTATTCCGATCCTGCGGTACGTAATGTCAAAGTATGGCAAGTACGTATCAATCAGATGACAGGAAAAGTTTTCGGTCTGCGAGCCAACGAAAAGCCATGAAGCGGTTTTCCGGCTTTCGACAATACTTGAGTAGAGTATTCAACAAGCATTGTAGAGTATTTCCAAATTAATTTCTCTAAACAAAAGTTTAGATCACTTTTACCCTCACACCCCCACCATTGCCTGTATCTCTTTATCCATCGACATTACAGGTGTGAGAGTAAAGGTGATTATAAAGACTATTCTATCCTCTCATATCAAATTCTTTTTGTATACTTGCAACATAAATAAAATAGATAAGTACTCTTGCAAAAAAATAAATTATGAAGAAATTACTATGTCTCGCACTGTTAGTATCTGCCGGAAGTATCTACTCCGAAAGTATCTCGGCAAACAACAAACCTACTGATAACAAATCCGGCAACAACTCAAAGGACATATACAAAAAGACCTGGATCGACTTCAATAAAAACGGTATAAAGGATGTATACGAAGATCCCTCCGCTCCTATCGAAGCCCGCATCGCGGATTTGCTTTCGCAAATGACACTGGAAGAGAAAACCTGTCAGATGGCTACTCTCTACGGTTCGGGACGGGTATTGAAAGATGCATGGCCTACTGCCGGATGGTCAGCGGAAATTTGGAAGGACGGTATCGGAAATATTGATGAGCAGGCGAACGGACTGGGTAAATTCGGTTCTGAAATCTCCTATCCGTATGCCAACAGCGTAAAGAACCGACACACCATTCAACGCTGGTTTGTGGAACAGACACGACTGGGCATTCCGGTGGACTTCACCAATGAAGGAATACGCGGATTATGTCACGACCGGGCTACCATGTTTCCCGCTCAATGCGGGCAAGGTGCCACGTGGAACAAGAAACTGATCCGGGAAATTGCGAAAGTCACTGCAAATGAGGCAAAAGCATTGGGATATACCAATATTTATTCTCCTATTCTGGATATTGCACAAGATCCTCGCTGGGGACGTGTGGTAGAAAGTTACGGAGAAGATCCGTATCTGGCGGGCGAATTGGGAAAACAGATGATCCTCGGTCTGCAAAGCGAAGGTATTGTTGCTACTCCCAAGCATTTCGCCGTGTATAGCATCCCGGTCGGTGGACGCGACGGAGGTACGCGTACGGATCCGCACGTGGCCCCGCGTGAGATGAAGACTCTTTATCTGGAACCTTTCCGCAAAGGTATTCAGGAAGCGGGTGCTCTAGGAGTGATGAGTTCGTATAATGATTATGACGGGGAGCCAGTTTCCGGAAGCTATCATTTCCTCACGGAGATTCTGCGTCAGCAATGGGGATTCAAAGGATATGTAGTATCGGATAGTGAGGCGGTAGAGTTTCTGCACACCAAACATCGTATCACCCCGACTGAAGAAGAGATGGCGGCACAAGTGGTCAATGCAGGATTGAATATCCGTACCAACTTTACTCCCCCGCAAGATTTCATTCTTCCGTTGCGTCGTGCTATCGACGAAGGTAAAGTCTCTTTGCATACGCTCGATCAACGCGTCAGTGAGATTCTGCGTGTCAAGTTTATGATGGGGCTTTTTGATAATCCATATCCCGGTGATGACCGCCGTCCGGAGACAGTCGTACACAATGACGCTCATAAAGCAGTATCTATGAAAGCCGCTTTGGAGTCTGTCGTTCTTTTGAAGAATAAGAATCAGATGCTTCCGTTATCCAAGAACTTCAAAAAAATAGCTGTGATTGGTCCGAATGCGGAAGAAGTGAAGGAGCTGACTTGCAGATATGGTCCTGCCAATGCGTCTATTAAGACTGTATATCAGGGAATCAAAGAATATCTGCCTAACTCGGAAGTTCGCTATGCAAAAGGCTGTGACATTATTGATAAATATTTCCCGGAGAGCGAACTGTACAATGTTCCATTAGATACACAAGAGCAGGCGATGATTCATGAAGCGGTAGAATTAGCAAAAGCTTCGGATATCGCTATTCTTGTACTGGGTGGAAATGAGAAAACGGTTCGGGAAGAGTTTTCACGTACCAATCTTGACCTCTGCGGACGGCAACAACAATTATTGGAAGCGGTTTATGCAACAGGTAAACCTGTCGTTCTAGTGATGGTGGACGGAAGGGCAGCAACCATCAACTGGGCAAACAAATACGTTCCTGCCATTATCCATGCCTGGTTCCCCGGAGAATTTATGGGAGATGCCATCGCTAAAGTTCTTTTCGGAGACTATAATCCGGGAGGGCGTCTGGCTGTCACTTTCCCGAAATCTGTGGGACAGATTCCTTTTGCATTCCCATTCAAGCCGGGTTCTGACTCTAAAGGGAAAGTCCGTGTAGACGGTGTACTTTATCCTTTCGGATATGGTTTAAGCTATACGACCTTCGGATATTCAGACTTGAAAATATCTAAACCGGTGATCGGTCCGCAGGAAAATATCACTCTTTCATGTACTGTGAAGAATACAGGAAAGAAAGCAGGAGATGAAGTAGTCCAGCTTTATATCCGGGATGATTTCAGCAGCGTTACCACCTACGATAAAGTATTGCGTGGTTTCGAACGTATTCATTTGCAACCGGGTGAAGAACAAACCGTCAGCTTTACCCTTACTCCTCAAGACTTGGGATTATGGGACAAGAATAATCAGTTTACGGTAGAGCCGGGAAGTTTCTCGGTGATGGTGGGAGCTTCTTCACAGGATATACGGTTGAAGGGGAGTTTTGAGGTCCAATAAACTTGAATAGACTAAAAAGTAACCACTAATAATTCTGTACCGGATGACTTAAAAAGAATAGAGTATTTGAAAAGCCTTGAATTTATAAAGCAACTTCTGATTTAAAATACTTATTAAAATATGGTCAAACAATAAATTGAGACTTCATTCTCTTTCTATCGTTTGACCATATTTGATGAATATACCTAGACTAACCTTAGTGAAAACGTCATTTTAGCATATATGTATTATTGCAAACTGAATTTCTTTGTTTGTACATCGCGGCTATTTCCACCAACCATCACTTCAAATTCTCCCGGTTCACATACCCAATTCAGCGCACTGTTATAGAATTTCAATTGTTTTGCTGTGATATCGAAAGAGACAGTGCGGCTTTCCCCTTTCTTCAAATGGATACGTTCGAAGCCTTTCAATTCTTTCACCGGACGTGCTACACTCCCTACCATATCACGAATATACATTTGTACGATTTCGTCAGCATCATAGTTGCCCGTGTTGGTGACAGTGACAGAGGCGGTTATCTTCCCCCTTTCATTCATTGAGTTATTGCTAAGTTGAAGATCACCGTAACGGAATGTGGTGTATGACAATCCATATCCAAATGGATAAAGAGGATCATTGTCTATATCAAGATAGTTGCTACGGAATTTACTGAACCACTTTCCTGCCTCTAAAGGACGACCTGTATTCAAATGGTTGTAATACAAAGGAATTTGTCCTACGTTCTTCGGGAAGGTCGTAGTCAGTTTTCCACTCGGAGAAACATCTCCGAATACTACATCACAAATCGCGTCGGCTGCTTCACTGCCTCCGAACCATACATTCAGTATAGCCGGGAAATTTTCCTGTTCCCAAGTCATCACAGTGCTGCGACCGGCAAAATAGACCAGTACAACCGGTTTGCCTGTCTTTTTCAATGCTGTCAGAAGATCACGCTGCGCATCCGGCATTTCAAGATTAGTACGGCTGCTGGATTCACCACTCATTTCAGACGATTCACCAACTGCCGCCACAATCACATCTGCTTGGGAAGCTACATTCAAAGCCTCATCAAGCAACTCCTGCGCACTACGCGGATCACGCATTTCACGACCGAACATAGTAGCTTCCGCCTCTCTTTGAGCATCATACATCAGATTTGAACCTTTGGCATAAAGCACTTCCGCTTTACCTGCCAATGATTGCTTCATGCTTTCATACAGGGAATTGTATTTGTCAGAAGCAGCTGCCACACTCCATGTACCCGGCATATTGGCCTTTGTATTGGCAAGCGGGCCAACAAGAGCTATTTTGCCTTTACGCTGTAATGGAAGCAGGTTGTTTTCATTCTTCAAAAGCACAAATGTTTCAGTAGCTATTTTACGGGCTACGGTACGGTTTTCTGCCGTAAAGATATCTTTCTTCACACGGCTTGCATCACAATATTTATAAGGATCATCAAACAATCCGAGCTTGTATTTCGCTTCAAGAATACGACGGCAGGCTTTATCTATTTCAGCCATTGTCACTTTCCCTTCTTTGAGAGATTTCTCCAAAGTAGTAAGGAAACCGTCTGCAACCATATCCATATCGGTTCCGGCACTAAGTGACATGGCAGATACCTGTTGAAGATCTCCCATTCCGTGAGCAATCATCTCGGAAATAGCTGTGTAGTCTGTCACAACAAAACCATCAAATCCCCAACGGTCACGCAAGACATCGGTCATCAGCCATTTGTTGCCGGTAGCAGGAATACCGTCAACCACATTGAAAGAAGTCATCACACTACCCACACCAGCATCAATAGCTGCTTTATAAGGAGGGAAATAATTGTTGAACATACTTAGGTGACTCATGTCTACTGTGTTATAATCACGGCCGGCTTCGGGTGCACCATACAAGGCAAAGTGTTTCACACAAGCCATAATGGTGTTCTTATCTGTCAGATCATCACCCTGATAACCTTTTACCATGGCTGCCGAAATCTCCGAACCTAAATAAGGATCTTCGCCTCCGCCTTCAGCCATACGTCCCCAGCGGGGATCACGACAGATATCGACCATAGGACTGAAAGTCCAGCAAATACCATCGGCACTGGATTCTTTTGCGGCTATACAGGCAGATTCTTTGATAGCCTCCATATCCCAACTACAGGAAAGTGCCAAAGGAATAGGAAAAACAGTCTCATATCCGTGAATGACATCCATACCAAACAACAAAGGAATTTTCAAACGGCTCTGCTCTACGGCAATCTTTTGGACTTCCCGAATATTCTCCACTCCTTTTACATTGAAAAGACCACCGACCTGACCTTTCCTTATCTTCCCGGCCACATCACTGCTCTTAGCTTGTCCGGTGACAATCTCACCCGACACAGGAAGATTGAGCTGACCGATCTTTTCCTGCAAAGTCATCTTCCCCATCAGGTTGTCAATAAACTGATCCATTTTACCTTTATCGGCTTGCGAGGCAGCCATAGCAGTGACAGCAGACGCTGTAATCACTGCTGTTAGCAAAAATCTACCTATTCTCATATTCTGTTTTGTATTTATATTATTCTTTCTTCTGTTTTTATTCGGCTGTTGTAGAAGTGAAACCTAGCTTTTTCAGTCCGTCCTGAATTTCCGAACAACTCATAAATAATCGCCAAAGTAGTCCTGTACGGTGGTTCTCTATCATTGGCGCAATCGTACACTGGTCGATGGCGAGATAATGCGGAACAGTCCACTTTTCGTTCGGTGAGAATGCATCGTAAAATCCATATTTCCCCCAAATCCACGATCCTTGTTTATAGAAACCTTTCAAGGCGGCCATCGACTCTTCCGGTGTGTAAGGGAAAGAGGATAAAGCGGCAGTAGGAGTTATCACACCGAGATCATTGTCGGGCATGTGAGCTGAATAGCCATTTATGGAGTAACTCGCTGTAAGTCCCCAGCAATCAGGTCCATATCCTTTGTAGCCTTTCGGATTAGTGACACAATATTGATAATCACTCATCGCATGATTGCGTACCACATTCCAGTAGTTGGCATATTGATCGGTCAAGTTACGCGGGTCGAGGCCGATGTAAGAGTAGTGTGCCCAGAATAAGGGACCGCCTTTCTCTTCTGCGCCATTATGCTTCAGTTCGAGCGGGTAACCGTAAGGTTTGGAAGCGCTTTTGATGCCACCGCTACGCGCCCACCCTTCATGGTAACAGGCTGCCGGAACGGAATGTGTAGGGGATGAGGCTGCAAGGATATAGGTAATCAGACATTCATTATAGCCTTCGAGCGGGAAGTTCATTTCCCAGCCATAGTTAGGAGACCAATGCCAGTATAATACATTCTGGTCGCCGTTGCGATACCAGTCGAATTCCATCCCGTGCCACAGTTCGTCTATTTTAGCTGCCAGTGCTTTTTCTTTCTCGTTGCCATCCTTTACGTATTGCCGTACACACAGCAGACTTTGCATAAGGAAGCTACTTTCTACCAGGTCGCCACCGTCATCTTTTGTTCCGAACGGTTTCACTTTGCCCGTAGGACCATGGAGCCAATGCGGCCACACTCCATGAAAACGATCGGCTTTTGCCAGATAGTCTACAATCTTTGTCAACCGGGCTACACCTTCTTCCCGGTTGATAAAGTTTCGTTCGATAGCCACCAACAAGCCGGCAACTCCAAATCCGCTACCTCCAATCGTAATTACATCCTGGTCCTGTTGTGGATAAACGTTATCAAGATGTATACGTTCGCAGGCCAGTCCGGAAGTCTTTTCCGCACCTTCCCACATATAGTTGAAATGCGTCTTTTGAATATAGTCGAGTAGTTCATCGTCGTTCGCAAATGCCTCGGGGCGATCAGGCTCCGCATCGGTCACTGTCTTGTTCTTTTGTGTACATGCGCATACCACTACGAGTAGAGTAATAAATATGCCGGTTCTTGTCCATTCCATCATCATATAAAGTATTTCTTCTGATTAATAATTATTGTTTCACGACTTTCGACAACGCCGACCGTCCCGATTCATTCAAAGCTTCAATGGCAAAGTAGTAAGTCGTACCAAGGTCAAGTCCCCGGAAGTCATAATGATCCGCACCGTTCACGGTGATGCAGTTATATAGCTTTTCGGGAGCAATGCCATAATAAATATTATAGCCGTAGGCATCGGATGAAGGATTCCACGAAATCATCGCATTGCGCTTATCCTGTTTGTCACGTGCTACCTTGAAGTTTCGTACAGGCAGAGGTTTCTCTCCATCGGCAAAACCAAACACCCGGAATTCCGAAAGGCAAAAGTTGCCGGATGGAACATGAATGTTTTCCAGTTTCAGATAACGGGCATCCAGCGTCTCACCCAATTCGATGTAGTCATGAGGTACATCTTTATCGTTATCACTTTTATCTACCGCCAGTGTCCAGTCTGTCCCGTTATCACTGGAGTAGATACGATATTGATAGTATAAATCGTTTGCACGATTATGCTGCACACTTTTATGGTCATAGTAGTTGAGTTGGATCGCCTTGATGTGTTTCATGGCGCCAAGATCAATTTCTATCCACTCACCCGGTTCCCCGGTTTTAGCAGCCCAATACGTACGCATATTTTCATCGGTAAGATTGGAAGAGGAATAGATGCTGTCGGTACTGGATACTTTTACCGGTTTCTCATAAGAAAGGAGCATCCAGCCGGTAAACCGGTCAGACGGATTTTTAATATCGTAGTCGGCATTCCAGCAAGGATAATCGCCGAATGCTGTGGTAGAGTACATCACTCCATCCGGATCGAATGCCGTAGGATATAATCCGATACGCCTTTCAAACTTATATTTGAGAGATAACATACAGGTACCCACATGCCAGTAATTCCCTTTCAAATCTTGAAAAGTGCCACTGTGTCCTACTCCCTGTACAAATCCGCCGGGCTTATAGCTCATCGGATTATGCTGCTGGTAAGTGAACGGTCCTAATGGCGAATCACTGACATATACTCCGTCGGCATATACCTTAAACTCCGTTCCCGGAGCACCGTACTGAAAATAATATTTTCCATTATGCTTCGTCATATAAGCCCCTTCGGTAAACGGACGCAACGTCACTTCATCATCATTGTTCATCCCAAACCGTTCCCAGCCATGTTCTTCCGGACGAAGCATCATGATATCATAAATCTTACTGACCGGACGAAAATCATCACGACTGACCTGTACGCCTTTAAGAGGGTACTCGTTACTCGAGCCATAATAAAGATAGAGTTTACCGTCATCATCCAAAAACAAGCAAGGATCCCATGAAGGTAACGTATTACGTTCGATAGCACGCTTGAAACGCCCGGATTTGGGAGACGTGCTATACCATACGGGCAATCCTTCATAAGTAGAACCGGTATAGAACAACGTATCTCCGCTTACAAATGCTGCCGGAGCGCACATATCGTCATCCGTAGGACGACGCTGGAAAGAGGCCGGAGCAAATTCCCAGTCACTTAGATTCTTCGAATAATGGAAGCCTCCCTGGTTCGTGGAAAACAGGAAATACTCATCTTTATAAGTTAACCCCATCGGATCGGCAGAAGATCTGAACGATCCGTTAGACTGAACATTGTTGTTATAAGGTTCATAGTTATAACTAATATTCATAGGATTACAATAGGTACGAGTGACAGGATGCGCAGGGTCATACCACCTTGTAGCTTGAGCAGGCTGACGCTGCACAGACTTATGCTTCCCTGATTGCATAACGATTTTCACTTGCCGGTCGTCAACAGCACGTTTTACATTGGCAAAAGATTTTCCCGGATAATAGGCATAAAGATGCACATCGTTATCAGTAGCCTTCAACGTATAACGGCCTTCTATGTTCGTGTTACAATGAACCGGACTCGAGAAAAACATAACGGTAGCCCCTTCAAGCGGATTACCCTGTTCATCTACAACCGTTCCGGTTATTTCGTATTGATTTACTACCGGGATATAGTAGTCACTTACCTGTCCTTTTACTACTTTTATAGAATCTTCCGGTGGTAGTGCGTTCCCTGCCAAGGCAGAGAACGCTATCCCAGAACTTAGTAATATCTTTTTTACTATTCCTGTCATTTCCTAATTTTATTTAGACATAATTACTCGTCAATCGGTTCGTTCGTCAGACTTGGGATATTAGATACCTGATCGAAAGGAAGCGGATAATAGGTTTTATCTTCAGTCCATCCTTTGGAACCAAGCACAGAAGCAGCCTTACCGGTACGAATCAAGTCGTTGTAACGCTCTCCCCACTCACAAACAAGTTCCATACGGCGTTCATCAAGGATTTGGTCTACTGTCGCATTATCAATCTCGGACATCTTGGCGCGGTCACGCACAAGCTTCAACGGTGCATCACCATCCTTACCCAAACGTACCTTAGCTTCTGCATTCATCAATAGTACATCTGCGTAACGGAATATACGTACATTGTTATTTGCACCATATTTAGTACGACCTGGTGTCAACTGATCTGTCGGAGTATAGGCTTTTCCATTCCAGCAATCTGTTTGAGTAGAGTTCTGCAATTCACGAATCACATCACCGCTTGGAGTAGTTGTACCGGCCAACAGGAACGAAGTCGTAGCACGGATAGTCTCACCACGAGCCGCTGCCCAATCACGGAAATCTTTATATATACCGATAAATCCCCAACCTGAAATATTTCCGTCGTTCGCCGGTCCTTGGAATACAAACCAGTTATCAGCATCTACCATATCACCTGACCCAAGACCAAAATCAGTACACTGACATTCGAATAACGATTCATCACAAACCTTACCCGGAATCTTGAATAAATTATAGTAATCATCATAAAGCTTAAATTTCTTGCTACCGATAATATCATCTGTCAATGTTTCAACTTCTCCATAATTACCCTGATTCAGATGTATCTTTGCTGCAAGCATCTCTGCCGAGAAAGCAGTGACAGCACCATAATGGGCCATTTCATTCGGACGTAATCTCGGAGTATGGTCCATCGTATACTGTAGATCTTCAAGAACATATTTATATACAGCATTGATCGTTGAACGGGTCATGTCGGTTTGAGTATTATTACGCAAAATAGTTACCGGACCAAAAGCCTGTACAAGCCGGTAATAAGCATAAGCACGAAGGAACCTCACTTCACCACAGTAAGAACGGTAATTAGTCATATCATCGTCCGACGTGATATTTTCTGCGTAGGAATCCAGCGATTCAAGAGCAGCATTGGCCACTTTTATGATACCATAATACTGATTCCACATCTCGTTGAGTCCCCAGAAAGAACTGTCGTAGTTGTAGTTACCCATATCAATAAGGGTTGCCTGGTCATCTATACGTCCGGACCAAACATCATCATCACGCACGACAGACAATGGCCATATCACCCAGTGCATACCGCCTGTTCTAACTTTAGCATATACTCCGGAAACCGCTTGATACATATTCTCAATTTGAGTAAAGTCTACATTCTCTTCCGGAACCTTATTTTCGGGCTCTTTATCAAGATAATCACATGATGTATTGCATAACATTAATGCTGGCAACGCATATATTAAGATATTCTTTAGTATTCTCATTTTCTTGTTCTTTTGTTAGATTAAAATTAATTTTTCCATTCCGGCTTAGAAATCAATCTGGATTCCAAAGCTATAAGTAGATGTCAAAGGATAAACTTCTGTATCCCATCCTTCAGCATCGCTCAACTCCGGAGTGAATGAATTCGCCTTAAATGTTGTGAACGGACGGTCTGCCGTCAGTGAGAAACGGATACCCGGCAATGTGTAATTTCCCATCTTGATATTACGCAAACTATAACCGAGAGTTATGTTCTGAATACGGAAGAAATCCGCACTTTCTACAAAATAAGAGTTCACTCTTTGGTCAGATACATTCCAGCCCTTTACCAATGCTGCTGCAGACGGATGCGAGTTAGTAGAACCCGGTCCGGTCCAACGATTCTCATACTGTGCTTTATCAAAGTTATAATTAGACTGTGCATAACGCAAAGCACGTTTACGGTTGTATATCTGTCCGCCTGTTTGACCATACGTAGTCAATTCAAAATCCAGATTCTTCCAGTTCAAACCAAGATTAATGCCGTATGTAAAATTAGGTATGTAAGAGCCAAGTACTTGGCGGTCATCACCATCAATTACGTTATCACCGTTTACATCTTCATACTTGAAGTCACCCGGTACAAGATTGTTGGCTACGGCAATCGGATCTTCCGCACATTCTTCCAAAGTCTGATAAACTCCTACAACCTTATATCCATAGTATGAATTCATTTCTTTACCTACCATATTAATGGTCTTTCCTCCCTTGATAGAGCTCAATCCTCCAAGGTCTTTTACCTTATTCTTCAAATATGAAAGGTTCACTCCTAAATTATATTTGAAGCCTCTTCCGATATTATCATTCCAGTTAAGTGATAAATCAAAACCCGAATTCAGAATCTTACCATAGTTTCCGGCAAGTACGTCATTGCTGAACGGTAAACGCGGAGATATAACAGCTCTTTTTGTCAGGCGATAGAAATAGTCCAAATCTACATTCAAACGATTCTTAAAAGTAGAGAAGTTCAAACCGACGTTTGTTTCATCTACCAGCTCCCACTTCAAATAACTGAAATAAGTTGTATTTTGATAGCCTGGGAAAGTAGAGTTTCCAAATACACCGGATGCAGAATTACCTGTGGTAATTGAAGCAAAACCATCACTTGCAGCTACGTGGTCATTACCCAAACGCCCCCAGCTGGCACGCAGTTTCAGGTAATCAAAGAACTTTTGATCTTTCATAAAATCTTCTTCACTGATAACCCATGCAGCACCAACGGATGGGAAATATCCCCAATGTTCCTGATATTTGGAAGAACCGTCCGCACGCATAGTGAATGTCAACAGATATTTCCCTGCATAGTCATAACTTAAACGGGTGAAATAAGACTGACCGCGATAGCAGTAACCATCATCTCCAAGAGTTACACCTTCAGCATTTCCCTGACTCAAATAAAGCCATTCGTCTTTTCCTTCCGGTACATTATTAGCTTTTCCCCACATATATCTGTACTGTTGTTGCCGCATAGAGTAACCCAACATGGCTCCAAAGTTATGTTTTCCCCACTGATTATTATAAGTCAATATATTATCCCAAATGTAATTGTAATAGTTCGTATCTTTCTTTGTCAATTCTGAAACGGCCTGTTGTTGCCAGCTACTTACATAGTAGGGAGCAATATATTCACGACCGCGAATGGCTGAATAATCATAACTATAACTTGTTCTGAAATTTAACTTCTCCGGTAAGAGTTGGAACTGTGCATAGAAGTTAGTCAATACCTGATAGTTCTCATTTTGTGAATCATAATAGTTGGCTGTTGCCACAGGATTGTAGAAGTTAGCAGTGAAACCAACTGCATCAGGTGATGCATACTTGTCGGGGAAAGTATTATCATTTGCCGAATCATAAACCGGATAAATGCCCGGAGCATTAAATGCCTGCTGCCAAGCTTTATTTTGTGGCAACACTTGGGTAGAGTTACTAAATACACCATTAAAACCGACCTTCAGCCAGTTGGCTGCTTCATAATCGAGTGCTGCACGGAAATTGAGACGTTTATAGTTATTCTCTACATCCATTACACCATCCTGATACAAATAACTCATACCTACGGAATAAGTGCTTTTCTCTGTTCCACCACTAATTCCCAAACTGTGGTTAGTGATAAGCGCACTCCGCAGTAACTCCTTATACCAGTCTGTGTCTGAATCGAATTTCCAGTTATGAAAATCCGGATCGGAATAGTCACCGCCGAATTTATCAATAGAAGCCTTCATGGTAGATACATACGCATCATAATTAGCCTCGAGAAGCATAGTAGAATACTCTTGAGAATTAGCCATTTCTAAAACGTTTGTAGCTTTCTGTACACCTATATATCCGTTATAGGTAATTTTAGCTTTCTGATTACGTTGGCCTTTTTTGGTAGTGATAATAACAACACCATTAGCGGCACGCACACCATAAATGGCAGCAGCCGAAGCATCCTTCAACACGGACATATCCTGAATGTCATTACTATTGAGGAAATTGATGTCATCATAGAACATACCGTCTACAACATAAAGAGGCGAACTGTTGGAAAATGACCCTTTACCACGAATGGCTACCTTCGGCCCTTCTCCCGGAGTACCGCTATTGGTTACATTTACTCCGGCCACTTTCCCTTGCATGGCAGCCATAGGTGAAGAGGCGGGAGTAGAAAGTAACGCTTCCCCCTTGACTACCGTAATAGGAGAAGTCAAGTCCTTGGCTTTGGCTGAACCATAACCGATCACGACCACTTCTTCCAGCTTCTGAACATCATCTTTTAATTGAACATTGATTACATTCTTCCCTTTTACAGCAATTTCTTGAGGTATCATTCCTATATAAGAGAAGGTAATAACAGCATCTTCGGGAACGTTTTCCAAAGTATAGTTACCATTAAGGTCCGAGATAGTACCAGTGTAGGTACCTTTTACATGAGCAGACGCACCAATGATCGGTTCACTAAAGGAATCAACAATAGTACCTCTGATTGTTTTGTTTTGAGCAAGCAGTGTTTGTAAACACAACACTGCAACTACAAGAAAAGTAATCTTTCTCTTCATTTTTTTACGTATTAGTTGATAATAAGGTTGCTAAAAAATCGATGCAACAAAGGAATGGAGTTTTTAAAATTCTTGCAAAATAACGCATACTACGCTACTACTTTTATGCTGTACAACACTACGTTTTTAGTACGTTTATCGCTTGTAGACACTTATTTTGGCATGTTTTTTCGCTGATTTGGGATTTTTTAATTATTTGGTATTATATTTGAAATTATTTTTCATCACTATAATAGAGAGAGTATTCTATGAGACGCACTGATTTTATCTATTTATTATTTATTTTCATAGGAGGATGTTTATCCCCGGTAATAAGTCATGCATCTACATTTATGCCCATTGTGACCAACTATACTGCCAAAGACTACCAAGCAGGATTACAAAACTGGGCTTTAGCCCAAGGAAAGAACGGAGAGATGTATATTGGAAATAATACAGGACTATTATGTTTCGATGGCTATACATGGAGTAAATATCAAATGCCCGGTAATCAGCTTGTGCGATCCATACTCATTGACGACGACCGTATCTATGTGGGAACATACGAGGATTTCGGCTATTTCAGCCGCAACTCTCTTGGTATACTTGAATACACTTCCTTATGGAGCCAACTCAAGAATATCGAAACACACAATGATGAAATATGGAATATACTCAAAATAGGTGAATGCATTTATTTCCAATCTTTCAGTTCATGGTTTAAATATGACGGAAAGAAAGTAACCGCACACTATAATTCTCAACATTTGCCATTGTATTTTCATAAAGCGCATGGACGAATCTATGTACAGATGGTCAACGGTGATTTTTACCTTCTGGAAAATGATGAATATAAACTATTGATTAAACGTAAAGCATTAAAAGATGACTCTGTGGTTGCAGTCATTCCCACCGCAGGAGGAAAAATGATTCTATGTACCGAGTGGAACGGACTTTTTGACTATGACGGAAAGACACTTTCTCCCCACCCTACCGCTATCGATCAGGAATTAAAAAGTCAGCAGATGAATCGTGCCGTAATGATTCCATCAGATTCGACAATCGTACTCGGAACGATCCGCAATGGTATTTATGCCGTTGACAAAGAAGGAAAAGAGAAGTGGCATTATGATATGGAAAATCGTTTATATAACAATTCTGTATTACGGCTTTTCTGCGATCGGGATAATAATGTATGGGCGGCACTTGATATCGGCATTGCATTAATCCATACCGGTTCTCCCTATTCCATTCTGATACCTGACCGCAACTCACAGTCATTCGGAATGGTATATGGAGTCAATGCATTTAATAATAGTCTATATATTGCTACTAACCAGTCTGCGTGGTTGTACTCTTTTGCCGGCCAAACAATTGTTCCTATCCAGGGTACCGAAGGACAGAACTGGCATATCAGTACATTTGATTCACAAATCTTGTTGGGAAACAATTTGGGAACTAAAATCATAACAGGAACTACCGCCAGCAATATCCCCGAAACAGAAACCAGTAGCACGTGCCTCCGCAAATGCATCATTAACGGACAAGAAGTGCTCATTGAATCGTCCTATTATAATCTTCGGGTCTACCGTAAATATAATGGTAAATGGAGTTTCTCTCATTCCATTGATGGCTTCTGGAATCCGGTACGCCAGTTCGAGGTCGATCATAGTGGAAATATATGGGCGGCACATATGAGTCTCGGTATCTATAAAATAGAGCTTTCAAGAGATTTAAAAAAGGTAGAAAAGTATACTTATATCAAATCATTGTCAGACGAAGAAAATAATGCAAGCCTGATGCATGTTATGAAGATACGTGGAAGAGTGGTATTGTCGGACAGCAAAAGAACGTATACTTATGATGATATTAACCAGCGCATCATACCTTTCGTACAACTTAACTCTATTCTCAAAAACGGGATTAATATGGCTATACCGGTAGATGATAACCTCTATTGGCTTACCGACTACCGCGGATACACCCTGATAAGATATGATAATGACAATTTCAGGATGGAACGCTTCATCCCTTCCTCTTTTTTCGGACTTGAATGCAATGAAAACAATAATAATGTATATGTAAACAATAACATTACTTATTTCTGTCTCAACAATGGTATAGGGCGTTTGGATATGAATCTAAAAAAAGACACTTTGCTGCAAAGGAATTCTTTACTCATTAGAAAAGCTACTTCTTTGTCGCAGGATTATCAATTGCATCTAATGCCTGTATCTGCCGAAAAGAAAGACAACAAGAAAATATGGGGGGATATAACTTTCCATTTGTCTTATCCTAATTTTAACTACGAACCTCTCCGTTTTTGTTATCACCTCACGGGAAGTAGCTTGGATCTGATGTCAGAATCAGCCGATCCGGTAGTCACATTTGGTAGCTTAGGGTATGGAGATTATCATTTTACGGCTTCAGTGAAAAATGTCGATGGTCAGGTACTTAGTTCCGTAGAATATTATTTCAATAAACCACGCCCATTTTATCTGTCCATATATGCTTGGATAATATATGTGCTTCTTGCGAGTGTAATAGTATATTTATACTCTCGCTGGCATGCTGCCAAAATGCTAAGAAAACGTAATAGGGAGTTTGAGAAAGAGAAAATGAAACAGGACTTCAAGATGTTGGAGCAGGAACATATCATTGCGCAACAACGCGAGCAATTACTTGAAGCAGAATTACAGGTCAAAAGTAAGGAATTAGCCAGCCTGGCTCTCGATGCCGTAGTCCAGCGTAAAGCAGTTGAAAGCTTGAAAGAGGTTATGTCTGAACAAGAGCATAAAGGAATTATCAATCAACATGATATAGACACCATACTGAAGCAGATTAACGGAAACCTGAATGAGGAAGAATTCTGGGATATTTACCACAAGAATTTTGATATGATCCATAAGAATTTCTTCCGTAACCTGCGTAAACAATATCCCAGTCTCACAGCCAGTGACTTGAGATTTTGTGCACTGTTACGGCTAAATCTATCGACCAAAGACATTGCGCAGTTCACCAATCTTACTATTCGTGGAGTAGAAACAGCCCGTTACCGAATAAGAAAGAAACTTGCCATTCCCGGAAATATAAATCTTGTTGATTTTCTAATTGACTTTACATAGGAACATTTACTGAATATTCCTTCTAATTTCGTACTCCTATTCTGTTGGGATTTTCTAAAGAAACTTTATCTTTGTAATGTCAACAATTAAAAGAATATGGTTCGTTTTAATCTTGTTATCACCTTACTACTAATGATAAATATGGCTGTCAAAGCCGAACTGACCAACCGGATGTTCGATGTCAGGCATGTAGGCTATGCAGAAGGCCTTAGTAGTCAACGTGTTTTTTCGATTGTCGAGGATGGAGACGGTGCGATGTGGATTGCTACAAAAACCGGAATAGACAGATACAACGGTCATACGGTAAAGAACTATGATTTACCGGGCAGTTTCTATTATGGCGATCTTGCCGGACGCAGGCTTTACTTATTGTACGACGCACAACAAGGACTGTTTGCCTACGACCATACCGGACGAATTTACCGATACTCCACCATCCTGGATCATTTTGAGCAAGTCCTCCACCTGGGACAATTGATTCAGGAAGAAGTCATCTTGAACAAACTCTGTTTGGATAGTGACGGAACCTGGTGGATGGGGGCGGATAAAGGACTATACAAGCAAGAAGCGGACCATCATATAGTTGCCGTGCTGAAAGGACAATATGTCAACGACATCGCATTTGCCGGCGAGTCGCTTTTTGTGGGTACTTCTAACGGTGTCTGGCAACTGTCACACGCCCTGCCGGATAAGAAACGCCAACTACTGGAAGGGTGGAATGTACAAACATTGTTCTGCGACAAACCGAAAAAAGAACTCTGGATAGGCACATTTGGCAGCGGTTTGTCTGTGATGAACCTCGACACTTCCAAAGTGCTTGCGCTGGAGGGACAAGGGAGCACGTTCCTTCATCCGATACGGGCAATTACAGACTATGATGTACATACCATACTCATAGGCGTAGACGGTGGCGGTGTGTATGCGATAGACAAGGACACTAAGAAAGCCCGTTTACTGATGAACACCAAAGATGACACAGATACTTACCTGCGCGGAAACGGCGTATATGCCGTAACCAGAGACGACCAGGGCAACATCTGGATAGGTAGTTATACGGGAGGTGTATCCGTGGCTATCCTGCTGAAACATCCCATTTCGATATTAGCACACGAAAAGGGAAATACCCATTCTCTCATCAGCAACAACGTGAATGATATCGAAGAAAATCCGGATGGCAACCAATGGTTCGCTACCGATGATGGAATCAGCATCCGAAACACCTTGTCAGGCACTTGGAAACACGTGCTGAAAGAAATCGTAACCATTTCTCTTTGCACATCCGGAAATGGGAACGTATGGGTAGGAACGTACGGAGACGGAGTGTATCTACTGGATAACAACGGACGCGTGTTACGCCATCTCACCAAGCAACAAGGGCAATTGACCACCAATTATATTTTCTCCGTCAGACAAGACATGGAGGGAGACTTATGGATAGGAGGTCTGGACGGATGCCTGATCATGTTTGAAAAAGAAAAAGGCAGCAGACGGTCTTTCGACGTGAATTGGGTACAATCCATTGAACCTATCGACCGAAACCGGGTAGCGGTGGCTACCGTCAATGGTTTCTTCCTGGTGGACAAACATACAGGGAATATACAGCACTATGCCAATTCCCAGGAATTTCACAATCAGAATGTCAGTGCTTATATCATCTCTATGCTGTTCAATGACGACGGAACCGTGTGGCTGGGAACCGAAGGGGGAGGATTGAATCTATATGACATGAAAAACCGGACGGTAAAGACTTTCACTGTTCAAGAGGGATTGCCGTCCAACGATATATATAGTTTGCAGCGAGACGACAAGAAACGCTTGTGGGTCAGCACCGGAAAAGGAATTGCCTTGATAGACAGCCTGCGCGTGTCGAACCTCAACTATGCGGGCAATATAGACAAGGAATATAACAAATCCTCATTTGCCCGGTTGATGAACGGAGAGTTTGTGTATGGCAGCACGGATGGCGCTGTCTTTATCATGCCACTCGACATCTCAACCGTAGACTACTGGACGCTCCTGCGTTTCACAGGGCTGACGGTTGATTATCAAAACGTCCAGGAAGAAGAATCGTTGAGACCCGCCATCCATGATATGCTTGCCGACCGTGCGGTACGGCTCGGCTATAAATACAACTCGTTTACCGTTTCTTTTGAATCTATCAACTATCGTTTCCAGCGCGATATTGTCTATCAGCATATTTTAGAGGGGTATGACAATGACTGGAGCAAACCGTCTGCCGAGGGCAAGGCATCCTACACCAAGGTATCGCCGGGCAGTTATCTTTTTAAGGTGCGCAGCCTGCGGCGCAGCGACGGAAAGACTATCTCCGAAAGCACCTTAGAAGTGAAAGTGAGCCAGCCATGGTGGAACTCGTGGTGGGCTTGGGCTATTTACCTATTTATAATAGGCTTCGTTTTCTATTTCATCCTGCGCTATAAGAGCAACCAGCTCCAAAAGAAATACGACGAAGACAAAATACGTTTCTTCATCGACACGGCGCACGACATTCGCACGCCGGTAACGCTTATCATGGCACCTCTGGAGGATTTGAACCGGGAACAGGATCTCTCGGACAAAGCCCGTTATTACCTGAATCTGGCTCATGAAAGTACCCGGAAACTCCATTCGCTCATCACACAGTTGCTCGAATTTGAAAAGGTAGACGCCCACAAGCCATCCTCTTCATCGGTTCCGCTTTGTCTGAATGAAGTTTTGCTGAAAGAAGTCTCCATCTTCCGGTCTTTTTGCGAGAAGAAGCAGTTGACACTGAATCTGACCCAACCCAACGAATCCGTTTTCGTTTCGGCCGACAAACACCTGATAGAGATGTTACTCGACAATCTTCTTTCCAATGCCTGCAAATACACCATGCCCCAAGGAGAAATCAGTCTGGATTTGAAAGCCACGAAACGCAAAGCCATCCTTTCGTTGAAAGATAACGGAATAGGCATACCGAAGAAAGCGAAAAAGCATATCTTCTCCGATATTTACAGAGCCGAAAATGCCCGGCAGTCACAGGAAGAAGGAACCGGATTCGGACTGTTGCAGGTGCAGCGCATTGTAAAGATGCTACATGGAAAAATCACTTTCTGTTCCGAGGAGGGCAAGGGAACTACTTTCATCGTAACATTGCCGCGAACCACCGTAGCCGAACCCGTGTCGCACGAATCATCCCTCGAACACCTTGCCGGCACATTGGATAATAATAGCCACGAAACGGATAAAATGAAAGATCCGGACGACCGGAATACATTGCTCATTGTAGAAGACCACGAAACTCTCCGTCACTACCTCCGCCAGACCTTTGAACACCTCTATCGGGTGATTGATGTTGCCGACGGACACGAAGCTATCGCCTGTCTCGCCAATGAATATCCGGATATCATCCTCTCCGACGTCATGATGCCCGGCATACGGGGTGACGAGCTTTGCAGAATGGTCAAGGAAAATCCTGACACATCAGGTATTCCGGTCGTTCTGCTGACGGCAAAGGCTAACCACGAAGCAATAGTGGAAGGATTGAAGAAAGGCGCGGATGATTATATCCCCAAACCATTCAGTACAGAGATACTGAAATTGAAAGTACAAGGATTGATTGACAATCGAAACAGGCAACGGCAGTTTTTCATGCGGCAAGCCATCGCTCAAGTAGAGGCGGGCGGCAAACGTGACGACAATGAAAGCAATGAAAACAATGAAAGTATCGACAACAAAAACGTAACGACAGCAAGCGAAACAATGGCCGAGGGTGACCGCCGGTTTATCATGCAAGCTACCCGGTTTGTTCTTGAACATTTGGATGAACCCGATTTCAACATCAATCTCTTATGCCATGAAATGGCAATGAGCCGGACACTATTCTACAGTCGCCTTAAATCACTGACGGGAAAAGGGCCGCAAGAGTTTATCCGTATCATCCGGCTACAAAAAGCTGCCGAACTGCTGAAAGAAGGTAAAAGCGTAACCGATGTCGCCGCCGAAACCGGATTTGTCAACACGAAGTATTTCAGTTCATTGTTCAAGAAACAATTCGGGATGCAGCCAAGTAAATATAGTGGGAAGTAGACAAGCATTCATGTTCGGTTTTGAATTAGAATTAGCTCGTTTCCGGTACAGTAATGAACTGTTTCAGCCTATTCTGACAAGGGTATATTCTCACTGCAATGAGAAAAAGTTCTCATTATAATGAGTATTTCTTCTCATACCTATGAGTATTTTTTCTCATAGTGATAAGTATACTTGAGAATGTTTACGGAAGTTTTTTTGAATTATAATTGTATGAGTTTACCTCATTTCCGTACCGTTCTTAATTAAATGGGAATTTTGCAGTTAAATGAGAAATTATCGGTTAAATGAGAATTTTGCAGTTAGGCTGAAAGCCTTACAATTATATATTTATTGGGCTGCCCTGAAAGGGCTTAATTATATAGCGTAGGGCAACGCCCTACGAAAAAAACACACCAGCCACAAGCCCTGAAAGGGCGGAACCGTATACAATTATGCCCTTTCAGGGC